>DIPE01000043.1:0-371 GCA_002427015.1 Firmicutes bacterium UBA5496 | reverse complement strand
TGCCATACTATTGCCTCCCCGAATTTTCTAGTTCAATATCATAGTATTGACCCAGGCGGCAAATGTGCAAATGCAATGGGCAGAACCCTGTGCAAGCAGTATTAGACTAAAGCTCTAATAAATGTAATAATGGTACTTAATACTTGCGCATATTAAAGAGAGTCAAATTTGGGAGGGATATCATGAACCCCATAATTAAACCACGGGTAGCCATCGGCATCTTTGTCTTTATTTTAGTTATAATTCTCACCTTTGTGGTCGCCGTTCCCGTGCAGACAGCCTGGGGCATTTGGGGCTTGGCGATAACGGAACTGCTGCTCTTGGCCTGCGCCCTAGTTCCGGCGCTGCTGCTGAAATGGGACTTAAAAGAA
>DIPE01000002.1:28885-32689 GCA_002427015.1 Firmicutes bacterium UBA5496 | reverse complement strand
TATGAGCGCATGCGGGAATTCGGAACCCTGCGGGCCATAGGCTACAGCCGCAGCCAAAACTATGGGATTATATTCGCCGAGATGTTTCTGCTGGCGGCGCTGGCGCTGATAGCGGCTCTAATCCTTGCAGGTACTCTTGTGGCCATTCTCGGCAATACCGGAATTTATGTGGGCACAGGAGCAATCAGTTATGGACTGGGCGGGGAGAGGTTTTGGCCGGAATTGCGGACTAGCGATGTCCTGCTAGCCGGAGCGGCAGTTACATTCTTTGCCCTGCTGGCTACCCTGGGGCCGGGGCTCAGCATTTGTTACCAAGAGATTAGCGATATGATGCATAAGCGCCAGAAAAGAATTTTTCTGCCGGCCCGAATTATCCGGGAATGGCTGGGCAGATAATAATCCGCCCTGCTGTTAGGAAGCTATATGAAAGGAGCGAATTTATGGTATACCGGTTTTATGCGGAACAGGGAATAATCACAGATCCAAGTGAATATGCCGATAAGCTGCAGAATCTGCCAAGGGACATCTCCGCCTTAGTTAAAGTGGTACAGGGCCTCTTGATTCATGTTTTTTGGACCGAGCGGTATGGGCTGAACCTATCTGAGGAACGCAAGCAGGAAGGGCAGCTGCGGAAAGTCCGCCTCCAGCTCCAGCGGATATTTGAGCTGGATGGAAGTCCTTTGCAAAACCCTCGGCCCTTGGAAAGGCGTTTGGCAGGAAACTGCCGGGATTTTGCCACCCTGCTTTGCTCTTTTTTGCGCAGTCAAGGCATACCAGCCCGAGCCCGCTGCGGTTTCGGCGCCTATTTTCGCCCCGGCACATATGAGGATCACTGGGTATGCGAATACTGGCATGAGGGTGAAAAGCGCTGGGTGCTGGTGGACGCCCAACTCGATGACTTGCAAAGGAAAGTCCTGGGAATCAGGTTTGATAACCTGGATGTGCCCCGCAATGAATTTATCGTAGGGGGCAAGGCCTGGCACTGGTGCCGACAGGGAAAAGCCGACCCCAACGACTTTGGGATTTTTGACATGCGGGGTCTGGGGTTTATTCGCGGTGATTTTGTGCGGGATATTGCCGCCCTAAATAAAGTAGAGCTTTTGCCCTGGGATTGTTGGGGACTGGCAGGCCCAGATTCTGAGTTGACAGAAGCTGACCTGGAGTTCCTGGACCACTGCGCCCCATTAACCATGGATGCAAATGTAGACTCGGCCAAGGTGCGGAAGCTTTATCTTGATCCCCGCCTTAAGGTCCCGGCAAAAATCAAGAGTTACACCCAGGCGGGAATTCAGGAAATTGAATTGTAAATCTCCTCGGCAAGAATGGGGGAGAGGGGCTCATGCAAATAAGGTGAGTCAGAAAGAGGGAGTAATACTTGTCTAATGCTGAAAAAATCATCTCGGCAGTCACCAGGCATTATGCCGCCATGGACTGCTGCTGGGGAATCGCCCTAGTAGGCTCACGAGGCCGCGGCCAGCATGTTGACCGCTTTTCCGATATTGACTTCTTAATCTGTGTCGAGTCTGACTTGCGCGGGAAGTTAGTATCCACAGATTGGGCAAAGTCAATTGCGCCGGTAATCTTACAATTTCCATTAGTGCTGCCCAATGAAGTAAGAGTGTTATTTCAGGGATACATGGACAGCGATTTTCACTTTTACACCCCTGAAGAACTTGAGGCAATGCACGGTCCCTGTCAATTAGGAGATTATCTCAGCCGGGGCTGGCAGATTCTCTATGATCCCCGAGGCCTGCTGGAGGGCTTACGAATCCGCGTTCAGCCGCAGCAGGGGGAATCCGAGGAAGAAATTTGGTCCACCACTCCCCCGGTTTTTTGGTTTAATGCTGTCCTTTGCGCCAAATACATTCTGCGCGGCGACCTCTTTCGGGCCTATCGCTTGTCCAACTGGTGGCTGCAGCAGATGCTCCTGGAACTGATAGAACCAGAAGTGCCTGAAGAGAGCTGCCGGCACAAAAATATCGCCGCAAGAATTCCCGAATACTACCCCCGGCTCTGCCGCTGTTTTGCCCGGCTGGAGCGGGAAGACATGATTCGGGGATTAACTGAGTCAATGGACCTGTTCTGGGAGATCTGCGGCAACAAGCAATTACTGCAACCGGAACAGCAAAAACAATTCCGATCAATTCATAATGATGTGCGAAAAATGTTAGCGGGAGATTTAAACTGCCTGGATTAATCCCCTAATTCTTCCCCTTATCATTATTGGGGGGTATATCTACCCCTGCCTCGGAATTCCATCGGCCTTAAATCGCAAAATACGCGGTCGTTTTTTGAAGTGCCGAGCACAAAAGGGGTAAACAAATTCTGATTGAAGCGAATTACGATATTGATGAATACTGAGGAGCAAATAATAGTTTGGGAGGCGAAACAATATGAAAAGTATAAGACTAATGCTGATTATAGTTTTGGTATTCGCGGCATTTATCGCCGGCGCGATAGCTTGGTGGAAATATCCAACCCCAATTACTGATATAGCTCCTTATGAAGTATCCAAGATTCATATAACTGAATACAACGAAGGTGGCGCTCAACATGGCGGTACTCGGATAATAGTTACTGACCAAATGAACATAAAGCATATCATTGAGAATTTAAATTCAGTGTCGATAAAAAAAGAGAATCTTTCACTAGGTAATCCGGTATTAGGCATAGGCATCATAATACTCAAAACAGACGGGAGCAGGCATTCATTCGTTATTGACTCGAATTCTCGCATTAGAAAAGGACTATTATTCTACCGGCCTGACTCAGGAAGCATCGACTTAAACTACATCCACGAGATGTTCAATAAATATCCCCATGGATTTATCATCCCTTGACTTCAGGGCTATACTTATCCCTCCCCCTAAATTCAAGCGGCCTTAAATCGGATAATACGCGGTCTTTTTTTAGGGCAATTTGGATCTCTGAATGAACAACTAGTAATTTAGGCTAAGTTCCCTTTTGACCCAAAAAAGAGGGAGAAAGGGAACTTAAGAAGGGGGAGGGGTAAAGGAACAAATTGTCCAGCAATAAAAAATACTACAGCGGAATTTTCCCGAAATCCAATAATACTGGCAAAGACTATCCGGTAAGAATTTTAGCTTGTCCCTCTCAAGTAACGTTTACAAGTTTGTAGATTATCTATTCTTCATTTTTATGCCTGATTAAGTTGACGCAAGCAAGAGCGAGGAGTGTTGATTTAGCCAGTAACCACGCCGATTACCGTTATTTCTTCCTAGTTCACATAATGTATATTATCGGAAGTACTTTTTTACGTTTAAAATTAGGCCTTCATTACCGGGCGTTGCTGCCGGTTATGGAGCCAGGCTCTCTGGTTAACCTTGTAACCATCCCCCAGGAGATAAGAAGAGAGCAATCCGAGCAAAAATCAGATAAGAAAAAGCCCTGGGTCCCACGGGAAGACTCAGGGCTTTAGTGTTGAAGATGGGTCTTGGCGCATACAACCGGCTGATTGCGATTCAGTGGCCGGTTTGCTTTTATTTGCCCGGGGGCAGCAGCAGCGTCTGCCCCGGGTAAATTGTTGAGCCAATATCGTTTAGCTTTTGAATTTGGTAGATATACTTGCGAATTTCAGTATTGCCCCGGTTTTCCGCGGCAATGTTCCACAGAGTGTCGCCCCGGCGGACTGTCCACTCTTTTGCGACAGAAATGTTTTGGGCCTGAACACTGCTTAATATCGTTATGATGACAAGGGTTGCACAGATAAGTCCAGCCACAATCATGACTTTTTTTCTCATAAAATCCCCTCCCAATCAATCCTGCGAACGTCTGTTCTCTCTG
>DIPE01000002.1:16415-28696 GCA_002427015.1 Firmicutes bacterium UBA5496 | reverse complement strand
CTTTCGGGAGGGAATCCAGTGGAACGTCTGACGCCACGACAGCAGATGATTTTTGAGTTTATTAAGGACGAGGTCAGAAAAAAGGGCTATCCCCCTTCAGTGCGTGAGATCGGTGAGGCCATCGGTCTGCGTTCTTCCTCAACAGTTCATGCTCACCTGGAAAAACTAGAGCAGAAAGGCTACATCCGCCGCGACCGCACCAAGCCCCGGGCCATTGAAATCCTGGTTCCCGATCCCCCTGCTCCCCCCCATTTTCAGCCAGCTCAGCTGGTTGCGGTGCCTCTATTGGGCAGGGTGGCTGCCGGTGCCCCAATTTTAGCTGAAGAAAATATCGAGAGCTATATCAGCATACCCCAGGATATTGTCCGCCAGGGGGCCAGTCAGTTCTGCCTCAAGGTCAAGGGCGACAGCATGATTGACGCTGGCATCCTTAACGGGGATACGGTTCTCGTCCGCCAGCAAAATTATGCCGAGAATGGCGAAATCATTGTCGCCATGCTTGGCGATGAAGCTACAGTCAAACGCTTTTACCGCCTCCGGGATAAGGTCAAGCTGCAGCCTGAGAACCCCGCTTACGAACCTATTTATACGCGGGATGTAGTCATCGTCGGCAAAGTCGTGGCAGTATTCCGCCTAATGTAACTACATTTTTTTCAGGTTTCTGGCAAAGCGCTTTCTGATCGCCTCTTTTACCAGGATATTTTTAGACTCACAGATTAAGGGCACTTTGCCTTTTCGCCAGTTATGATAAATTTCCATTACCTCCCCTGTGCCTCTTGCATTCCTCAGCATATGTTCTATTAGTTGCCGGGCTGAGGCCTGATTTTTCAGCTCAGGAGTTTTAATCTTATCTTCTGCCACCAAACTGCGCAGAACGTAATCATACTGTTCTACTTCAATGCTGAAATTCGTCTCCTGGTCCACCAGATAATAAATCATATCCCTGGTCCTGTATGGATTGTTTGGATCGATGCGAATACGGCGTCTTTTTTGAAAGATTGTTTTGGCCATTTACTCTCCCCCTTGCTTCGTGTTATTTATATATATTTAGCGAAGCCCGGAGTTTTGCCTTGCCACTCAAATTTATATAAAAAAAGGGTATCTCTTCACTAGAGACTACCCTTTTTTTCCCCTGCTGCAGCCGGCGCACTTTAGGCATATATATGATAAAAGATAACGGCGGCATACAAGCCCCAAATTGCAAATTGGATGGCCGCTGAAGCGGCATAGCCAAAGAGAGCGCCCACAGCGATGTATGCGGCTTTCCTGACTTCTTGGCCATGCAGCAGCTCTCCCGCCAAAGCCCCGAGAAAACAGCCGATTAGCATCCCCGGAAGCTGAAATAAGGCCAGGCCGGCAATGAGACCGACAACAGAGCCAATCGCCCCCAAGGTGCTTCCGCCTCTTTTTTTTACTCCCAAGGACGTAGTGACATAATCGCCAATTACGGTGAAAGCGGCGGCCAGGGAAAGGATGATCATCGTCTTCCCTGACAGCTCCAAGTACCCAAGAAACCAGTAATCTATGGCCACTAAAACCCACAGGGCCTGAATGCTGGGCATTCCGGGAATGATGATGCCGATTAAGGCAAAGACCAGGGCCAGAATGGCAATGATTGTAAGCACTATGGTAACTGTCACTATGCTCCTCCCCCTTGCTTTAGCTGCTGATGGCGGCCAGGGCAGCGGCAATTGCCAGCATTCCGTGCTGGGCAGATAACCCTCCCTGATAGTAGACAATATATGGCGGTTCAACGGGCCCGTCAGCGCTGAGCTCCAAACTCGCTCCCTGAATAAAGGTGCCGGCGGCCATGATAACTGGCACTTGATAGCCAGGCATTTCAGCAGGCACCGGGGCCACGAAACTGTCTATCGGGGAAGCAGCTTGAATTGCTCGGCAGAATTTTTCCATCTTCTCAGCAGAGCCCAGCTCAATCGCCTGGACCAGGTCGCAGCGCTCCTGATCCCAGCGGGGCAGGGTTCTCAACCCCAGGTATTCAGCCATAGCTGCGGCAAAGCGGGCATTGTAAACCGCTTGTCCGACAAAATGAGGCGCCAAAAACAGCCCCTGATACATTGCCCTAAGATAATTGCCGGTGGACCCGATTTCTCCGGCCAGGCCAGGCGCCAGCAGGCGGTCGGCGGCATTGGCCACCAAATCTCTTCTGCCCACCAGGTAGCCGCCGGTTTCAGCCAGGCCGCCCCCTGGATTCTTGATTAAAGAACCAATTGTCAGGTCGGCCCCGGCCTCACCGGGCTCCCGGATTTCGACAAATTCGCCGTAGCAATTGTCAACAACTATGGCGGGACAGAATACTTTTGTTTTGAGCCAGGCCGCCAAGGCAGCGATTTGCTCTGTGCTGATGGGAGGGCGCAGGGAATAGCCCCGGCTCTTTTGAATGTAAATAATCTTCGTCTTGGCCGACAGGCTTCCGGCCAGAGAATCCAGATCAAATCCCCCTTCGGGGAGCAGCTCTATGGTCTTAAACTCTATTCCCAGGCTTTTAAAGGAACCCATGCCGGTCTGGGCAAGCACTGTGGCCAGGGTGGCATAGGGCTGTCCAGTGATGGCGATGATTTCATCCCCCGGCTGGGTGTTGCCGCTTAAACCCAGCCAGAGGGCATGGGTGCCGGAAGCGATTTGGGGGCGGACCAGGGCAGCCTCGCCGCCAAAGACCTGGCAATAGATGGCTTCCAGCTTCTCTCGGCCACAGTCATTGTATCCATAGCCGGTGGAACCCAACAGGTCATAGCTGTCCACCCGCTGCCGGGAAAAGGCCTCCAGGACTCGGGCCTGATTGTGCAGATCAACTGGCGAAATTCGATAGGGCTCAAGGGCGGGCATCACTGCTGCCAGGGCCCTGGCCAGAACAGGATATTTTTTGGCTAAAAACTCAGTCTCAGTCAGCATAATTCACCTCAGGTTTCCGTACAGGGAATATTCATTGCCGGCGCTGCTCAAGAAATCACAGGATTCAAGGGTCTGCAGCTGATCCCGGGTGGGATGAGATACATATCTTAAGCGGACGGCATGACGGCGTATGGCCGTTTCCAGCAAATTCCGGACAAGACGGGCATTGCTGAAATCATTGTATGGCATATTGCTGTATTGGTCAATTATCTCGGCTAATTTATTGAGGGCCCGATTGGTCATGCGGTACTGACGCTCCTCCAGCATTAGCCCGGCGATGTCCAGCAATTCCTGCACCGAGTAATCAGGAAAGTGAATCTGAATGGGAAATCGGGATTTTAGCCCCGGATTAAGGCGCAAAAACTCGTCCATAGGGGCTGTGTAGCCGGCGAGAATGAGAATAAACTCATTCTTGTAGTCTTCCATGGCCTTGACCAGTGTATCCACAGCCTCTTTGCCAAAATCCTTTTCGCCTCCCCGGGCAAGGGAATAGGCTTCATCGATAAAGAGCACCCCGCCCATGGCCTTATTGATTTTTTCCCGAGTCTTTTGGGCCGTGTGCCCGATATATTCGCCTACCAGATCTGCCCGTTCCACCTCGATTATATGGCCCTTGGGCAGCACCTGCAGGCTGTTAAAGAGCTTGCCGAAGAGGCGGGCCACGGTTGTCTTGCCGGTGCCGGGATTGCCTTTAAAGACCATATGCAAGACCATGGGGGCATTCTTCAGATTATAATTTTCCCTGTGTTTTTGCACATTGATAAAGGCCTCCAGCTCCCCGGCAAGTTCTTTAACCTTTTTTAAGCCAATCATAGTATAGAGCTCGGCTAAAGCTAGCGGGGCTGCAGGCGCTATTCTCTGCGGGGCCTCAATCAAGCTGCCCTGGCTGACAACCCTCTCTACATCGGGGGTAATTATTCCCACTCCCCTCCCCCTCTCTAAATTACATGAAATAATATATGCTTTGACAGGGAAAAAAGTGCTTGGCGACAAATAAATACACCCTGCCTGGCAGGGTGCATTTATATTACTCCTCGTCCCGTTCTGGATTGAGGTTGACAGAGCGGAGCGGAATAATCGTGGATATAGCATGCTTATAAATAAGCTGCTGTTTGTTATCGCTGTCCATAACTACAGTAAAGTTGTCGAAACCGCGGACAAAGCCCTTAATTTGAAAACCATTGAGCAAGAAAATGGTCACCGGAGTTCCGTCTTTGCGAATTTGGTTGAGAAAAACATCCTGCAGATTGAGATTTTTCACCAAGCTCACCGCCTCTTTCTATATATCTATATTTTTAGTACTTCGCTGTATTGCTGTAATTTTCCTGCTGTAAGTAAAGAAATTCTCTCCAGGCTGGACTGTGGGTTGTTGTTATCCAGCCAAATAACATCCTCCATGCCCCGGAACCAGGACAGTTGCCGCTTGGCATAGCGCCTGGTATCCCGCTGGAGATTGGCGATCATCTCCTCCCGGGTCCAGCTGCCGGCAACATACATGCCCGCATGATAATAACCCAGCCCCTGCATAGCCTTGGCGCCTGGAGAATATCCTCTCTCAATCAATTTTATATATTCTCCAATTAAGCCCTGAATAACCATGGCTTCAGCTCTTGTCTCTATGCGTTCATATAATCGCTGCCTGGGCAGGGTAAGGGCAAAAATCAGGGCGTCGAAGGGACTTTCTGCTTTGGCCCGCCGGTGGATTTCAGTTTGGCTGCTGCCGGTAAGCTCATAAATTTCCAGGGCCCGGACAATTCGCCTGCGGTCCATGGCTTTGGCCGCTGTCTCCGGATCAACTTGTCTCAGCCAGCTGACCATGTAGCCCCGGCCCCGTTCATCCCAGATTCGATTGAGCTCCGCCCGGCAGCCGGCATCAAAGGGCATCTGTTCCAGGGGATAGTTTTCTGTAACGGCCTTAATGTAAAGACCAGTGCCCCCGGCCATGATTGGCAGGCGCTGCCGACGCCAAATATCTTGGATTATTTTATCGGCCTGTGCTTTGTACTGGGCCAGGGAAAAGTCTTCGTCAGGCTCTACCACATCCAACATGTGGTGTGGGACTTGCGCCTGAGTGGCCAGATCCACCTTGGCGGTGCCGATATCCATGTATTTATACACCTGCATGGAATCGGCGGAAACAATTTCGCCGTTGAAGATTTGGGCCAGCTCCAGCGCAGCGGCAGATTTCCCTGAGGCTGTTGGACCGGCGATAACCAGCAAGGGGATTTTAGAAACCATTTTCATTCTCCTTAATCTCCAGGACACCATAGGCTGTCTTGCGTCTTGGCCCTCCTCGCTGGGACATTCCCAGCCGGGAAAAATCAAAGAAGGAACGCTGTTTGACCACTACTCTCCTCCTGGCCACCCGGGCAGCCAAGTCGATATCCCCAGGGGTCAGGGGCTTGTCACAGGCAAGGGGACGCAGGGGCATTAGCGAAGAAGCCTCCAAGACAGGCACATCAAACATGGGGTCAAAATATACCACATCAAAGGAGCGGGGAGGCAATTGCTGCAGATAGCTGCGAAAGTCTGCATGCACCAGCTCAATCCCCCGCGCCAGTTCTCGAAAGCGAGGGGGGTTGGCGTTTTTCAGCCCATGCAGCATGACCAGGTAGATTGGCAGGGACTGTTCCAGGGACAAGACTCTCCCCTTCTCCCCCACTTGGTATTTGGCCACCAAACTGTCGGAGCAAAGGCCGGCGGTGCAGTCCAGAAAACTGTCCCCGGGAGTAAGCTCACATATATCCAGCATCTTATCCTCTTTTCCCTGGCGCAGCAAGCGGATGCGCACCGCCGCCATATTGGGATGAAAAAAGAGTTCGCCGCCGGGGGTAAAGCAAGACAAACCTCTGTCACTGAGAACCAGCACCGTGTTAAACTCCCTTAAAAGGGATTCTAGATTCCGGTTTCCCCTGGGCAGGCAGGGAATGCCATGGGCCGCGGCAATTTCCCTGGCCTCAGCTTCTATGGCTTTGCTGGGTTTGCGGGCAGTGGTCACTAACATCTCTATCTCCTGGCAAACAATTTTTCAAGGTTCTCCCGGTTAAAGGCCACCCAGATTGGGCGCCCGTGGGGGCAGGTGCGGCTGTTTTCGCATGCTTCAAGGTCCATGAGGAGCTGCAGGCTTTCACCGGGGGACAAGCGCTGATTGGCCTTGACGGCCCCTTTGCAGGCCAGCAGCATCAAAGCCGCCTGTTGATAATCGCCAAGACTGTATTCGCTGCCCTCATGTTGCTGCAAGTACTCAATAATTTCAAGAATATCCGCTTCTGATAACACCTTTTTAAAGAGCACCGGCGCTTCTTTCAGGACCATGCCCGTATCGGTCAGCTGGATTTTAAAGCCCAGTTCCGTAAGCCTCGGCAGCCAGGCCTCCACAAACTGGCGGCTGCGTCCGGAAAGAGGAGTTTCAATCGGAATAATCACCTGTCCCGGCCTTTCACCCTCTTTTAGCAACCCCAGATATTTTTCATATAATACCCTTTCCTGGGCTGCGTGCTGGTCCACCAGGCGCAGCTCAGAGGGGGTCGCCACCACCAGAAAAGTAGAAAACACCTGCCCCAGGACTGTGCCTGGATAATCAACCTGGCCTCCGGCAGGCAGCGGCGTCTTAAATGCTTCCTGAACGACCTGTTTGCCTTCAGGCTGGATTCTATAGGCTAAGGGGGGTGAATACCCGGAGCGAGGATAAGAAACTGTCTCAGGGGATTCAGGGCGTTGATAACTAATCTCCGCAGGGGGTCTGTGGGGAATGGCGGTCACAGGTTTCAAAGCCTCCCCGCAGGACCAGGAGACCAAAGTGAATATCTTGCTGGCATCGCTGAATTTCACTTCCCGCTTGGCGGGATGGACATTGACGTCCACCTGGCTGCTGGGGACCTCCAGATTGAGAAAGGCAATTGGGTAGCGGTTTACCGGCAGCAAGGTGTGATACGCCCTCTCCAAGGCGCTGCCTGCCAAGCGCAGACTCACTGGGCGCCCATTGACAGTAAAATATTGCATTGCCCGGTTGCTGCGGTGAAATTCCGGCCTGACTATATAACCGCTGACTGTATAGCCCTCTGACGAGCCGCTGCAGGGGAGAAGATTTTCCGCGATTTCGGTTCCAGCCAATGCAGTAATGGCATCTGTCAGGCTGCCGGTGCCCGGCGAAGATAGCACAGACTTGCCGTTGTGCAAGAGCTTAAAGCGAATTCCCGGCCGGGCCAAAACTTGTTGATGCACTATTTCCGCAATGGCGGTAAACTCGGCTGCGGGTTTGCGCAAAAACTTTTTGCGGGCGGGAGTATTAAAAAATAAGGCCCTCACTTCAATTTTAGTGCCGCCGGGATTGGCTGCCGGTTCCACTTCTCCCTGCTGCCCCCCAGTGACCGTGAGAACGCTGCCGGCCACATCTTGGCGCCTGCCGCTAGTGATGGTCATTGCCGACACAGCGCCGATGCTGGCCAGAGCCTCCCCCCGGAACCCCATGGTGGTGATGTTGAACAAATCACTGCTGCCGGCGATTTTGCTGGTGCTATGCCTGAGGACAGCCAAAGCCAGGTCCTCGGCAGCCATACCCTCGCCGTCGTCGCTGACAATGATGCTGTCCAGACCGCCGTTAAATACTTCAATGCTGACAGTGGTCGCCCCGGCGTCCACTGCGTTGTCCACCAACTCTTTGACCACCGAGGCCGGCCTTTCCACCACCTCGCCGGCGGCGATCTTCAGTATGGTTTCTTCACTGAGGATGTTAATCTTCATTTATTTTCACCTCTGCTGCCAGACGCTTCAGCCTGTCCAGCTCAGTCCAGGCCTGGCGGGGAGAAATTTCATCCAGGTTCAATGCCTGCAAGATTTTTACCACAGACTTGAGTTGGGGCTGACTGTCCTCACGGGCAGCGGCAACTTGTATCTGTGCTTGCGAAGGCCAGTCCTCTTCGGAAATATAGCTCTCGGCGCAGGTCACCAGCTCCTGAGGCAGTCCCGCCAGTTTGGCTACATGGATGCCATAGCTCCTGTCGCTGCCCCCGGCAACGATTTTGTGCAGGAAGGTCACTTCTCCCTCTTTTTCTGAGACCTGAATGGAACAGTTAATTACTCTGCCAAGCTCTTCCGCAAGCCCCGTCAGCTGATGATAATGAGTGGCAAACAGGGTCTTGGCCGCCATGGCCGGCTTATTATGCAGGTATTCCAAGGTGGCTCTGGCGATGCTGATACCATCTGCCGTTCCCGTTCCCCTGCCAATCTCATCTAAGAGAATGAGGCTCCTGGGAGTCGCTCGAGCCAGGATTCTGGCCAGTTCCGCCATTTCCACCATAAAGGTGCTGCGCCCGGAAGCCAGGTCATCGCTGGCGCCGATGCGGGTAAAAATGGCATCCAGAACGCCGATGCGGGCGTAACTGGCAGGAACAAAACTGCCGGCCTGTGCCAGGAGGGCAATGAGGGCCACTTGCCGCATATACGTGGACTTGCCTGCCATATTGGGACCGGTGATGATCATGATCTGGCGGCTGTGGGTGTCCAGCAGGCAGTCGTTGGCCACAAACTGCATAATTCCAAACTGCTCTACCACAGGATGGCGGCCATCCCGGATATCCAGGGCTGAGCTGTCATCAATGACTGGGCGGCAATAGTTGTTTTCGGCGGCGGTTTCCGCCAAAGCCTGCCAGCAATCCAGGGCGGCCAAGGCGCGGGCAGTGGCCTGAATCTGAGGGCTCCATTTGCCGGTTTCCTCCCGCAGGGCACAAAACAGCTGGTACTCCAGACTTTGTTTGCGGTCGTTGGCGGAGAGGATTTTATCCTCCCATTGTTTCAGCTCCTCAGTCTCAAAGCGTTCGCAATTAACCAATGTCTGCTTGCGGATAAACCAGTCGGGCGCCAGGTCCAGGTGGGTGCGGGTCACTTCAATATAATAGCCAAAAACTTTGTTAAAGCCTATCTTCAGGGACTTTATCCCCGTCTCATCCCGCAGTTTCCCCTCATACTTGCGAATCCAGCTGCTGCCGCTGGCCGCCAGTTGGCGGATTTCATCCAGCTCCTGGGAATATCCCTGGCGGATGATATTGCCATCCCGAACGGAGACAGGCGGCTCCGGCTGTATAGCCCGGAAAATTAAGGCGCATAGCTGGGAGTAGTCCCCCAGCTGCTGTGGTCCCCCCCCCGGCATTGCCGCTACAAGTTCTGCCAGGGAAGGCACAAGCTGCAGGGAGCGGGCAAGGGCCAGCAAATCCCTGGCATTGGCGCTCTTATAGTTGATCTTCGTTACTATCCTTTCGAGATCGTAGATATCTCGGAGCAATTCCCGGGCTTTTTTGCGCAGCACATAGTTGTCAAAGAAGAACTCCACTGAGTCCAGCCTCTTTTCAATTGCCGCTGCATCCGCCAGGGGAGCGATTAATATATTCTTGAGCTTGCGGCTGCCCATGGCTGTAATCGTCTTGTCCACTACCTTGAGCAGGGAAGGGCCGCTGCTGTTCCCGCCCAAGGGGGCCAGTATCTCCAGATTGCGCTGGGAAGTGGCGTCCAAGTACATAAAACTGCCGGGATCATACCAGGCAAGGTCCCCAGGATGCTCAGGAAAGGCCATTTGCCTGTCTCGGAGATAGGTGAGGATAAGGGCTGCAGCTTTTGCCGCAAGGGGCTTGGCATGCAGAAAATGTTCCCGGGGCAAATCAGCGGATACGCTGCTTATTTGTTCCGGGCTGATTGCTTCCACCTGAGAATTGGCGGGAAAGCCCAAACTGTCAGCTTTCTCGTCGGAAATGATTTCTCTGGGGTTGAGAGAGGCGATGATGGACTCAACCTGTTCCAAAGAACCGGCAAACTGGGAACACTGGAACTGGCCGGTGGAAATATCGGTAAAGGCCAGGCCCCATTCTTCCTGCTGGCGCACCAGGGCCAATAACCAATTGTTTTCAGTAGGTTCCAGCAGGTTATCCTCAATAATGGTGCCGGGGGTTATCACCCGCACCACTTCTCTTTTTACCAGGCCCTTGGCCAGCTGTGGATCCTCCACTTGGTCGCAGATGGCAACTTTGTAACCGCTTTTCACCAGTTTGCCCAAATAGGCATCCAAGGCATGATGGGGCACCCCGGCCATGGGCGTCCCCTTTTCTCCCTCTTTTTTATCCCTGCTGGTCAGGGCGATATTCAGTTCCCGGGATGCAATGACAGCATCCTCAAAAAAGAGCTCAAAAAAGTCCCCCACCCGAAACATCAGCAGACAATCGGGGTACTGTTCCTTGGTCTCACGGTACTGCTGCATCATCGGCGTCAGCTTCATGCTTCATCCCCCAATTCTCCTGCCAGGCTCCAGGTCTTGGCCGCGGTTATCTTGACATGGACAATAGTCCCAGTCAAATCCTGGGGACTGTCAAAGAAGACCAGCTTATTGGTGGTGGTCCTCCCCTTAGCTTTATTGTCCGCCCATTCATCCACCAATATCTCCTGGGTGGTTCCCACCAGCTCCTGATTGCGTGCAAGGCTGATGGCATTCTGCACAGCAATTAACCGCTGCAGCCTCTCCCCCATTTCCCGCTGGGCCAGCTGTTCTTCCATAGAAGCCGCAGGCGTTCCTGCCCGAGGGGAGTACATAAAGGTAAAGGCTGAATCAAAGCGAACCTGCTCAATAATCTCAAGGGTAGCCTGAAAATCCGCCTCGGTTTCACCGGGGAACCCCACAATTATATCTGTAGTCAAAGCAATTTCGGGCAGGGCAGAGCGAATCTTCCGTACCAGGTTCATGTAGTGTTCACGGGTATATCCCCGGTTCATGAGGCCGAGGATGCGATTGCTCCCGGCCTGCAGGGGCAGGTGCAGATGATTGCAGACCTTGGGCAGCGCGGCCATGGCTGCGATTAGGCGCTCACTGACATCTTTAGGGTGAGAAGTCATAAAGCGAATGCGCTCAATTCCCGGAATGGCGCTAATCTCTTTTAACAGCCGGGCAAAATCCGGCTTGCCTGGCAAGTCTTTGCCGTAGCTGTTGACATTTTGCCCCAGCAGAGTAATCTCTACGAAACCTTCTTTGGCCAGGCCAGTGATTTCTTCCAGGATTGATTGGGGTTCCCGGCTTTTTTCCCGGCCCCGGACATAAGGGACAATGCAGTATGTACAGAAGTTGTTGCAGCCCCAGGAGATATTGACAAAGGCCTTAAATTTGCCGGCGCGGCGGGCAGGCATGGCCAGTTCTTCCGAGGCCCTTTCCTCCCAGATTTCAAAGACCTGCCGGCGCTCATTCAGGACCTGCTGCATATATGCTGTCAGCTGGTTGAGATTGTGGGTGCCGATAATAATGTCCAGATAAGGGTACCGGGATCTCAAGTGCTTGGCCACTTCTCTTTGCTGGGGCATGCAGCCGCAAATGCCCAGGATTAAATCAGGATTTTCTTCCTTTAATTCCCGGAACCGCCCTAGGAGGCCGTAGACCTTTTGTTCGGCCTTGTCCCGGACAGTGCAGGTGTTGACTAAGATGACATCGGCCTCAGTCATATCCTGGGCAGGGGCAAGCCCCAATCCCTGAAAGATGCCGGCGATGGTCTCGCTGTCCCTGACATTCATCTGGCAGCCATATGTCTTTATGTAATATGTTTTGGGTGTTCTTCCGGCCATTTCTCTACCTCCGTGTCCTCTGGGCTGTGTTTCTATTTTACTAGGAAAAGTTGTAAAGCGCAAAGGGATAGAAAAACATAGGCACGGTTTTGCTTCCATTAGGTCGATAACTCCAGAAGCGGAAAAACCGTCCTATGCTTCTAATAAGGCGGCGATTGCAGCTGCAGCTTTATCTGTCTCGTCGGAGTTGACTCTCGCCAGCACTTGTTTCCCTGGGAGTTTATGTTCATAAAGCCGATCGTAATGCTTGACAAGGATTAGTTCCACAAAGCGAGCATAGTCTTCAGCATCCAGGCATTGCTTCAGCTCAGTAAACAGCCCCTTAGACAATATACCTTCCAGCCTGGACAGGGCCAAGTAGGTGTTAACTCGGGCTTCACTGCTTCTAGGGGCATAATCCCTGAGGATGCGCTCAGTTCGCCGGGGCAGACTGCCATAAATCTCAAATACCGGCGCCTTCTGCATGGCCGTAAATAAAAACTTCGGCAGGCAGATGTTACCGATGCGCCTGCTCTCCCCCTCCAGGAGAATGTAGGGGCTATCCCGGAGAGCCTGTAGTTTTTCAAGCAGGAGAGAGTCAAAGTTTTTTTGGGACTGAGGCTTCTCATCCTCCCAGTCGCCAAAACTTGAACCCCGATGGCGCGCCAGGCCTTCCAGGTCCAGCACCGGGTAACCCTGTTGCCCAAGGAGCCTGAGGATTTCGGTCTTGCCGGTGCCGCTCCTTCCTTTAAGGACGATGACCTGGCTTTCCAGCTTATACACCTGGAGCTGCTGATAGA
>DIPE01000002.1:1231-16341 GCA_002427015.1 Firmicutes bacterium UBA5496 | reverse complement strand
CGACTTTCCAGCTTATACTCCTGGAGCTGCTGATAGATATGCTTGCGGTACTGATGGTAACCGCCTCTGAGCTGGGCTGCCTCCAGGCCCACCATATTTAAAAATTCAACGGTGGCATGGCTGCGCATACCTCCCCGCCAGCACAGGATTAGTAGGGGCTTGCCCTGGCAGCGGCGGCAGATGCTGCGCACAAACTTCGGGATTTTGGGGCCGGCGAAATCCATGGCCAGGAATTTGGCCGCCCGGCGGTTTTGGGAGTAAACCCGGCCAATCCTCGCCCGCTCTTCCTCGTCAAAGAGGGGTATATTGATGCTCCCTGGAATCGAGCCCTCTAAAAACTCGGTTTTTGTCCGCACATCTACAAGGCAATACCCCTTGTCACTTTGCAGCAAATCCTTTATTTCCAGTTGTTTGCAATTCAGAACAGATCTGCCCTCCCTCCTGCGGAATGCAAAATTTGTTTGTTTGACCTGCCTAAAAGCTGGTTACCATATAGGCAGGCGAATGACAGCGATAGCAGCTGTTGAGATTTATTAAGCTGCGAGTTGGCATTCGCCTTTGTCGAAATTCAGCGCTTTTAGGCAAAAAGACACAGAAAATGTGTCTTTTTATGATTGCCCGGACAATTCTTAGTCCAGGGTCACTTCATCGCCGTTATTGAGCATAGCAGCGTTGGCTTCATCCACGTCTACGTGGAATTCTAAGCTGTACTTGGGGCTGACCCGCACCAGGACCTGGCCAAAGGTCAGGGCTCTGGGGCCTGTGCAGCTGACAGCTACCATCTGGCCATCTTTGAGGCCGTGCTTTTCAGCTAAATCAGGGGTAAAGTGAATATGCCGCTGGGCCAGGATTACTCCCTCTATTAGCTGGATGCTGCCGGCGGGTCCCGTAAGGGTGACGGGTTCGGAGCCCGTTAAATTCCCTGAGTCCCGGACGGGAGGTTTGAGGCCAAGCTTAAAAGAATCAGTGCGGGAAATTTCTACCTGGGTCTGTCTCCGGACAGGGCCTAAGACCCGGACGCCGGCAATGGTTCCCTTGGGACCGGTCAAATCCACTTTTTCTTCGGCGGCATATTGGCCGGGCTGACCCAGGTCCTTGGACTTGGTAAGCTCTTTGCCCTTACCAAACAAGGTCTCAAGCTCTTTTTGTGAAAGGTGAACATGTCTGTTGGAAACACCTACTGGAATTTTAAGCACTGCTGGTGCACTTCCTTTCAATTATTATATCTCTTATATTATTGCACTAAACCCGTTTACACACAACCTAAAAAGACCCCTAGGGGTCTCTTTAGGTGTGGTTTAACCGAGGAGAGACAATAATATCCCCGCGGCAATAGCTGAACCAATAACGCCGGCAACATTTGGCCCCATAGCGTGCATGAGCAGGTAGTTGTTGGGGTTTTCTTGCGCGCCCACATCTTGGGAGACCCGGGCGGCCATGGGCACAGCCGAGACGCCGGCAGACCCGATGAGGGGATTGATTTTGCCCTTGGTCAGCCAGCACATCAGCTTGCCAAAGAGCACGCCCGTAGCGGTGCCAATGGAAAAGGCAATCAGGCCCAGGAGGATGATTTTTATCGTTTCCCATCTTAGAAATATTTCTGCTGAGGCAGTTGCCCCCACCGTTGTTCCCAGAAAGATTACGATGATATTATTCAGTTCATTTTGCGCAGCCTTAGACAGCCTTTCCACCACCCCGGATTCCCGGAAGAGNNGCCCCCACCGTTGTTCCCAGAAAGATTACGATGATATTATTCAGTTCATTTTGCGCAGCCTTAGACAGCCTTTCCACCACCCCGGATTCCCGGAAGAGGTTGCCCAGCATCAGCATGCCAATGAGGGGAACCGCCGATGGCAGCAGTAATCCGGTTAAGATTGTGACAATGATGGGGAAAAGAATCTTTTCTGTTTTGCTTACCGGCCGCAGCTGTTCCATGACTATCTGGCGCTCTTTCTTGGTGGTCAGGGCTTTCATAATTGGGGGCTGGATAATCGGGACCAGAGCCATGTATGAATAGGCCGCTATCGCAATTGGACCCAGCAGTTCCGGAGCCAGCTTAGTGGTCAGGTAGATAGCTGTTGGTCCGTCGGCGCCGCCAATGATGCCGATTGCCGCCGCCTGCAGGATGGGGAAGCCCAGGAGAATAGCGCCCAGAAAGGTGATAAAGATGCCAAACTGGGCGGCAGCCCCCAAAAGCAGGGTCTTGGGATTGGCGATTAAGGGGCCAAAATCAGTGAAAGCGCCTACACCCAGGAAGATCAAAGGCGGGTAGATGCCATTTTTGACCCCCAGGTACAGGTAGTATAAAAGTCCCCCCGGCTGACCAGCCTCAGGCCCGGCCATAAGGTTGGCCCCCGGCATATTGGCTAGAAGCATGCCAAAACTGATGGGCAGTAGGAGCAGGGGTTCGTACTTCTTGACAATGGCCAGATAAATCATAAAGAGAGAGAATGCAATCATCAGTAATTGACCGGGCGTGGCGCAGGCAAAACCTGTGCTCTGCCAAAACTGAATGAGCTTGTCTACAATCATGTTCTTCCCTCTATCCGATGGTCAGCAGCAACTGGCCGGTATCCACAGTCTGGCCAGGGCTCACTGCTATGCTGGTGACTGTGCCGGTGGCGCTGGCATTGATTTTGTTCTCCATCTTCATGGCTTCCAGGATAATCAGGGGCTGTCCCGCTTCCACTTGGTCGCCCTTGTTCACCAGAACTTTAACAATAGTGCCAGGCATGGGCGCTGTTAAATTGCCATTGCCTGCGGCCGGCTGCGGCTTAGCAGTCTTCTTGGCAGGGGACGCAGCCGGTGTGGGGTGAAACTGCCGGACAGGGGGTTCGGGCCGACGGACAGATTCACTTTCGCTTACTTCCTCAACCTCTACATTGTAGACTGAGCCATCTACAGTAATCTTAAATTTCTTCATCATTCTTGCCTCCTGTCAGAGCGTTGCAATGTCGGTATATCGGCTCCGCTCCCAATTATCATTGCCAATAATCTCAATGGTCCTGACCCTGTATGATGCTCCCAGCATTGCCACTGCCGCGGCAATAGCCGCCATATGCTGAGGAGGAATCTCAGCCCCCTCAGATTTAGCCGGCGCAAGCGCCGGCGGCTGTTTCTTTTGGGATAATCCGGATATTGCGCTGGGGATACGCACAATGCCCATCAGCGCCACCAGGGTGAGGAAAACCACAGCCATGCCAATAAGGGTAATTACCAGACCAAATCCTATTTCCATGCTTTGGCCTCCTTATAGGGGAATGTTGCCATGCTTTTTGGCAGGTTTCTTTTCCCGTTTTCCGGCCAGCATCGACAGAGAGTTGATGAGATAGGCCCGGGTATCCCCTGGCTCAATGACCTCGTCCACATAGCCGCGGCCGGCGGCAATGAATGGATTGGCAAAGTTGTCCCGATATTCCTGGACCAGTTCCTGGCGCCTGGCATCGGGATTTTCGGCGGCGGCCAGTTCCTTGCGGAAGATGATGTTGACCGCGCCTTCCGGGCCCATAACCGCTACTTCTGCCGAGGGCCAGGCCAAGACTATATCTGCACCCAAAGATTTGCTGCCCAGGGCAACATAGGCGCCGCCATAGGCTTTGCGCACCAGGATGGTGATTTTCGGCACGCTGGCCTCAGAATAGGCAAAGAGAATCTTGGCCCCATGGCGGATAATGCCGTTGTGTTCCTGGCTGATTCCCGGCAGGTAGCCGGGGACATCTACAAAGGTAATCACGGGAATGTTGAAGCTGTCACAGAAGCGGACAAACCTGGAGATCTTGTCCGAGGCGTTGATGTCCAAGCAACCGGCCAGGTGCATGGGCTGGTTGGCCACAATGCCTGAGGTCCTGCCCTGCAGGCGGGCAAAGCCAACTACGGCATTGGGGGCAAAAAGCGCCTGCACTTCCATAAAGGAATCCCCGTCAACTACAGCCTCAATAAGCTGGCGCACATCGTAGCCGGCATTGGGGTTAGTGGGAATGAGCTGGGTCAAATCCAGTTCAGGGGGCGCGATTGCCTCTGCCACAGGAGGCATTTCTAGATTATTGGCGGGCAGGTAGCTGATTAACCTGCGCACCTGATTTAAGCAATCCCCTTCGTCCTGGCCAAGAAAATGCGCCACGCCGCTGACGGAATTATGCACCATTCCCCCACCCAGTTCGTTGGGGTTGATTGTTTCGCCGGTTACGGCCTTGATAACTTGGGGACCGGTAATGAACATCTGGCTGGTGGCTTCAGTCATAAAAATGAAATCCGTAATGGCAGGAGAGTACACAGCTCCCCCGGCACATGGTCCCAAAATGACGGAAATTTGAGGAACTACGCCGGAATACACGGTATTGCGGTAAAAGATCTGACCGTATCCATCGAGGGCGTCAATTCCCTCCTGGATTCTGGCCCCCCCTGAGTCATTGAGGCCGATTACAGGGGCTCCGGTCTTGGCAGCCAGGTCCATGCAGGCGCAGATTTTTTTGGCCTGCATCTCGCTGAGACTGCCTCCCACCACGGTGAAATCCTGGGAGAAAACATAGACCAGGCGCTTGTCAATGGTGCCATAACCTGTGACCACACCTTCACCGGGGGTATCCTTTTTGTCCATGCCCAGATTGGTGCAGCGGTGCTGGACAAAGGTGCTGAGTTCCACAAAGGAACCGGGATCCAGCAATTGTTCAATGCGCTGGCGAGCGGTATTCTTGCCCAGACTCAGTTGTTTTTCCACCGCTTTGGGGCCGCCGCCGGCGTGAATATGGCTGCGGCGCGCTTCCAATTTCTTCTGCAGTTCTTGCCAATTGCTCATGCTAGTCCTCCTTTCGCTGGCAAATTTCCACCAGCAGACCAGGAGTGGATTTGGGATGGATAAAGGCGATTTTCGCGCCGTGGGCCCCATCCCTTGGAACGGAGTCAATCATCTTGACTCCACGGGCAGTGAGCTCAGCAATGGCCTTGGCTGTATCATCCACCCCCAGGGCGATATGATGGATGCCCGGGCCTCTTTTGGCGATAAATTTGGCCACGGGGCTATCGGGGTCAGTTGGCTCCAAGAGCTCAATCGAGCTCTCCCCCAGGGGGAAGAAGGCAGTCCTCACCTTTTGTTCAGCCACCGTTTCATCGCCGGCGTATTCCAGGCCAAGAGTATCCCGAAATAATTGCACTGCAGATTCCAGATCTTCCACTGCAATGCCGAGGTGATCTATTTTTTTAAACATCCGCTACACCTCACCAAATAAATTTAGTAATTCTGAGTAAACTTCATCCAGTCTCTGCAGCAGATTTATGTCTTTTCTGTTGAGATTGCGGGCAAGAACATCTGCCGGCACCTTGTCCAGGTGCTTTTGCAGCAGCACCCGACTCAGCTCCATGATCTCAAACTTAGCGGCAAGTTTGCGCTTTTCCAGCAGCCTGCCTGCTTGCTGCAGCCACTGCCAGTGGTTGTCTATCTCCACCAGGAGCGCGTCGATGCCGAGGCCCTCAAGGGCAACAGTCTGACACAGGGGAACAGTCCAGCCGTCTACATGCTTCTGGGCCGATTCCCGCAAAGCGATGTACAGGGAGTCCACCCCAGGCAAATCCGCTTTGTTAATGACTAAGATATCGGCAATCTCGAGAATCCCCGACTTTACCGCCTGGATGTCATCCCCTAGGTTTGGCACCGAAACCACCAGGGTGGTATCAGCTATAGACGCGATTTTCACCTCTGACTGGCCGGCGCCGACGGTCTCAATAATAATGTAATCAAAGCCAGCGCTCATTACCGCCCTGAGAATGCTGACTACCGAACTGCCTACGCCGCCGGCGTTGCCCCGGTTGCTTAAGGAACGGATATAGACATTGGGATTTGAGACCAGAGCCTGCATGCGGATTCTGTCGCCAAGAATGGCCCCGCCAGAAAAGGGGCTGGAAGGGTCCACCAAAAGGGCGGCGACTTTGTGTTTACTAGCCAGCGCCTCAATGAGCTGGCTGCATAAGGTGCTTTTGCCGCCCCCCGGAGGGCCGGTAACCCCGATAATCTGGACAGATGAATTGTCCAGAGGCAAGCTGGCCGCCTCAGCTAGAGCTTGTGGATCCATATTCTCGATTTTGGTTATGGCCTTTGCCAGCTGCCTCTGCCAACAACTAGTCATTGCCCTGACACTCTTTCCCTGATAAAGGTTACAATTTCCTCCAGGGAAGTGCCCGGTGTAAATACCGCTTCAATGCCTGCAGCCCGCAAGCCGGGGATGTCGGCCTCGGGGATTACCCCGCCGCCAAAGACGGCGATTTCTCCGGCTCCCCTTGCCTTTAGCAGCTCCACTACTTTGGGAAACAAAGAGTTGTGGGCGCCGGAAAGACAGCTAAGGCCGATGATATCCACATCCTCCTGAATGGCTGCTTGCACTATTTGCTCCGGAGACTGGCGCAAGCCCGTATATATTACCTCCATGCCAGCATCCCTTAAAGCCCGGGACACAACTTTCGCGCCCCGGTCGTGGCCGTCCAAGCCGGGTTTTGCCATGAGAACTCTGATGGGCGCCATACAATCGCCTCCTTTAGACTAAGTCTTTTGCCTGATATTCGCCGTAAACTTCCCTGAGGACGCCGCAGATTTCTCCAAGAGAAGCATAAGCCCTTACGGCATCCAGGACCGGCGGAAAGAGATTGTCTCCCTTTTCTGCCCCCTGGCGGATGGCTGCTAATGCCTGCTCCACAGCCTCTGGCTTGCGCTGGCTCTTAAGTCCTGCCAGGCGCTGTTGCTGCTCAATGCCAACTGCCGGGTCAACCCGAAGCAGCTCAGGCTGGGTCTCATCATCCACGGTGAATTGATTGACGCCGACAATGATTTGTTCCTTGGTCTCCACATCCAGCTGGAATTTATAAGCGCTATCCTGAATCTGGCGCTGAATGAAACCTGAGTTAATGGCTGCCACCGCTCCTCCCTGCTCATCGATTTTGGCCAGCATTTCTTTGACCCGGTCTTCAATCTGAGCAGTGAGGCTTTCGATATAGTAGCTCCCTCCTAGGGGATCCACTACATCGGCGGCGCCGGTTTCGTGGGCGATAATCTGCTGGGTCCTCAGGGCAATGCGCACCGAATCCTCGCTGGGCAATGCCATCGCCTCATCCCGGGAGTTGGTGTGCAGGGACTGGGTGCCTCCAAGCACCGCAGACAAGGCCTGCAAGGCTACCCGGACTACGTTATTGTCAGGCTGCTGCGCTGTCAGTGTTGAGCCTGCCGTCTGGGTGTGGAAGCGCAGGAGCAGAGATTTGGGCGCTTTTGCCCCAAACCGCTTGCTCATGATCTCTGCCCACAGTTTGCGGGCCGCCCGGAATTTGGCCACCTCTTCAAAGAGGTTGGAATGGGCGTTAAAGAAGAAGGAAAGTCTGGGGGCGAAATCATCAACTTGCAGCCCAGCGGCAACTGCAGTTTCTACATAGCAGATGGCGTTGGCCAGGGTAAAGGCGACTTCCTGAACCGCCGTGGCCCCGGCTTCACGAATATGGTAGCCGCTGATGCTTATGGTATTCCAGTTGGGCACTTTCTCGGCGCAAAAAGCAAAAATATCAGTGATGATCTTCAGGGAGGGCTCCGGGGGGAAGATATAGGTTCCCCTGGCCACATATTCCTTTAAGATGTCATTTTGAATTGTCCCTTTAAGCTTAGCCCAATCCACTCCCTGTTTCTCTGCCACTGCCAGGTACATGGCCAGGAGGACAATGGCAGGGGCATTGATGGTCATCGATGTGCTTACTTTGTCCAGGGGAATATCTGAGAACAGGATTTCCATATCCGCCAGAGAGTCAATGGCCACTCCTACTTTCCCCACTTCCCCTTCAGACAGGGGATGGTCTGAATCCAGACCGATTTGGGTGGGCAGGTCAAAGGCGACGCTTAAGCCCGTCTGCCCCTGGGAAAGCAAATACTTATAGCGTTCGTTTGACTCCTGGGCGCTGGCAAAGCCGGCGTACTGACGCATGGTCCATAGCCTGCCCCTGTACATGTTGCGCTGCACTCCCCGGGTATAGGGGAATTCCCCGGGCAGGGCAAAGTCATCTGCTTCTGGTCTGTCCAAGGCTGTGTACACAGTCTGCAAAGGGATTCCCGAGCTGGTCTCAAATTTGTCCTTGCGTTCGGGAAATCGCGCCTTGGCTTTGTCCAGCCCCTTTTGCCACAGGGCAAGTCTTTCCTGCTTGTCTTGCAAATTAGTCACCTCCGATAAATGAATTCCCTTGCTCCTTAACTTAGCCAGCCTCTGGCTTCCATAGCATCGGCCAGCTGTTTAATGCCCACCATGTAGGCTGCAGAACGCATGTCTACAGAGTATTTCTGACAAATATTGTATACGTTTTCAAAGGCAGCGATCATCTTTTGCTCTAGGCGCTGGTACACTTCTTCCTTGGTCCAGTAGTAGCTTTGCAGGTTTTGGACCCATTCAAAGTAGGAGACAGTGACGCCGCCGGCGCTGGCCAGAACGTCCGGCAAGACGAAAATATTCTTGGTTTTAATGATTTCATTGCCCTCAGGAGTAGTAGGCCCATTGGCGGCTTCAGCCAGAATCTTTGCCTTGACATTGCCGGCATTTTCGCCGGTAATCTGGTTTTCAATAGCCGCAGGGATGAGGATGTCGCATTCCATGGCAAAGAGTTCTTCGTTGCTGATGACTTTTGCTCCGGGGTAATCGATAATACCGGCATCGGTTTTTTGTTTCAGGAGGTCATTCTCTTTTACAAGGGTATATGGATTGAGTCCGTCCGGGTGATAAAGGCCGCCCTTAATGTCGGTAACAGCAATAATCTTGGCTCCCATGTCGTGAAGGATGGTGGTCAGGTTGCTGCCGGCATTGCCAAAGCCTTGGACGGCAATGCGGGCGCCCTTGAATTCGATTCCCAGTTTGCGGGCAGCCGCACGAATGACAAGGCAGCAGCCCATGGCAGTAGCCTGAGTGCGGCCCTGGGAACCGCCGATTACTACGGGCTTGCCGGTGACAACGCCAAAATTGTTGAAGCCCTGGAGTTTGCTGTATTCATCCATGACCCAGCCCATGACCTGAGCATTAGTGGCCACATCAGGAGCGGGAATATCCATCTGGGGACCAATGAGGGGAGCAATGGCCCGGATATATCCCCGGGTAACTTCTTCTTTTTCCCGCAGAGAAAGCTCTCTGGGATTACATGCCACCCCGCCTTTGCCGCCGCCATAAGGCAGTCCAACAATAGCGCCCTTGAAAGTCATCCACATGGACAGGGCCTTGGTTTCATCCAATGTCAGTGTAGGACTGAATCTCAGTCCGCCCTTTGCCGGCCCAAGGGCATCGTTATGCTGAGAGCGATAGCCGGTAAAGATCTTGATTGAACCGTCATCCATTTTCACCGGAAAAGAAACTTCGAGAACACGGGCCGGCTGCTTGAGGATTTCATAGACAGCAGGCTTGCACTTCAGTTTGTCACAGGCGTCCTTAATTTGCTTCTGGGCCATAAAAAACATATTTAGATTCTCTGACATATTAATTTGCCTCCCCTTTTTCTAATCATGCCTTGTTTAGGCATTGACCAATTCTTTGCCGATTTGGATTCCTTCTTCCAGGGCCTTGAGGTTAGTGCTGATCGTCGCAGCTGGCACCCGGGCCTGGATTGCAGCGCTGAGATGTTCGGGTTTGACTATGCCAGCAATGGTATTGAGTATGCCTAGGACTAGAATATTGGCGACCATTGGTTTCTGAAGCTTTTCAACAGTGGCGAAAATCGGGGCTTTGTAGACGCGGATGCTTTTCTTGAGGGCAGAAGCATCTATATCTTGGTCGATAAGCAGCACCCCGTCTTCTGCCAGCATATTGGCATATTTGTCCAATGACTCCTGGGTCATGGCCACCATGAGATTACAGTTTTGCACCTTGGGATAAGCCAGTTCTTCCTGAGAGATCAGGACCTCCGAGCGGCTGGCTCCCCCCCGGGCCTCGGGACCGTAGCTTTGTGTCTGGATGACATTATAGCCGTCTGCCAGAGCGGCTTCCGCAAAAATGATTCCGGCCAAAATAGCACCTTGGCCGCCTGAGCCGCTGATAATCAGTTCCCAGTTCTTATTCACCGCTTTTCCCCTCCGCCACAGTTTTTACAAGCTGAAAATAATTGTCTCCATATTCAGGCCTTTCTTCCTGGACAAAGACGCCCAAGGGAATAGCGCCTTCCTTGCCTGAAGTGGAAGTGTTTTCTCTCTGCCACTGCAACATATCCACAGGCGAACCCATCTTATTCTTGCGGCCGAAATAAGTGGGACATTGGGTAACCACCTCAATAAGGCTGAAGCCTTTATGATCCAAACCCTGGCTGATAAGCTTCTCCAGATGCCGAGGATGGGCGGTGGCGCCCCTGGCGACAAAGGTGGCCCCTGCCCCCTTAGCTAGGTTGACAAGGTCAAAGGGATAGTCAAAATTGCCGTAGGGAGCTGTGGTAGCGTACTTCATATGGGGAGTCAGGGGTGAGTACTGGCCGCTGGTCATGCCATAAATATTATTATTGAAGACAATAACCGTCAGGTCGATATTGCGGCGGGCAGCATGAATAAGGTGGTTGCCGCCAATGGCTGTGCTGTCCCCGTCGCCGGTAAGGACAATGACTTTGAGTCCAGGCTTTGCCATCTTGATGCCGGTGGCAAAAGGAATGGCCCGTCCGTGGGTTGTGTGCAGGGTGTTGAAATCCAGGTAACCTGACGCCCTAGATGAGCAGCCGATGCCGGAGATAACAGCCACATTGTTGGGATCCAATTCCTTTTGGGCCAGAGCGCGCAAAAATGCCGACAAGACCATGCCGTGACCGCAGCCCGGGCACCAAATATGGGGCATCTTGTTTTGGCGCAGCATCTCCTTGTAGTTCATTACAAAACCCCCTTCAATGCCTGTTCCAGTTGGGCAGGAGAAATCAGGGCCCCGTCATTGCGATTAACCCTGGTGATTTTGGCCTGGGGCACAGATTTAGAGACTTCATCAGCCAACTGGCCCAGGCTCAGTTCCGGAATGATAAAGTTTGCCTTGGTCTTGGCAAAAACATCTGTCAGCAATTCATGAGGAAATGGCCACAAAGTCTGTAATTGAATGAGGCCGACTTTCTCACCCCTGGCTCTGGCCTCTTTTTGCACCTGCAGGGCTGAGCGCACCGGGGAACCGTATGCCAGGAAAATCACTTGGGCATCATCCAGGTCATATGTCTTATACTTAATAATATCCTTGCGGTTTTTCGCGATTTTGTCATTTAAGCGGACCAACAGATTTTCAATGGTCCCGGGATTGCTGGTAGGAAATCCGGTTTCGTCATGGCTTAGTCCCGACATATGGTAGCGGTAACCGCTGCCAAAAGGCGCCAATTTAGGAATAAGGCCGTCGCCAGTGGCGTAGGGCAGGTATTCTGCCGGCGACACCGTTGGCATCTCTCTGTGGATAATTTCTTGGGAACTGGTGAGCTCTACACCCTCCCGCAAGTGGCCGACAACTTCGTCATAGAGGAGGACCACAGGCACCATGTACTTTTCGGCCATATTAAAAGCAGTGATAGTCAGGTCATAGACCTCCTGGACACTGCTGGGAGCCAGCACAATTACCGGATGGTCGCCGTGGCAGCCCCAGCGGGCCTGCATCAAATCACCTTGGCTGGCCTTTGTGGGAGTGCCGGTGCTGGGACCCCCCCGGGTGACATTGACCACAACAACAGGCACTTCAGTCATTGCGGCGAAGCCAAGGTTTTCCTGCATCAGCGAAAATCCCGGGCCGCTGGTGGCAGTCATGGCTTTGGCGCCGGCAATGGAAGCGCCGATGATAGTTGCAATACTGGCGATTTCATCTTCCATTTGCATAAAGACACCGCCCGCTAGAGGCAGTTTTTCGGCCATTAACTCGGCAATTTCTGTGGAAGGGGTAATCGGATAGCCCGCAAAGAATCTGGCGCCGGCCTTCAAAGCGCCTTCCACGCATGCCTCATTTCCTTGAATAAGTCGCTTATTTCCCATTTTTGCCACCCTCCGCTACAGTAATTGCAAAATCTGGGCAGTGATATTCACAGTTTAAACAGCCAATACAAAGATCAGGATGCACAGCCTGGACCTTGCCGTCCTTGCCTGAGGCCAGTACCTTTTTGGGACAAACGCTGACACAAATTCCGCATCCCTTGCAATATTTAGGCAGGATGCTCACCTGAAACTTGCTAACCATTTTGTCACTCCCACTTTTTAAGATTCTTTTGCTTGAGCTCCATTAAAGTAGCTCTGAGCAGGTTAATAGATGCCTGGTCCGGTGAATAGATGAATTCAATGACTTCCTTTCTTGTGTGGTTCATGAGTTCCTGTTTCCGGCCTGGTGATGTAATGATGTAATCGACGCTGGCGATTTGCTCAAGCAAAACCTCCTTTTCTCCGGATCCCAAAAATGTGCTGTACTGCAAATGGTTGATGCCGGCGCTGCGCAGTGAAGCCACCATTTTTTCGGCAAAGTTGCTGGATAGGCAAAAAATGCCTACATGGGCTCTGTTGGGAATGCGGGCAATGTGGACGATGGAATCCAACAAAGGGCTGAGGGCAATTGAAATAATTTCCGGCCCTACATCGCCGACAATCTCCTTGACTGATTGCAGATGAAAAAGAGTGGTGATGACAATATCGGCCTTGCGAATAATGTCGAGAAACTTTTGGGGATTGGTTTCCAAATCCCCGATCAAAATAGGATTGATGATGACGCCCACACTATGGGCTAATTCTTTGGCAAAGTATTCAACTTGCTCCCGATTGCATTCAATGAGTATGATATTTACCCGAGATAGAATTTCCCGCTTTTCCCGGGCACGGACATGGGTGATGGCCATAAAATCATCGATGCTGAAACCCAATGTGGTGGCTTCTTCCATGGCGATGTCGATAATTCTCAGGAGGCGCTCCTTGCGGCTCTCCAGGCGCACCACTTCATCTGACTCAGCCACGAAGGTTCCTCTGCCCTGATGACAGACTAAAATGCCTTGGTATTCCAGGTCACGGAAAGCCATGCTTATGGTATTGCGGCTGACCTGAAGCTGTTCTGCCAGGCTCCGTTCAGTGGGAATCTTGCTCCCTGGCTTCCAAACGCCATCCTTAATTAAATCCTTAATCAGCTTTTGCACTTGAATATAGAGGGGTATGCCTGTCTCACGCTGCAACTGGAGTTTCAACTTCTCACCTCCGAAATTGGACTTGTCCTGGTCCATTAGGCCATTACTATAATATATTCGCTTAGTACAGGGAAAATCCTGCCGAATGGCAGGAAAAATTAAGAAATTGGACCTATTATTTAGTCCTTTATCCAGGGTATGGCCTCAAGACTAATTGCCGCCCTGCCCAGTCTTTCATCGGCACTGCCATGAAAGTCAGAACCACCGGAGACATACAGTCCTAAAGCCTTTGCTGTTTTGCGGAATGACTTGGCTTGGGGCCAGCTGTGTTCAGGATGATAGACTTCCAGTCCGTCTAGCCCTAAGCCCGCCAGCTGGGCAATCAGACTCTCCTGGCTCAGCAGCCCGGGATGGGCTAAAAACGCCAGGCCTCCTGCTTGCTGAATTATTTCGATGGCTTGAGCTGGATGCAGTTTGTATCTGGGCACATAAGCTTTACAGCCGCTGCCGATCCACCTGGCAAATACCTCTTTAATTGTGGAGGCATATCCCTTTTCCACCATCACTCTGGCAACATGAGGGCGTCCCAAACTGCTGGCGCCTCCTGCGGCAGCGGTAACTTCCTGCCAGGTGAGGTCAAAGCCTAAGTCCCTCAGGCGGCTGACCATTTCCTTAATGCGCTCAGCTCTGGACCCCATGATTTTCGCCAGCAGCGCCTGCAATTCCTGATTGCTGTAATCCAGAAGGTACCCGAGAATATGTATTTCTTCATTGTCTAAATCTGTACTCAGTTCAATGCCGGGAAGAACCCGCAGAGAATAATATTCTCCGGCAGCAAGAGCCTCTTCCAGCCCAGCAGTAGTATCATGATCTGTAAGGGCGATGACCTGTAGGCTCACAGCCTTTGCTTGGGCCACAAGCGCAGCGGGAGTGAGCAAACCATCAGAAGCTGTGGAATGCAGATGCAAGTCAGCAATGGCCATAAAATCACTCCAAATTCTCTTGTAAAAATCTAAGAAGGTTGCCGGCACATACGGCCTGGATTTCCTTGGGCGAGAAACCCGCAGCCTCCATAAGGCCAGGTAGCTTGGCGATATCGCGCACATCCTCCATCTCTTGAGGCAGTTCTTCAATGCCGTCCAGATCGGCGCCAAGACAGAGGATGTCCACAGAGCCCACAGCAGCTATATGGCTCATATGCCTGACTAAGGCAGGCAAACTTTGTCCTTCCCTGTCCTCCGCAATAAAGGGTGGGCACAGATTCATGCCGATCAACCCGCCGGCGCGGCTGATTTCCCGTATCTGCTCGTCCTTGAGGTTACGGGGGTGAGGGCAGATTGTCCAGGCATTGGAATGTGAAGCGACAAAAGGTTTGTTTGCCGCAGAACATACATCCCAAAAGCCCATCTCGGCCAGATGGGAGACATCGACAATAATACTCAGGTCCTCCATGGCTTTCACAGCTTTATAGCCAATATTGCTGAGGCCGCCACTGCCTGCTCTCACCCCGTCTCCCAGGCTGTTACGCCCGTTCCAGGTGAGAGTAATAAGCCTGACACCCATATTGTGCACTAATTCCAGGAGAAACAAATCGGTACCGATAAAATCAGCGCCTTCAATAGACAAAAGGGCCATCAGTTCACCGTCTTTAGCAGCTTGAATATCACCGGCCGCTTTTACCCAGCGCACCCCGGGCAAGGAAAAAATACTCTCCCTGGCGGTATTGAGCAGGCGGAGAGTTTGGCGCAAGGCGGCTTCCTGACCCAGGGCAGGATCAAAGAAGGCGGCGAAACATTGGAAAATATAATTGGCGGCCAGCAAACGGGGCAAATCCAGATGCCCAGTCTGGTTTGAACTGGAAAAATCCTGCCCTAAGCAGATATTCTGGAGAGTATCACAATGAAAATCTGCAAATTTAAACATAGCTTATCGCCCCTTTAACATAAGAAAACCTGCTTATAATCTAAACAGGTTTCATAAAAGTATTATTAGCGCGGTTCAACAATGAGTTTAAT
>DIPE01000002.1:0-1044 GCA_002427015.1 Firmicutes bacterium UBA5496 | reverse complement strand
CTGGGAGCGACGAATCCTCTTGCAATTGCGACAGCTTTCACGGCCTGGTTCAGTGCCCCGGCGCCAATGGCCTGCATTTCGGCACCACCCCGTTCACGCAGGACACCTGCCAATGCTCCGGCTACAGAATTGGGATTGGATTTTGCTGACACTTTCAATACGTCCAAGAAATAAACCCCCTCTTGTCTAAATAGCGTTCTACATATGATATATTCGTCGCAGATAAAAAAATACCTTCTTTTTTGCCATAAATCAGTTATTCATGAGCAATTGCCAGGCGAAGAATCGTCTTGGCAGATAAATCCATCAAGACAGCGCACAGCAATGCGGGACCCTTGGCAGCCACAAAACGCTGGGGCAGCTTGGTGGTCAGCCGCTTCAAAACCGGTTCTATTTCCATGCCCAGCACTGAATTAACGGCGCCGGTGGCGCCCACATCCGTGATGTACAACGTCCCCTTGGGCAGCATCTGCTCATCGGCAGTCTGGATATGAGTATGGGTGCCAATAACCGCCGCTGCCCGGCCGTCAAGATAGCGGGCGAAACCTACTTTTTCAGCCGTGGCTTCCCCATGAAAATCCACAATTATATAATCGCAGTGGGTGAGCTTGGCCAACAATTCATCGGCTTTGGCAAAGGGACAGTCCATCATATCCATAAATACTTGGCCAGATAAACTGATGACGGCTGTCCTCTTCCCGCCCTTTTCAACAACTGTATACCCCTGGCCCGGCACCCGTGTGGGGTAATTTGCCGGCCGGACCAGATAATCAGCCTGATCGATAAACTGAAATATCTCTTTGTTATCCCAGGTATGATTGCCCATGGTCAAGACATCAATGCCCGCAGCCAACAGTTCCTGGGCGATTGCAGGGGTAATTCCCCTGCCGCCGGCGGCATTTTCGGCGTTGGCAATACACAGATCCCAGGAATAACTGCTAGCCAACTTTGGCAAAACAGCCGCTACTGCATTGCGTCCGCTGCGGCCAACCACATCGCCGATAAATAATACTTTCACCAATATCACTCCCTCGTATAATATGT
>DIPE01000054.1:8843-16358 GCA_002427015.1 Firmicutes bacterium UBA5496 | reverse complement strand
ATCACTGTTCAGTTTTCAAAGAACGCCGTGCAAACTTTATCGGCGCTAGCCGATAAACGTTTGTCACAGGAGCCTTAGCTCCGCTGTCACATTCAAACCGTGACTTAAACATATTATCACACTCAAACCAGAACGTCAAACTAAAAATTTTGGTTCCTGCAAAGTGACAGCTTGTATACCATAACTCATTTAAAAGTGCTTGTCAACAACTTTTTTTAAGTTAATTCCTGTATTCAATTTGCCCAATACAATACTATTATATGTCGTCTCCGGCTAATCTGTATCGGAAATTGACGGAAACTGAAAATCATAAGGCATCGGCAGGTTAATCACTGTTTCCGGAACACGACCAAAAAAAGTAGCGGTGACAAGCGGCGTATAAGTATTTACATTGACTTCCGAAGTCAAAAAAGGTACGACAATATGGACTGTTGCAGTAATATCAATGCCCACTTGATGGGAAACAATATTGATACCGCTGGACTGGAATGTCTGTTGCATTTTGGCGCTGACTGTGCCAACAGGAACCAGGCTTACAGGAATCTTTGGTCCAAGATTGGCAAGCAGCTCGCTGCCTAAAACTTGGCCCAAGGGAATTCTGATTTTTTCTTCCTCCAGTTCTTTGAGGACAGACTGCACATTCATGGTAGTTAGAGCCTGAATTCTTGCCAATTCCATATTGTTAACTTCTGCCAAAACTATATTGCCCTCATTGTCTTTTTGGATAAATATTAAATGTTCATATCGGCTTTCCTTGGCGATATTTTGATTGATCGCTGCATTAATTGCTTCAGTAGCCAAAACTTTTGCTTTAGCCTGAGCCAATGCAATAATTGTAGGCCTGAGATTGGATTGGATAATCAGGAAAGTCTGGATGAGCAAATATAAAACGAAAATTATTGTTAAAAAAATTATAAATCGCCGAGGAAAACGGTTTTTCACTGCCGCATATAATGGCCTGCGCCTCAATCGGAACAATTTTCTTCCTCCTAAACCCATGTTGACAAAGCTCAGCAGATTACATACAATAACTTGTGCCGGGATGTGGCTCAGTTTGGTAGAGCGCTGCGTTCGGGACGCAGAGGCCGCAGGTTCAAATCCTGTCATCCCGACCATTTTATTATATGCAAAACCCGCAAGGGTTTTTTTTTGCAAGTATTATCTGCATTATTGGGTATGCTAACTTGTTAACAAGCATTATTATCTGTGCTATAATTGATTAAATTTCTATCCTTGTTATAAGGGAGGAACTCGCTATGCGTGCTTCTAATACTTCAGTACTGAAATTCTTTTTGCAAAAAGCTAAACCTGCCTTTAAAGTCTTTGGCTCAACAACCTGGCTGCTGACCAAAATCGGCATTGTCTTTGTTTTCGCTGGCATTATCGGCGGGATGGGCATGGGAACCGGCATGATTGTCGGCGCCTTGGAGGATGTCCCGGCCTTTGACCCCACTGTGTTGGAACATCCCAGTCTTCCGTCTTATATTTACGACATTAACGGTGATTTAATCACTGAAATTCATGACGCCCAAAATCGAATTCCCATTAAAATGGATGACGTTCCTGATCATTTACGGGATGCATTTTTAGCCGCCGAAGACAAAAGCTTTTTTGAGAATCCAGGTTTTGACCTCCGTGGCATTGCCCGGGCAGTGTATACCAACATCGTAGGGGGAGGGGGCCAGGGCGGCAGCACCATCACCCAGCAGATAGCCAAACAAGTCTATCTCTCCAGCCAGAAAAAGCTCTCCCGCAAAATCCAGGAGTTGTTTCTGGCAATTAAAATTGAGCGCCAGTATAATAAAGACGAAATTTTTGAGTTTTATATCAACAATGTCACCTTCTATGATAACAATGCCTGGGGAGTTGAAGCTGCTGCCCAGACTTACTTTAGTAAATCAGTAGGGGAACTGACTCTTTCTGAGGCCGCCTTGCTAGCAGGCATACCCAACTCGCCAATGTATTTTTCGCCTGACCCTGATAATATGGAGCCCGCGCTGTACAGGCGGAACAATGTCCTGTCCATGATGCGCCGCTGTGGTTTTATTACTGAGGAAGAGTATCAGCTGGCCAGCAATGAAGAAATAGTTTTGAAGATGGCCGAGAGCAAGGGCTGGCCTTATCCTCATTACACCGATGCCGTAGTGCACACCCATGCCATCGACGCTCTAATGTCAACTGGCCTCTACGAAAATAAGGATGAGGCAGCTCTGGCCATCCGTAGGGAAGGCCTGCACATCTATACAGCTTTGGATCCTCGCATCCAAAATATTATGGAAGAAATAATGTTTGACGATAAATACTACCCCAAGAATACCTTCGTTTACCCCGAAGGCCACAGCCGGGCAGGCCGCCGCTATCCTCAGGCTGCCGGAGTAATGATGGACACTAAAACCGGTTATGTCCTTGGCATGGTTGGCGGCAGGGAATTCAGCTCGATTAATAAATTAAATCGCTACAACAGCATGTTCCAACCGGGATCTTCCATTAAACCAGTGGTCGATTACGGTCCCGCCTTCGAACTGGGCATCCTCTCGCCGGCCAGCACCATAGATGACTCACCTACGGCCTGGCCAAGCGGCTCCAAGTTCTATACTCCCGAAAACTTCAGCCGGAATTTTAAGGGTATGGTGACTGCAAGAGAAGCTCTTGTTCACTCCTATAATATTCCCGCGATTAAAGTCTATGAAAAGGTAATGGAAGCCGGGGGCGCGAAATATGGAGTTGAGTTTGCCCGCAAACTGGGCCTGGTTAATTATGGCGAGCGCAATCCCAGTAACCCCAAAGCTTATTCACAGCTAGGCACAGCCATAGGCTCCCAGGAAGTCACTCCCCTGGAAATGGCCCAGGCTTACTCTGCCTTTGCCAATAAGGGCATTACTTCGAAGCCAATTTTTGTGACAAGGATTACCGACCGGGAAGGCATAGAAATTTATTCAGCTTCAATCACTCATGAAGTTGTCATGTCAGAGCAGACTGCCTTTTTGGTTACCGATGTCCTGAGAGATGTTGTCCTTCGCGGCACCATGAGCGGAACAGGCCTGAGCAAATACAATGTGGCCGGGAAAACCGGCACCACCAACGATAACCATGACCGCTGGCGGATCGGCTATAACGCCAATTATGTCTTTTCCCTGTGGATGGGCAATGACAACAAACAAGCCACTGTAAACGGCAAGACTGTTTTCATTGGCGGCACCAAGACAGGCAGGGAAATGACCAATATGTTCGGCACTATTTTTCGCAAAACCATCGGTGATGATATTGTGCCCCTTCCCCCAAGGCCCTCAGGATTAATCCAGGTTACCGTTTGCGCCAAATCCGGCATGCTGCCGACTGAGCTCTGCACCCACACCGTCACCGACTGGTTTAAGACCAGCGCCGTTCCCACCCAGCCTTGCGACATGCATGTTCTTATGCCCATATGCACTGCCAGCGGTCTGCTAGCCAGCGAACACTGCCCCGAACATTTAGTTGAACACCGAGTATTCCTCAACCGGCCAGCAGTTGAACCCACTGATAATCGCTGGATGGGCAATATAGGGCGCTTGCCTGCAGACTATAATCTGCGTCCGCCAATGGAGTACTGCCATGCCCACGGACCTACCTACGCCTTTACTCTTGAAGGCAATACTCTCAGGTGGGAGTGGACTGAAACCTTGCCCCCAGAAGGCGAAGAACCCCAGGTGCCTGAGTTTATAGGCTTTAATATCTACAGCACCAGATTTGGCGAAACAATCAAGCTCAACAGCGAGGTCCTTCCCATTACTGACAGGAGTTATAACCTCCCTGCCCACGTGCCGGGAATGCCCTACGAATACAAACTTGTGTTGGTGAATAACGCAAACCAGGAAATGCAAAGGCACCAGCCAATTTCCCACACCAGAGCCCTTGAAGTCACTTTAGTAGCAGAACCAAAAGAAAACAGCATCCTTCTGGATTGGAACGCTCCTCCCATGACCGCTATCGAGCAGGTGGTCTTAGGCGGGTACAAGATTTACAAAAACGGTGAGCTCCTCACCAGCATCAGCGACCCCCTTGTCACTGCCTACGAGGATGCAGGGGCTGCCCTGCCTGGCACCTATGAATACAAAGTCAAGGTTGTTTATAAGTACAAGGGCGCTCGCTTTGAGACCCCCGCCGGCGCTGCCTATACCATTGAAATTGTCCCGCCGGAAGAAGATCCGGGAACCGGAGATCCGGGCACGGGTGACCCGGATCCCGGCGAAGGGTTGGGCCTCTCAAGACCTCGGCGAATACAAGTCGCCTAAGAATAAAAAGCGAAAAGCTGCTGACCTGATTAAGGTCAACAGCTTTTTTTATAACTTCATTTTCACTACAGTTACGCCGCTGCCGCCTTCGCCGGCGACGCCGTATCTGAAGTCCGAGACCGCCGGATGGGTCCTGAGATATTCCTGCAGCCCCCGCCCTAGGGCCCCGGTGCCCTTGCCGTGTATGACACTGACCTGGCCAAGTCCAGCCAGCATTGCCGAGTCCAGATACTTTTCTAAGTTGAGGCAGGCCTCTTCCACCATCTGGCCCCGCAAGTCAATTTCCGGCGAAATCATTGCGGCAGAGGTATTTGTGATGCTCCGTCCTTTGCCTGTGACCGGCTCTTGCTCTGCCAGGCGCAGATCGGCGAGTTTGACATTCACCTTCATAATGCCTACCTGGACAATAGCTTCATCTTCTGAAAGCAGGGAGACAATAGAACCGGTCTTATTCAGGGAAATAACCTGCACAGGCTGCCCCGCCGGCAGCTGGGAAGGCTTGGGCGGCGTTCCTGCCGCGGGGACGCTGGTTTTTTGGCCAGGAAGAGGCTTGAGCTGCTCCCTGGCCCTGCGGGCCAACTGGTCCACATTGACAGCCTGGGACTGGGCCTGGCGCAACTCCGTTAAAAGGGCTTCAGCCTCAAAGCGTGCGCTCCTGAGCAGTTCATTGCTTTTTTGCCGTGCCTGTTCCAATAGCTTCACTTGCTGTTCTTCTATTTTCTGCAGGCGCTGCTCACTGGCTACTCGCATTTTCTCCGCCTGTTCCCGCTCCTCCCTGGCCTGCAGGAGGGCGCGTTCCGCCTCAATGCGTTTGACTTCCAAAGAGGCGATTAGGTCTTCAGTGCGGCGGGTATCAGTTTTCAGCAGCTTTCTGGCGCTGTCTACAACTCCCGGGTCCAGGCCTAAGCGCATAGCGATTTCGAAAGCGTTGCTCTTGCCCGGAGTGCCGATGATCAGGCGGTAGGTGGGCCGCAAAGTCTCCACATCAAATTCCACACTGGCGTTCTGGACCCCCGGCTCTGTAGTGGCATAGGCCTTTAACTCGCTGTAATGAGTTGTTGCCACTACTGAAATGCCCGCAGATTTCAGTCGGCCCAAGAGGGCGGTGGCCAGAGCTGCGCCTTCTGCGGGGTCAGTTCCGGCTCCTAATTCATCCAGCAGCACCAAAGAACGGCTGTCCGCCTGTTCCAGTATCTTGACAATATTGGTCATGTGGGATGAAAAAGTGCTCAGGGACTGCTCGATACTCTGCTCATCGCCGATGTCGGCAAAAATATCAGTATAAACGGGGACGCAGCTGCCTTCTGATGCCGGCAGCCACAGGCCGCATTGGGCCATGAGGCAAAAGAGGCCTACAGTCTTGAGGGTTACTGTCTTGCCGCCAGTGTTGGGACCGGTGATGACCAACACCGAATATTCTCCGCCCAAGGCAATGGTGGTAGGGACAACCTCCTTTGCGGAAAGCAGGGGATGGCGGGCATTATTGAGGACTAAACGGTCATCCCTGCGGATTTCCGGAGGGGTTCCGTCCATTGCCAGGGCCAGCTTGGCCTTGGCAATGGCGAAATCGATTTCCCCAGCAGCTTCAAGAGCCATGGCCAGGTCCTCACTGTGCTTGCCCACCCGGCTGGAGAGCTCCCGCAGAATCCTTTTAATCTCATCCTCTTCCTGACGCTTGAGGCTGGTAATTTCATTGCTGAACTCCACAGCGGACATAGGCTCAATAAAAAGAGTGGCGCCGCTGGCCGACTGATCATGGACCACTCCCGGAACCTGTCCCCGGCATTCCGATTTCACCGGCAGACAAAAGCGTCCCTCCCGCTGAGTGACTAAAGGCTCCTGCAGATACTTCTGCATGGTGGGAGATTTTATCATTGAATCCAGCCGGGACCGCAGCCTGGATTCGGCTGTTTCTATTTTTCTGCGCAGAGACCTGAGCTCATTGCTGGCAGAATCCAGCACATTGCCGTCCCAGTCCACCGCCCGGCGCAAATCTGCCGCCAGCTGGGGCAGGTCCACCAGGCCTTGAGCAGCAAGGGACAGCCAGCTGTCCGCTACAGCATGCTTTTTCATAAACCGGCGGAGAGAAGCTGAGGCAGCTAAAAAAGAAGCAACCCTAAACAGGCCTTGGGGGTCCAAAATAGCGCCCTTGCCGGCCCTGCTGATCTCCTCGCCGATATCTGCCAATCCTGACAGAGGAGGGTCATCTTTGCTGAAAATATCTGCGGCCTCACAGGTTTGCTGTTGCAAGGCCAGAACCTGGCTGTACTCAGTGAGGGGCTCAATTGCTGCAGCCAATACCTCCCCCATGGAAGTTGCACATCTCTCCCGGAGCATGTCGATTACTTTATCCAGTTCCAGCAGGCGCAAACTGCGTGGATGCATACAAATCACTCCTTTAGACCCCAATATTATACCACAAGAAAAAGCCCGGTTGACGGGCTTATTATCTTGGGACCAAAATCTTATTCTGGCTTCAGGGTTTCGCGCATTTTGTTAATGGTCTTGACTATCTCTTCGTACTGCTGAGGATTGAAGACCCGCTCATAAATTCCGGGAGCGATGTTGAGCAAAATGGGCGCAAACAGGGAAGACTCCATGAAATCCATCACCCGGGGAATGGGGAGCAGGCTGAGAATCCAGACAATGACCAGTGTGATCAGGGCACCCTTCAGGAAGCCGAAGAGCACGCCGCCAAAAGTGTTCAGTGTCCCCAATACCGGTATACGACTGAGGGATTTAAAGATCAAGGATAATAATTTAGCTGCTGCCAGCACCAGGAAAAACAGGAGGACATAGCCCAGGATATTCTGCAGAGCGACGACCACATCGGGAACAATCCCCTTAAGGGAGCCAACCAGCAGGCCTGACAGCCCTTTGTTCTCAGCCTCAGTGACAACCACTCGAGTCGCGAACTTTTCCAGGTTCAAAAAACCGGAAATCCAGCGGCCAAAGGCCGCCCCATACCGGGAAGCGGCAAAAAATGCTATCAGCACCGCGGCCAGGTCAAGAATTTGGCTGATTAGACCCCGTTTCCATCCCCGAATGATACTGAAGACCAAAAAGACTATTATCAGGATATCCAAGATATTCATCGTTTTTTCGCCCCCCGAGGATGCGCCTGACTGGCGCTGTGTATTTCATCTGCTAAATTAATCGCTGTCAGCAAAGCCAGCTGACTAATGCTTAAACGCGGATTGTTTTGGGCAAGGGATTGAATTTTTCCGTCCACAAACTTTGCCAA
>DIPE01000054.1:6874-8725 GCA_002427015.1 Firmicutes bacterium UBA5496 | reverse complement strand
GTTTTTGGCAAGGGATTGAATTTTGCCGTCGACAAACTTAGCCAGAGTTTTGATGTACTCGGGATCGTTCTGGGTCCGCAACATAAGGGTCTGACCACCGATTTCAACAGTAACGCGATGATAATCCCCCATGCTCCCCCCCCCTGACTTGAAAAATCTTTTATTTCATTCTACACCATAAACTGTCAATGCACAACCCGGTCAGCTGCGCAAACGAGCGCCGCCTTCCTGAAGCCGGACGATAATTTTGTCAACCAGCTTCTGCACTTCCTTTTCCTGCAGTGTGCGCTGAGGATGACGGAAGCTCAGGGAAAAGGCCAGGCTCTTGCCTCCAGGTTCCAGGTTGCCGCCGGTGTAGACATCAAAGCATTCCAGTTCTTCCAACAACTCTCCCCCGGCTTCCCGAATAATCGCCATCAGGGTATCCGCCGCCATATCTGCATTGGTCTCCACAGCCAAGTCCCTGCGGACTGCAGGAAAGCGGGAAGGTGGAGCAAACTGGACTATCTGCCTGGAAACTTGGGTAACCGCAAGAAAATCCAAATCAAAGACCCAAATTTCTTGGTCCAATTTCCACTCTGCGGCGATGGCAGGGTGAACCTGGCCAAAATGACCTAAGCAAATTTCGCCGGCGTAGGCCGCCGCGCAGCGGCCGGGATGAAGCTGGCGGTGAGTGTCCTGCCGAATCTCGGGCTCAATGCCCAGTCCCAGCAAGAGCTGCTGCACAACGCCCTTGAGGGCGTAAAAGTCATAGTTCAGCGCTGGCTGCTGCCAGTGTCTTGGCTCTTTCCCCGCTAAAGCGCCAGCTACCCTTGGAAATTGACTGGGCAGGGGGCTCTCGGGTTCTGGCCTGAATACATTGCCCACTTGGAAAATAGCCACCGAATCCTGGCCATGGGCAAGATTATAGGAAACTGTCTCCAACAGGGAAGGCAGCATGCTGCTCCGCATTATGGAGGCCTCCCGGGTCAGGGGGTTGGATATCTCTACACCGGGTTCGGCCCAGCTCTTTTCTGCCATTTCCGGGCTGATAAATGAATAGGTGACGGCTTCATAGAGTCCGCAGCCTGCCAGCAGCTCCCGAATCTGCCACTCCAGGCTCTGGCTCTTTTTGCGCATACCCAGGGTCAAAGCCCCCTCCGGCAGAGAAATAGGTATCCGGTCATAACCATAGAGTCGGCCCACCTCTTCGGCAATATCCTGCCACACCAGCAAATCCCGGCGGCGGCCAGGCACATGCACCCTAAGGTTATCTCCATCAGCTTCCACTTGGAGGCCCAGGTTGGCAAGTATGCTCACCGCCTGTTCCCGGGGAATATTGGCCCCTAATAAGCCGTTGATTTGGGCCACGCTGACAGAGATGGACCAAGAAGCAGAGCGGTCAGAGCCTGCGCAGTTAATCGCTCCAATTTCTCCTCCCGCCAGTTCCCTGATCAAATTTGCCGCCCGCTGGGAAGCAATCACAGTCACAGCAGGGTCCACGCCTTTTTCAAAGCGGCTGCCGGCCTCGGAACTTATGCCCAGCCCTTTGGCGGTCAGGCGCACAGAAATAGCATCGAAGACCGCTGATTCCAAAAAGACATTGGCGGTGTTTGCATCCACTTCGCTGTCCAGGCTGCCCATAACCCCGGCAATGGTCACCGGCCTGTCCCCGGAGGTTATGAGCATCATGCTTGGGTCCAGCTGGCGCTCCTTATCGTCCAGGGTAGTCATGGTTTCCCCCGCCCGGGCCTGGCGCACGGTGATCTCATGCCCGGGCAGCTTGTCGGCATCAAAGGTATGCAGAGGCTGCCCCCACTCCAGCATGACCAGGTTGGCGATGTCAACAATATTGTTTACCGGCCGCATTCC
>DIPE01000054.1:6343-6732 GCA_002427015.1 Firmicutes bacterium UBA5496 | reverse complement strand
AGAGGCGAAGGCCCTACCTGCACCCCCCGGATTAGGCGGCCGGTGTAGAAGGCACAGGCATCGGTTTCAATGCTGACGGGAAATCCCCAGTCGCCGCCTGCAGGCTCCATTGGCGCTTCCAGAGAAAAGGGCTTGCCTAAAAAGGCCCCAATCTCTGCAGCCAGGCCCCGGAGGCTGAGCAAATCTCCCCGGTTGGCCGTAAGCTCCACATCAAGAATTACGTCATCCAGAGCCAGGTAAGCATTTATATCCCGGCCGAGCTCAGCGTTCTTGGGCAGCTGCAGGATGCCGTCGCTGTCCTGGACAAGATCCAACTGCAGTTCATCTGACGAACAGAGCATGCCCTCAGAAACTTCTCCCCGGATTTTGCTCTTCTTGATTTTAAAATT
>DIPE01000054.1:4183-6135 GCA_002427015.1 Firmicutes bacterium UBA5496 | reverse complement strand
GAGTCAGAGAAAGGCGGTCGGCATTGGGGTGGGCCTTTACTTCCAAAAGCTCAGCCACTACAACCCCGGTTATTTCCGGCGCCAGAGGCGAGATGCTTTCAACAGGAAAACCAGCTCTTGCCAACCTGTCAGCCAGCTCCTGAGGGGAAAGATCAAAACCCAGAGTGTCTTTTAACCAGTTGTATGAAATCTTCAATTAGCTCAAACCTCCCTGAAACTGTTTAAGCGTCCGCAGATCATTCTGATATAAATAGCGAATATCAGTGATGCCATAAACTAACATGGCAACCCGGTCGATGCCCATGCCAAAGGCGAAGCCCGAAACCTCAGCGGGATCGTAACCGGACATTTTCAGCACCTGGGGATGGACCATCCCCGCCCCCAATATTTCCAGCCAGCCCGTCTCAGCGCACATCCTGCAGCCTTGGCCGCCGCAGGCCGTGCAGAGAATGTCCACCTCGGCGCTGGGTTCAGTAAAAGGAAAAAAGCTGGGGCGGAGGCGGATCTTTTGCTCCGGCCCGAACATCTGCCGGGCAAAAAGCAGCAGCGTCCCCTTTAGGTCCGCCAGGGTGATGCCCTTGTCAATAACCAGTCCCTCCACCTGCAAAAACATGGGCGAGTGGGTTGCATCGTCGTCCTTGCGGTACACCTTGCCGGGACAGATCATCTTCAGGGGAGCAGGCCGCATCTTCTCCATTGTCCGCACCTGGACAGGAGAAGTGTGGGTCCTCAGCACCGTTTCTTCGTCAATATAAAAAGTGTCCTGCATATCTCGAGCCGGATGATGTTTAGGCAGATTAAGGGCGACAAAATTATAGTAGTCCGTCTCTATTTCCGGACCCTCTTCAATGGTATAGCCCATGCCCAGGAAAATATCTTCGATTCGCCTGCGCACATGGGACAGGGGATGAATTGCGCCCCTAGGCGGCCTCCGCCCAGGCAGGGTTACATCCACCTTCTCCTGGGTCAGCTTCTGCCTCTGCTCCTCCAGGAGCAAATCCCGGCGGCGATTAGCCAGAGACGCTTCCAAGGCATCACGCACTTCATTGGCCAGTTTGCCCATTAACGGCCGCTCTTCAGGGGGCAGACTGCCCATCTGCCGCAGAACATTGGTCAGCTGCCCTTTCTTGCCCAGGACACTGAGGCGGATTTCTTCCAAGGCGGCAAGATTCACAGCGGCGGTAATTGCCGGCAATGCCTGGTCTCTTAATGCTTTTAACTTCTCTTCCATTTCCAATCCTCCTAAAAAAAATAATACCTTTCGTTAGGGACGAAAGGTATTTCCGCGGTACCACCCATTTTCCCGTATGTACGGGCTCTCTCGTCCGGATAACGGCGGACAGCCGTTTGGGCCTACAAGATAAATCCTTCAGCCCAACGATTTGGAAGGGAATTTCCTGCATTCCCCGGCTGGCGCTCTCAATCACGGCGTCCATTCCCTGTGGCCGGCAGCCCATGCAGTACTTATCTTCCGCACTATCTTTCCTCAATAGATAATTTTTTATAAATCAAATACGCCGAGATGTATCCGGTAAGTTCAAACAACCGCCAGAAGAATCCAGCAAGAGGGAGCAAACCAGCACCTCCCGGTGATTTTGCCCTGATTATAACATAAACCCCTCGGGAAAGACAACATCGACAAATTAGAGGACCGTCCCCGAATTTGTTTTGACAAATCGGGGACGGTCCTCTAATTTGCTAACGGAGACGCTCTAAAGCCCTCTATAAATTAAAGCCTGATACAGAACCAGAGTGGCGGCCATGGCGGCATTTAAAGATTCCAGGCCGCCGGGCATGGGAATGGTCACTGCAGCCGAACAGGCAGCGGCGATTTCCTCCCCCACCCCCTCTGCCTCACTGCCCACCACCAGGGCCAGTTTATCCTTGTAAGGAAAATGGTGAAAGGGAATTCCTCCCCGGGGCTCCATGGTCACCAGCTGCCAGCCGCCGGC
>DIPE01000054.1:0-4017 GCA_002427015.1 Firmicutes bacterium UBA5496 | reverse complement strand
CCCATACTGGCCCGCACCACCTTGGGCGAGCTCAGGTCCACCGTGCCGGCGGTGGCAATGAGACCGCTGATGCCCGCGGCAGAGCCGCTGCGCAGCAGGGTGCCGGCATTGCCGGGATCCCTGATGCCGTCCAGCACCAGGACCAAATCACCCCTGACCATATCCAGGCTGCGCTCAGGCAAGGCAAACAGAGCCATTACCCCTTGGGAAGTCTCAGTATCCCCTGCCTGGGCCATGAGTTCGGGAGCCAGTTCCAGGCGGGGATAATCCCACTTGGATAAGGCCTCTTTTCCCCGCTCACTCAAAAGGGGCGGCGAAACAATGAGTTTGACCGGAGTCCAGCCGGCGGCCAAGCCGTCCTCCACCAGGCGCAGGCCCTCGGCTAAAAATAAGTTCTGGCGCAGCCGGTGCTTGCGCTGGCTGAGCTTTAACAGCTCCTTGACCTCGGGATGCTGGCGGGAGGTAATCACTACATCTTCTCCAGCCGGTCCAGCTGCCTGTTTTCGCCGACTACCACCAGGACATTGCCGCTCTTGATGACATCGTTGGCGCCGGGGGTGATATTGATATTTTCCGCGCTGGTCTTAATGGCGATGATATTAATGCCCAGCTTAGTCGGCAGTTTAAGCTCCGCCAAAGTCTTGTCTACGACAAAGGTGGGGGCAGTTATTTCTCTGATGCTGAAGTCATCGGAGAGGTCGATATAGTCCAGGAGGTTAGTGGAAATCAGGTTGTTGGCCACCCGGATGCCCATATCCCGTTCCGGGAATACTACCCGGTCGGCGCCAATCTTTTTCAGCACTTTCCCATGGAGGGGACCCTGAGCCTTGGCGACAATACGCGGGATGCCCACCTCCTTGAGAATCAAAGTGCAGAGGATGCTGGCCTCAATGTCGTGGCCAATAGCCACCACGGCCACATCAAAGTTGGTGATCCCCACCGAAAGGAGATCCTTGTCTATGGTGGCATCCAGCTGCACCGCCTGGGTCAAGATCCCTGCGGCCTCCTGAACCGGTCCTTCCCGGTTATCAACGCCCAGGACCTCATACCCCTTTTCCGCCAAAGTCATAGCCAGGCTCATGCCAAACCTGCCCAAGCCGATTACCAAAAATTGTTTCATGTAATTCCTCCTATCCTACCAGTACCCTGCCCTCAGGGTAGCGGATATTTACCGGCTTCAGCCGTTGGCCAAAGGCCAGTGTCAAAGTAACCGGCCCCACCCGGCCCACAAACATCATGAAAATTATCAGCAACTTGCCCCAGACAGACAAATCAGGAGTAATGCCAACAGACAAGCCCACGGTGCCAAAGGCGGAAACGACTTCAAACAGCACCGGCATAAATTCAAAGGGCTCCGTTATGCAGAGAATCAGTGTGACAAAAGCAATGAGCCCAATGCTGAGGATGATTATTGCCAGGGCCTTGTGAATTACGTACTGAGGCAAACGGCGTTTAAACAAGACAGCATCAGACTCGCCCCGAATAATCGAATGGACAGCCACCAGGATGACGCCAAAGGTGGCGGTCTTGATTCCCCCCCCTGTAGAAGCAGGGGAGGCGCCAATAAACATCAGAATGATGATAATAAACAGCGTGGGCTGCCTGAGACCGGCGATGGGCAAAGTGTTAAACCCAGCGGTTCTGGGGGTGGTGGCCGTAAATGCCGTAGCCAGAACCTTTTCCCTCCAGGGGATGCCGGCCAGGGTCTGGGAATTGCTGAATTCCAAAACAAAAATCGCTAAAAACGCCGCGACCAGCAGCAATGCCGTGATAATTAAGACCAGCTTGCTGTGGAGCTCCAGTCGCCCGGCCTTCCGCCAATTGGTGCCAAAATCCCTGACCACAGTAAAGCCTAAGCCGCCGCTGATTATCAGGGCCATGACCACTAGATTGACCACCGGGTCTCCCCGATAGGCAGTTAGGCTGGAGAAATTCCCCATCAGGTCAAAGCCGGCATTGCAAAAGGCAGATACCGCATGAAATATGCCGTAATAAATCCCCCGGATCCAGCCCATATCCCTGGAAAAGCGCAGGGCCAGAAGCAGGGCGGCGCTCCCTTCCACCGCCAGGGTATACACCAGAATAATCCTTACCAGGGCAACCACTCCCTGGACGGTAAACTGGTTGAGTGATTCGCTTATCAGCAGGCGATTGCGAAAACTGATTTTCCTGCCTAATAGCATAAATATCAAAGTAGCCATAGTCATAAAGCCAAGCCCGCCAATCTGGATCAGCATCATTATGACCAGCTGCCCAAAAACAGAAAAGGTCGTGCCTGTGTCCACTACTACCAGTCCAGTCACGCAGACTGCAGAGGTGGAGGTAAACAAGGCCTCAAGGGCAGTGAGTCTTTCGCCCAGGACAGCTTGAGGAAGCATCAAGAGCAAGGCTCCAACAATAATGATGGCGAAAAAACCAAGAACTAGAACTCGGGCAGGGTTAAGGACGCCCACTGTAATCCACCTTCTTCCCTTTTCCATATAATTTGCTTTTGATCAGCAAAAATCCTGCTTTAAAGAGAAAAGCGCCTGCAGGCGCTTGTTTATTTGTTGACGCTTACTTGTTCCACCAGCTGGCTGAAACCTGGGGCATCGTTAATAGCCATGTCGGCCAGCATTTTGCGGTTGATATTTACTCCTGACTCTTTGATGTTGTGCATCAGCTGGCTGTAGGTGGTGCCGTTATTACGGGCAGCAGCGTTAATTCTGGCGATCCATAGCTTGCGGAAATCCCGCTTGCGGTTGCGGCGGTCCCGATAAGCATAGGTCTGAGACTTGAGCAATTGCTCATTGGCCCGGCGAAAGGCGCGGCTCTTGGCGCCGAAATACCCTTTGGCGAGCTTCAAAACTTTTTTATGGCGTTGACGGGTTTGCACACCCGGTTTAATTCTTGGCATATCAAAAAAGCCTCCTTATTGTTTAGTACGGCAGCATGCGCTCTACTTTTCTCTGGTCAGCCCTGGCGATAAGGGCGTTCTTCCGCAGATTGCGCTTGCGCTTGGCAGATTTCTTGGTAAGAATATGGCTGATATAAGCATGAGTGCGCTTAAATTTGCCGGTACCCGTCTTCCGAAAGCGTTTTGCTGCTCCGCGATGTGTTTTAAGTTTTGGCACGTCGAATCCTCCTATACACTATAAACTTTGTTTCGGCGACAATATCATAATCATGTTGCGACCTTCAAGACGGCCAGGTTTCTCAACTACTGCAACTTCGGCCAAGTCAGCGGCAAAGCGTTCACAAATAATTTTGCCTTGTTCGGGATGAGTTACCTGCCTGCCGCGAAAACGCACATTGACCTTGACCTTGTTTTTATCCGCAAGGAATCTAATGGCGTTGCGCAGTTTCACCTGGTAGTCGTGTTCCTCGGTCTGAGGCCTGAGCTGCACCTCTTTAATGGTAATGATGTGCTGTTTCTTCCGGGATTCTTTATCCCGCTTACTCTGCTCGTATTTGAACCGGCCGTAGTCCATAAACTTGCATACAGGCGGTCTTGCCTGCGGGGCAACATTGACCAGGTCCAAATTCCTCTCCCCAGCCATCTCCAGAGCCTTGCTGAGGGGAACAATTCCCAGCTGCTCGCCAGTTTCGCTTACCAGGCGAACTTCTCTGGCGCGGATGGCTTCATTGAGCATTAAATCTTTACTGATGACATAACACCTCCTATAAAAATTAATGGGCAGGTAAACTACCTGCCCAAAAAACACAAACCGCATAAGGTTTTTGTTTTTTAACCCCGGGAACAACCTGCATAAGGCGTCATGTGGGGTGAGAAGCCAGGTAGCCTCTACTTGTTCAGCCGTATTACATACTACACTCTATCGTTAAAAAAGTCAATTATTCGCTGGGGAAAAATAGTTTAATCGATTGCATCTCTTTTATAACAAATTTGTTTTCATAGAAATCCACGTGGTATAGTATATATCACACCTTCCGCACCCCTTATGTAAAATAATTTTAATTTAGTCGGTTTCCAGGGAGGTACAGCACCCCCTGATGTCGAAGTATACCTCCATACAG
>DIPE01000028.1:7843-12286 GCA_002427015.1 Firmicutes bacterium UBA5496 | reverse complement strand
GGAAATTCCGGGGTTGCACTGTTTTCGGTTTCTTTAAGCTCCTGTATTACTCCTCCAGCTCAAGGGCGACGACAGTATCCATGGCATCGGGCAAGGGGTAGGTAAGGTGTTCTGGAGTGCCAAAGTTAATAAAAACATAGTCGTTAAAGTCCTTGGTGTTCCAGGGTTGGATTGGTTTCAGCTCCGAATTGTCTGCAAGCAGTCTGATCTTTTTTACCTTGCCATTTACGCCTTGTATCCCTATGGGTCCGATAGTTTCCTGAAATATATGGGCATAGAGGACGTTTCCCCTTTGGGTGTAATAGCCCCACTCAGGTTTGGGTAAATTTGCTTTGCCGCAGTTATATATGCTGTTGCCGTTGGCTTGCAGCCATTTGCCGATTTCTTCAAGTATATCCAGGGATTCCCGGGGAATCTCACCCTTTGCATTAGGTCCCACATTAAGGAGAAGATTGCCGTTTTTGCTGACACATTCCACCAGCTTGCGAATGATTAGCTCAGGGGATTTATAATTGTTATCCGCCGCGGCATAGCCCCAGTGATTGTTCATGGTAATACATGCTTCCCAGGGGATGGAATTGCCCTCTTCATCAGTAATCCCTTCTGGAGGGATGATCTGCTCGGGGGAGGCAAAATCCCCGGCATAGAAACTTGGCTTGCTGGTCCTGACGCTGCCTGCGTTTTCTCCGCTTGCTTCCAATCTGTTGTCGATGATGACGCCGGGCTGCAATGCCCGCACCATGGAGATCAGTTCAGTGGCTTTCCACTTTTCCCCAGACATATGATCATAGGAAAAGTCAAACCAAAGGATATCTATTTTGCCGTAGTTGGTGCACAGTTCCCGGACTTGCCCGTGCATATATTTGAGGTAATTATCAAAGTCATGTTCGCTGTCTTTATAGGCAGGGTTAGCGCGCATAGGGTGATGCCTGTCGCCATAATGAGGGTAATCCGGGTGATGCCAGTCGATAAGAGAATAGTACAGCCCTACTTTCAGCCCTTCGGCCCTGAAGGCATCTGTATACTCTTTGATTAAATCCCTTCGGGCCAGGGTGTTGGTGGCTTTATAATCTGTGAACTCACTGTCAAATAGACAGAACCCGTCATGGTGTTTTGCCGTCATTACCGCATATTTCATGCCGGCGTTTTTTGCCGCTTTTGCCCAGGCTCCGGGAGTGTAATGCAGGGGGTTAAATTCGTCAAAGTATGTCTGGTAAGCTTCTTTGGACATTTTTTCGGCAGTCATGACCCATTCGCCCCTTGCAGGTATGGAATATAAGCCCCAATGAATGAACAGGCCAAACCTGTCTTGAAGAAACCACTTTGTCCGCTTCGTACTTTCGCTCATTGATATCCTCTCCTAGCGCCTATGATTAGCCATAATCCCATAATACCGGAAAAGGCAGGCGGGAGGGAAGCGTCCCTCCCAAAAAAAAGAAACAGGGTTTACCTGTTTAAAAGCTGACATTGTATGGCTGCGGCTTAGTGCTTTTGTGTTTTAGCACCCACAACATTGCCTTGGCCCGGGTCATGGCAGTATAGCAGCGGGTAGCATAATCTTCTTTAATATCGGTGATGTCGGTAACGATGACCACCGGTGATTCCATGCCCTTATAGCGAAAGACAGAGCTGAATTTTATCCTCTCCGGGTCCCATTGCTCCGGGGAGAGATCCGTCAAATCCTGGATAAGGAATTTGCCTGCCCTTAACTTGCCCTGGAGCACAGATTTATCGAAACTGGTCAGGGAGACGATGCAGATGCTGGCGGGTGGGATATGTTCCTTTCTCAGCTGTTCCAAGGCCTTGACCAGCTTGATGCGCTGGTCTTCTGTATTCTCATAATAGTCCTCCCTGATTTCCAGGCCCTGGATTAATGGCTTGACCCGGGGATCGATGCCGGTGCTTTCGATGGTGTAGTTAATAATTTCATGGGTATTGCGGTAATTATCTTCCAGGTTCAGGGCGGTTGGGTTGCCTTGGCGGAGGATGCTGAGGCCGGTTTCCAGATCAGTCCTGTAGAGATTCTGCTGGGGGTCCATGGCTGCCAGCCAGCGCCCCGAGGACAGGCCGCCCTTCAAGAGCTTGTTCATACATTGCAGCATCAGGGGGTCCAGCAGGTCCTGCCCCTCGTCGATGACGAGAAAATCGTATTTGTAATTTTCTGTTGGCATGGTGATAAAGGTCTGGGGCAATACTTCCAGCCAATAGCGGTCAAAGGCTTCTCTGTCGGACTGGGGAGGTTGAGGGGGGAGATAATCGCTATCCGTCAGCGCTTGGAGGATGAATTTGAAAAAAGCGCAGACAAAGAGAGAAGAATCGGCCAGGTCTGGGCTTTGTACTTTCATCCGGTAGTGCAGGTGGAAGGATAAATTGTGATTGTAACAGAGGAAGAGGACTTTGTCGCCCCTTCTTGCCCGGCGCTGGGCTTGCTCGAGACAGAGGATGGTCTTGCCGGTGCCGGCGCCGCCGGTAATGAGGATGCGGGGGTTTTGCTCCACATAGTTGAGGATTTGCCGCTGGCTTTCTGTCAGGCGAATAGTCTCCTTTTCCACCTGGTCCACTCGTGTTCCCACTGTGTAGACAATGTCAAAGTCATGGCAGAGATATTTTTCCAACTGTGAGCAGGCGGGATCGGAGAGCCCGGTGGGCTCAAAGTCGAAGCGCTCTTTGAGTTCCTGGCGCCAGAAGGCAAAGACCCGTTCAATATAGCTTGGAAAGTCGCCGCTATTTTTATCGTAGACAATTTCCGGGCGAATTTCTGGACCCCGCTCAGTGAAGGCAATGTCGGGAAATGCGACTCCAGAGGCAAAGCAGGCATTGACGATGCTGCGATTGGTCCGAAAATACTCTTGGACAGCATGGTACAGGGCCATGGCAGCGGTTTGGGCCTGGGTAAAAGGATTCTCTATGGGTCTGGAGCTGTTGCCTCCATAGGAGTACCATTGGCGCTCCTGGCATTTGATATGACCGCCCTTGACTTCCAGGCATAATACCCCCTGGGGACAGAGAATGACAAAGTCTATTTCAGCGAAAAGCTTGCCGGTATGGCTGTTGAGAGAATAGGAATGGAAGACCGTATAGGTGTCAGGAAGCTTTTCCAGAGCATGGAAAATCTGCTGCTCGCCGTAACTGGTTGTGTCTGGCTTGATATATGAAGGAACCATTTTGGCCATGTCGTCACCTCCGATTCTAGGCTCTTGAAAGTATTCGTTTTGCAATCCAGAAATCCCTGCATTCATCGACAAAATCTGGTAAATAAACATAAATTCGCTGCTTGGGAAAAGGTATTCCTTGGAAAAGGGCGAAATAACTCAGTAAGAATAGGGGGAGGAGATAATATGGCCAAGGTAGCTGTTGTCGATGTAAAACAGGATTTAATTCAAGCGGTGGAAACTGTATTTGCGCCCTTTGGCGGTGTTGGCCAGGTCCTGGACGGGAGAAAGCGGGCCTTTGTCAAAGTAAATGCCATCGACTGCCGGCCGGAGACCTATACATCGCCGGCGGTGTTGGACGCGGTCTTGCAGGTGCTGCGCAAACATGGGGTTGAGGACCTGAATGTCATGGAAAATTGCACCCAGGGAAACTTCACCCGCATGGTTTTTGCCGCCACCGACTTAGGCAAGGTTTGCCGCCGGAACAAGGCAAAGATTATCTACCTGGATGAACAGCCGGTGGTGGAAATGGAATTGGCTGCCCTGGGGGAAAAGGTCCGGTTCCCCCGCCTGCTTGCGGAGGAGTTAGGAGATGCCTTTTACCTGAATGTGCCCAGGCTTAAGGCCCACTCCATGTCTGTGGTGACACTGGGCGTCAAAAACCAGCTGGGCCTGATGGATCAGCGGGACCGGATGAAAAACCATAACTTTAACCTCCATGCCCGCCTGGCGTCAATCGCCCAGATTTTCCGCCCGGACTTTACCCTGATTGACGGGGTGAAAGCGGTTTTTTATGGCCATTATCCTCCGGCTTCGGTGGTGGACCGGTGCACGGAAACCCTGAATGTGCTGGTGGGGGGAGCGGATATGCTGGCGGTGGATACGGTGGGGGCAAAGATTCTGGGCTATTCAGTGGATGAGGTGCCCCATCTGGCTCTGGCCCGGGAACAGGGCTGGGGCTGCGGCCGCCTGGAGGACATAGAGGTCATTGGGGATTTGTCCAGGTTTACCAAGAGGTATCCCTACCATCTGCTGCCTGAGTTCCCCGGGGATGTGACTATCATCAAGGGCAGCGAGCGCTGCTGTCCGGAAGGGTGCGAGCTCAATACCAAGGCGGTCCTGCAGTTTTTGTATCTTGACCATCAGGGCAAGGGCGGCTTTACCATTCTCATGGGCAAGGGATTTGACCGGGAGCAGCTGGAAGCCCTGAGGGGACCGGTGCTGCTGGCAGGGAAATGCGCCGCTCAGGAGGCCCTGCCCATAATACAGGCCAACTGCAACAAGATCTATA
>DIPE01000028.1:0-7672 GCA_002427015.1 Firmicutes bacterium UBA5496 | reverse complement strand
TATCCCCTGTAAGGAGCCTGGGGCTGCTGGCTCTGGCCAAGCTCCATGGCAGCAGGGCCCGGGTGGGAATGTAGGGAGAGCTGCGCTCTCCTTTTTTTGTTGCTGAATCAGAGGAAAGCAGGCTAAAATTGAGCCGGCCAGGGGAAGGAATTTAATTGGGCTTGACATATCGGCAGAATGAGGTATTATAAATAACAAGACGTAGTGATGTCATGATAGGAGGATTGTTTTGACACTGTATAGCAAAGCTAAGCGTGATATTGAACGCTTAATTAATAATGGACACTATAAACCCGGAGATTATCTGCCCAGTGAGACAGAATTGCAAGAGTACTACAATGTAAGCCGCACTACAATCCGCAAGGCAATCAGCCTCCTGGTTGATGAGGGATTAGTCACAATCGACCGGGGTAGGGGAACGCGGATTAACTCATCACTAATTCATCACAAGGTATCTACCTTGATGAGCTTTACAGAACTTATGCGGCAACAGGGATTAGCGCCCAAAGTAAAAGATGTTGTGGCCAAGAAAGTTGATGCAGAACCAGAAGTCGCTGCCAAACTGCAGTTGGAAGTTGGGGCGCCCGTATTAGAAGTGCATCGCTTGCGTTTGGCAGATGATGAGCCAATTAGTGTGAACGTTTCTTATCTTCCCTTCAAATGGGTAAATCATATTGATCCTCAGTGGTTTGAAGAAGAGCAGTCACTGTATGCGGTGCTGGAAAACCATTTTGGCATTGAAATCCACACCACCGAAGACGTAGTCCGGGCCATTAACGGCAATAAATCCATGGCCAAAAAACTCAACGTCTCTCCTCAGACTCCTCTCCTCAGCATCAGGAGGGTGGCGTATAACAAGAACAATATTCCAATGGAATACAGTAAGATTTTTCTTCGTGGCGACCGATATGAGCATACTATCACTTTAAAAAGAAAATAAGCAAAGAGAGGAGTAAGAATGTGAAGCGGATAATCGGACTTGGCAGCTTGGCTATGGATATAATGCTGCAGGTAGCAGAACTGCCCGCAGAAGACGGCTTTGCCTTAATTAACAACACTTCTACTGTACACGGCGGCAGCGCGGCTAACGTAATCACCCAGGCAACCCGATTGGGCGCAGAGACTGGCTTTATCGCCCAAATCGGTGATGACTCTGTAGGGGTGCAATTACGCGATACATTGCGGCAGGAAGGTATTGATGTCTCAGCAATGCCTGTAAAAAAGGGAGGTGTTTCGCTACATACAAACATCGTCGTAGATCAACGGGGCAGCAAGTTCATCATGTTGAATATGGGGGATTGTTTCCTGGATCTGAGGCCTGAACAGATAGACACAGACTACTTGTGCGCAGGCGATATTTTCTACACAGATTTGCTGCCCAAAGACGCCGCACTCTTTGCCCTCAAAAAGGCCAAGCAGGCAGGCCTGACCACAGTCTTTAATCTTCAGCTCGATCTTGGCACAATGCAGCAGTTTGGAATAGGCGCTGATACAATCTTCGAGGCCCTGGAATATGTCGATATTTTTGCTCCCTGCCGCCAAGGATTGCACAAGTTGTATGAATCAACCTGTGATATCAAATGTATCGAGAAGTATCAGGCTCAATATTCCGGCTTGCTGGTTTTGACCCTGGGTGCAGAGGGCGCCCTGGGGGTTAGCCCAAGCGAGAACGCACGGGTTTCAGCCCACCCTGTCAAGGTAGTAGATACTACAGGCGCCGGCGATTCTTTTCTGGGAGCGTTTATGTATTCCTATTTAATCGCTGGAAGTTCCCTAAGGGATGCTCTGCAGTTTTCTTCGGTAGCCGCCGGGCTGACATGCACTAAATTAGGCGCCCGGCAAAGTCCCGTATTAGCTCAGGTAATCTCCCAATTATAATCAGCGGAAAGGATGTTTAATATGACGAAACCAGTCCTGCAAGAGGAACAGGAAATGACCAAATCCTTTTGGAATGTCAAGCGTGTCGCAATCATAGCTATTTTTATCGCTCTCAGCGCAGTTGGCGCCTTAATTAAGATTCCTAGTCCCATCGGGACTATCGGATTGGATTCTGCGCCCGGTTTTTTTGCAGCCCTGGCCTTTGGCAGCATTGAAGGCATGATAGTCATTGGGATTGGTCATATTCTGTCTGCAGCCGTTATCGGATTCCCCTTAAGTATTCCGATTCACATTTTTATAGCCTGTCAGATGGCAGTATGGGCCCTGGCTTTCCGGTATATCCAGAAGAAGTTTGGTTATATTTTGGCCGTGATTGCCGCTACCTTGCTCAACGGCGTAATCTCAGCATTTACTTTAGTGCTCGTTGGCGGAATCGGTATGGCTATCGGGGTTATGCCCTTCCTGGCGCTGGCCTCAGGTGTTAACATAATTATTGCCGCTTTGGCTCATAAAGCAGTCTCAGGAAGTAATTTGATCTAAGCTCTGATCCTCTGCCGCCGGGGCGGCAGAGGATTTATCTACTTGAGAGAGGTGAAAAAGTGAACGCAGCAATAAATATTGAAAATGTGGTATACAAGTATCCCAAGTCCCAAGCGCCTGTGCTGAAGGGAGTATCCTTCTCAATCGAGCCGGGAACGTTTTCCGTGATTTTAGGACCAACCGGCGCCGGCAAAACAACTTTGGCAATGTGCCTCAACGGCCTGATCCCCCAGCTCCTGGAAGGAAGTCTATCTGGTTCTGTCAACGTAAAAAACGCTAATGTTGCAAAGGTTCGTGTGCAGCGAATGTCTGAAATACTAGGACTGGTTTTGCAAGATCCCGAAACCCAAATTTTCGGGCGCACGGTGGAAGAGGATACTGCCTTTGGGCTCAGGAATTTTCTCGTGCCCAAAGAAGAAATAGATGAGCGAATAGATGCTGCGCTCAAAAGTGTGGGGCTGGCAGATTTTCGCCTCCGTGAGACCAGCCAGATGTCGGGAGGAGAAAAACAGCGTTTGGCTGTGGCCGGAGTCCTCGCTATGCAGCCGGAGATTCTTGTCCTCGATGAGCCCACCTCAGAATTAGATCCCCTAGGCAGAGAGCAGATTTATAGCACCATTGAGAATCTGCGTCGGACTCAGGCCTTGACAATCTTGGCGATTGAGCACTCCAGCGAGGAGATTGCCTGCCGGGCAGATGAGATTTTAATTGTGCATGAAGGCAAATTAGTGTGGCAGGGTGCGCCCCGTACATTATTCAGCAATTATCCTCTGGTTGAGCAATACGGCATAAAGCCTCTGCAGGTAGCGTCAATAGGCTGGAAATTACAGCAGCTTGGGCTTTTGACAGCTGAGCAAATACCGCTTACCGTTACAGAAGCAAAAGAGCAGATCGAGAAGATCCTGCCCGTCAGTCCTAAGAATACCCAAACGAAGCCTGTAGTGAAAGAGCAAGCTGCACATAAATCTGCGCCCCCGGTGGTTTCCATACAGAACCTGTCACATACCTACCCGAATAAGAACACTGCTCTTCGCGGCCTGAGCCTGGATATCTACCCGGGAGAGTTCGTGGCGATTATTGGGCAGAATGGGGCGGGAAAAACTACCCTTGCCAAACACTTGAATGGTCTCCTGCAGCCAACGCAGGGCAGGGTCTTGCTGGGTGGAAATGAGGTTTCAAGTCTAAACTCCAATCAAATCGCTCAAGAAATCGGTTATGTTTTTCAAAATCCCGATCACCAGATATTCTCAGCTACAGTCGAACAGGAAATCGCTTACGGCCTGAACATGGCCAAGCTTCCTGCCGCAACAATCTCAGAACGGATTGACAAGGTGCTGGAGATTACCAATCTCACCAAGCAGCGCGCAGCTCATCCTTTCTCCTTGGGGCGGGGTGAGAGGCAAATGGTGGCAGTCGCATCGATTCTTGCCTTGGAGCCAAAGCTGCTTGTAGTGGATGAGCCCACAACCGGCCAGGACTGGCGAGGCATCAACAGGATTATGGAACTTATCACCTCGCTCCAGCAGCAAGGAACCACTATTTTGATGATTACTCATGACATGGATTTGGTGGCTCGTTATGCCCAGCGGGTGTTGGTCATGAAAGAAGGAGAACTGCTGCTGGATGACACGCCTCAGTATGTGTTTGCTCAACATGAAATATTAGCCCAAACCTATATTCAGCCGCCGCAGGTTACGCGTCTGGGTCAACTTTTAGGTTTTGCGGAGACGATGCTTACAGAGGAGCAGTTTATTGACGAGATTTGTACTAGAACTGGGGTGAAACTACAGTGATTGAGTACATCCAGCAAAAAACCGCCTTGCATGTTCTCGATGCACGCACGAAACTGGTGCTCTTTGCCGTTGTGGTGCTGCTTGCCATGCTGTTTTCTCACCCATTCTGCAATCTGACGATTGCTCTGGCTGTCTGCCTGGTTGCCATGGTAATCCGGTTGCCTTTATCTCGTACCTTCAAAGTATTGCAACCATTGCTGCTGGTTTTCCTCTTTATTCTTGTGATCACTACTTTTACCGGCAGCGCTAACGCCAAGGTCTTGTTTTATCTGCTGCCTGGCAGGCGCTTGGCTGTCACCACCAGGCTATTCACAGGAATTAATTTTTTGCTGCGTATTTTCATTATGGTGCTGGCCTCAACTCTTTTGACGCTGACCACGCCAATTGATGATTTTTTGGAGGTGTTTAAGCGGTCAGGCCTGCCCCATGAGGTGTGCATCATCCTCACTACAGGGCTGCGCTTTATACCCACAATGGAAAAGAAGATGAAGAGTATCTTGGAAGCGCAAAGGGCGAGAGGCGCCGCGATTTCAGACAAAGGAATCGTCGGCCAGATTCGTTCATATATCCCAATTATGATTCCGATGCTGGTAAATGCCATTCTCATGGCTAACCAATTAGCCATAGCCATGGTTAACCGGGGCTTTGGGGTATATAAGCAGTGGACAAGCTGGAATGAATTAAAGTTCAGGGCCATGGATTACGTGCTGATAATTTCAGGTATACTAGTTGCGGTCATCGCCGTCGCAGCCCGCTTCTACTATGGGTTTGGAGTCCTGAGTTGATGCCCGGGGTATCGGAGGAGTTAATATGAGCAGAGCGATTTTAGACAGAATACACGGAGCCTTAATGGGAATAGCAGTTGGCGATGCCCTGGGCATGCCTGTGGAAATGTGGACACCTGAACAAATCCGGGGGCATTTTGGCAAAGTTACCAGGTTTGAAGACGCCCCCACAGAAAATATCCTCACAGGGGGACTCCCCCGGGGGCATATTACTGATGATACTCAGCAGACCATGATCATAGCTAACCTGTTGATTGAAGGCAAAGGCAGCCTTGACCCTACCGAAGTGGGAAAACGCTTAATGGAGTGGGCTCGCAACGGCCAGGGCCAGCCCGGGGTTATTCTTGGCCCCAGCAGCACAAGGGCGTTTGACTTAATTGCCAGGGGTGTTCCTATTACTGAGACGGGACGCCTGGGCAATACAAATGGCGGGGCGATGCGCATCGCCCCGGTGGGCATAATCTCTGACTGGAAGGACTTGAAAGGCCTGGTGCAAAAGGCATATCAGGTGTGCATCCCAACTCATAACACTCAAAACGCTGTCTCCGGAGCAGCTGCAATTGCTGCGGCTTATGCCTACGGAATTGATGGAAACTCAGATCTTAAGGAGTTAATGGGAGTTGCCGAAGAGGCAAGCAGAATCGGTCAGACCCTGGGCTATCCAGGCGCGGGACCTTCAGTGCCGGAAAAGATTGGTCTGGCCCGTGGGCTTTTAGAACAGGAAGCGCCCGAGACCGTGCTTGCTCAGCTTCCGGTGCAGATTGGCACGGGTTTGCTCAGCAGTGAATCGGTTCCTACCGCTCTGGCTTTGGTGGTTCTTGCCGAAGGGGATCCCTGGCGATGCGCCAAACTGGCCGCTAATCTCGGCGGAGATACCGATACAATCGCAGCCATGTCTACAGGGATTTGTGGCGCGATGCGGGGTATTGCCGCATTCCCCGAGGATGTGCAGCAGATGGTGATAAAGACAAACAACATTGATTTTCTTCAGACAGCACAAGGATTACTATCTGTTCGCGCCTCTCTTCTATAAAATTCTTTAATCATTCTAATATGGCGATCTAATATAAAGGGGCTGTCGCACTAACGGCCCTTGAAAAACACACAAAAGACGGCAACTGGTAGTACCCAGAAGCCGTCTTTTGCTGTAAAATATAAGTATGCACACAAATACTTTACAGCCAGAGTATATATCAACTGCTGGGTCGGGCTTCAGCACCCGATCATGCTAACCCAAATAACAGGCTATCCACAGGGGAAGCCCCCCTTCCCCTGTTTTGTCACACCCAAAAATGCATCAAAAATGAGAAAAGGGCCTGGAGCGAGGTCATTTCTTGGATAGAACTAAGGAAAAAAGGGCTATCGCCCTACGTTATTAATTAAACGTTTTGCGACAGCCCCTTCGTTAATGTGGAAATTGTGAGTTTAACTTTTAGGCAAGCTGTATCAATTGATGCATAATATTTGACAATGTGCATATATTAATGATATCATTGCATCAAGGCGGTGATGTAATGAATGATGGTAGTCGCCTAGTAAACGTGTAATAATCATTTCATTTCATAAAAGAAACTATCCGGTAGAATACCTGTTCAGGTAGTTGATTGGACTTTTATATTCAAGGAGGGAGAAAAAATACTATGGGTGAAAGAGTGACTTTTTGTGAGGCGTGCAGAAAAGATGTGTGTTATCTTGAGTCGGCAGTAACACTAAGAAACGATTTAAAGGGAGAAACCTACGAATACATTGGTAAGCAGGCAGTATGTAATGAATGCGGTGAAGATGTATATGTAGCAGAAGTTGCAGATTATAATTTAAAAGCTCTTTATGACGCGTTTAGAGGAAGAAACGGGATTATTTCACATGAAAGGATAATGGAATTACCAAAAAAGTATGGTATCGGAAAACGTCCCCTTTCTTTGCTATTAGGCTGGGGAGAAATGACCTTCAGCAGATATTATGATGGCGATATGCCGACAAAACAGTACTCGGATGTGCTGCAACGAATCTATAACGACCCTAATGCCTACCTAACCTTATTAGAGCGGAGCAAAGCTAACTTAACACAAACAGCTTATGAAAAGAGTAAACGCACTACGGAGGAATTGCTGGGGATTCCCAACACTCCCCTTGCTAAAATTGACATAGTCGTTAACTATTTGCTGTGCAAATGTGAAGACTTTACCCCCCTGGCATTGCAAAAAGCCTTATATTATATTCAGGGGTTTTATTACGCCTTTAAAGATGTTTTTCTCTTTCCAGTTGACTGCGAGGCATGGGTTCATGGGCCTGTTTATCGGGAGATATATTCCCGTTATCGCACTTACTGCTTCGATCCAATTAAGATTGATGATAAATGTGATGAGTCAGCGTTAACTACTTTTGAAAAAGCTGTAATTGATAGTGTAATCAAAAACTTTTGTTGTTATAGCGGAAAAACATTGGAGAGATTCACCCATTCTGAGGAACCGTGGTTAGTAACCAGAGGGGATTTGTCTAATACCGCTTCATCAAATAAAATAATCCCACGGGAATTAATTGGCCACTATTTTAAGGCGGTAAAGGAGCGCCATGAGATGATAAATCCTTCAGATATAGAATTTTACTCAAAGACTCTGTTTACGCAAATAAACTAAAAAAGATAAACCCGCTAAATATGAAAAACGACATCTGCTG
>DIPE01000051.1:16431-22034 GCA_002427015.1 Firmicutes bacterium UBA5496 | reverse complement strand
CAAACCGTTAAAGGGCTCGTCCAGGATAAGAAAAGCGGGGCTGGGCAGGATGGCGATAGCCAGAGCCAGGCGCTGCTTCATTCCCATGGAATAGTCACTGGCTTTCTTTTTTAACGCCGAGCCCAAACCGGAAAATTCAATTACTTGCTCCAGGCGCTGTTGGGAAATATTCCTCAGTTTAGCAAAGAGTTTGAGATTATCCATGCCGCTGAGATTATAGTACAAACCTGGGGTTTCAATGAGGGCGGAAAGATGGCTTAAGGCCTGATTGCGGTTTTTGAACAGGTCAAAGCCGGCAATCCGGATGCTGCTATTTTTGTCGGGGAAGACAAGGTTGGCAATGCATTTCATAGTGGTGCTCTTGCCCGAACCGTTTGGACCAATAAAACCGACAATTTCACCGGCCCCGAATGAAAAAGACACGTTTTTTAAGACATGGTGCTTGCCGTAGTGCTTATTGAGGTTGCTGACAGTGACTTCACTCAATCTGAATCCCTCCTTTAATGACTGGTGTTTTGGAATGGACTTGGGTAAAGATAATAGAATTATATACTATTAAGCATAACAAATCTATCATTTAGTTACTTTTGATGCTAAAAAGAAGCCATTGGGGACTGTCCCCAATGGCTACTTTTTGATGAACAATATGCCAATGGTGTTTGGCCCGCAGTGGCTGGCAATGACACAGCCTGCCCGGGAGATAATTATCTCCTTGGCGTCAGTGTGCTTCCGCAGTTCTTTTTGAAGGAAGGGGCCGTCATCACTGATGGAGTGGGTGACGAAGATGCGCTCCGGGGAAATGTTATCCTTTTCTGCCAGGGCCGCATCCAGCAAACCCTGGAGGGCTTTGGCCCGGGTGCCCCGGAACTTTTGGGCGGGGACCATGCCGCCGTCCACGACTTTGATGGAGGGCCGGATTTTTAACATGCTGCCTACGAAGCGGGCGACGCCGGAACAGCGGCCGCCTTTGTGGAGATAATCCAAGGTGTCGATAATGAACTCAGTCTCCACCTTGGGCACCATGGCCCTGACTTTTTCAGCGATGGCGTGAATGTCCAGTCCTTCTGCGGCAAAGTCCACTGCCCGCATAACCAGCAAGCCAATTCCGGTGGACAGGTTTTGAGAATCGACCACTTCAATTCTGTCCTGGGGGAATTCCTGAGCCGCCAGCCTGGCATTGTTTACCGTAGTCGAAAACTTGGTGGAGAGACCGATATAGATGATGTCTTCACCAGCATCGATGTGGGGCTTAAAGGCCCTAATGAAGTCCCCGGGGGAAGGGGCAGCGGTTTTGGGCAGTTTTCCGGTCTCCTCGACCTTTTTGTACAGATCCGGGGTGGTGATATCAGTTCCATCCCCATAGCTCTCATCATTAAAAAGAACGTATAAGGGCACGATACCAATTTGATGCTGTGCAATTAGGTCGAGGGGCAAGTCGCAAGTGCTGTCTGAAAAGACCTTGACTTTACCCAAGTAGAAACCTCCTTTCTCTAATATTTATTTCATTGATGAGGGGGCAGGAAATTAGGAGATGTGGGCTGAGAGTTTTTGATTATAAGCAGGTACTGGTAATAATCGGTGGTCACTCCGCCAGTAGGGTGGATTACAGTATGTGTGTCCCAGGTAAATGGCGAGTCCGCGCCCTCCAGCTTATAAATAGTATAGTCGTTAGCGGCGGTTTTAATAGCAGGCAGGGGATCGACAATAAAGGAATTAAATACCCGATAATTTTCGTACCTGCCATAGTAGAATCTGAATTCACTGTCATGGTAGAAAGCTGCGATAGATACAACCTGGTCCCGGACGGGAGAATCCTCCTGGACCAAGAGCATGCCAAGCCTGTCGGCATCTGCCAGATTGCCGGTCTGGACCTGGCGCTGATAGATATGCTCCATGGTAAAGTGGCCAAAGAATTTGCCCTGGGGATCTTTGTTATAGGCAGCAAGGAAGTTGGCATACATTAACTTTTCCCGGTCAGCGAAATAATTCCGGCTGCGGTCGGTGGCAACAGTATCTGTCAGGCTTTGCAAAATACATTCAAAATGCTGGAGATTATCGCCAAAGAAATTTTCAAATTCTTTAGGATCCTCCTGGTATTTGGCTTTCAGCCCAGTAACATACGCGTTCAGGGTTTTAGTATCTCCCAGATATTCTGTAACCGGATAATAATCAGCTAATTGATTGTCAGAGATGAAATAGAGATAGCTGATGGCGGTGCTAATCTGGTATTCCACGTCGATGCCGATGACTTCAATTTTGTCCTTGGGAGAAAGCCCCTGATTATAATGGTAGAGGTTTTCCCAAAATAGGCGGTGTTCATCGCTGCTGCTGTTAGAGAATCTGATGCCGTTCAGGGCCATTTTCAAGAGTTCAGGGTTGCCGGTTTGCAGGTAGTCATTATATACCTGAGCGGTGGCGTAACCGGAATCCAGAAGCATGTACTTGACGCCGGCTTGGCGATTGAGGGCCGTGATTAGAGCATAGTGAAGGTCATAGTTGTAGGTGGTGCCATGCCATTGCGCGCCGGAGAGAAACACTTGGCGATTTAAATCTGTCCCCATAAAACTTAGGTCCGTATTTTCAGGGTTAAGGGAATGACAACTTTTGGCCAGGTACGGAGCCACAATATCCGGTTGGTTGCCAGCAATAAAAACAGAAAGGCAAGCTAAAAGAATAACGAATACCTTTTTCAAATATATCCCTCCCGAAAAAAAATATAGAATACCACCATAATTGTAACATGTTTCTTCCGCCTTGGAGGTTACATTGCTGTTACAGTTCCCGCTACAACTTAACTCAGGTCCGGCAGAAGGGGTTTCAGGGGGATAATCCCATTGGCTGTATACCGGGGGGCAGCGCGAAGCAAGCGCTCATCCATAGTGAAGTAGAGGATTTGCCAGCCGGATTTGGCTAACTGGGCCAGCAAAGCCAGCATCCTTTCCATACGGGTGGAATCAGCGCAGAGGTAAGCGTCATCCAGGAGGAGGAAGCCAGGGCTGTCTCCCAGAAGGTCCTGGGCCAGGGACAGGCGCAGGGCCAGATAAAGTTGGTCATATGTGCCTTGGCTGAGGGCTGAGGCCGGCAGTTCCAGACCTTCCCGGTTTTCCACCTGGATGTTGAGTTGGCTATCCAGCATAACCCGGGTATATTTCCCAGCAGTGATGGCGCGGAAAAGGTCTTGCACCGGTTTGTTTGGCCCCACCAAGTCAGCCATTTTTTCCTGTTCCTGGGCTTCCAGGGCTTCGAGAATGCCCATGAGTTGGCAGGCCGTATCAAAGGTCTCGGTGACTTTGGCGGCAAAGAGCTCCAGGACCGAGGCGCTGTGGGCCAGGACCTCAAGGTCGGCAAACTGAGCCGGCAGCTTGCAGCCAGTCTCTTTTTCCAGGGGCAGGGCCTGGCAGGCGGCGGCGAACTGGCTCAGCACCGAGTGATGGCGGCTGAGAGCTTGCTGCAACTGGTCTATTGCCGCCACAGTCCTGTCCTTGTCCTGGCGCAGTCGGGTCAATTCAGCGGCAGCGTAAGCAATGCCGGGATCCGGGGGAAGGGGAATTTGCCTAAGCAGGCTCTGCCAGTCGCCGGTCCGGGCCGGCGCTTGTTCAAAGGCGGTTTCCAGGCTCTGATGCAGATCATCACAGTTGGCCTGGGCCTTGTTGTATTGCTCCATCAGCTCCCCGAACTGATGGAGGTCTGAAACAGCTAAGCGCTGCAATTCACTTTTTACTTCTTGCTCCAGTTCAGCGGCCAGGATGTTGGCCGCCCGGATGTTTTCTTCCAAATACAGCTTTTGGCTTTCCAGGCTGCGCACCTTATCCCTTAGCTGCTGTTGCCGGGAGCGGGCCTGGTCGATGTCAGTCTTCTCTTTGGCGGCAGCGGCGGCCAATTCCTGAATGGTTTCAGCCATTATACCTGCAGCGGCCCCCTGCTGAATGAGGAGCGCATGCTTTTTCCGGCAGCTAAGACTTCGGAACCAAAGAAATTTATCAATAATCAGCAGCAGCATAGCGAAGCCGAAAGTCCAATAGGGAAGGGCCTGAAGTGTGTCAGGCAGGGTATTGCGGGCTGCAAGAATCATGGCGATGCCTGTTACTCCAAAGAGGGCAAGGCTAAAACGCCCCAAAAATGACCGGGCGGGGGAAGGAGAATTCTCTGCCGCTGCCAGGGTCTGCTGGGTCAAGTTGTCCAAAAGGAGTTTCCGGCCTTCCAGAGGCGTCAGCTTAATCTGGGATTCAGCCAGTTCAGCTGCCGCCTGGTCCAGGAGGGGAAGAAGCTGGGCCAGCTTTTCTTTGCTTTCCGCAGCAGTATCCATGTTTGCCTTGCTGCGGCTTGCTTTATCCTGGAGCTGCATAAACTTGGTCTTGGTATAGGGGAGCAAGCGGTTGGCCGCCTCGCTGCGCAGAGTATACTCTTCCACCTGGCGGCGAAGCTGGTCGTATTCTTCCCATAATTTCGCCTGCTCCTGGTCCAGTATTTGCCGGTTAAGGGTCTGCAGGCGGCGGCGGGATTCTTCCAGCCTTTGTTCCAGGGCGTCCAGCTGGCCGGCCCGGGCCTCATCTAAATATTCCCGGATTTCCGCAGCCAGTGTGCCGGCCTCAGTAACCTTATCGCCGATCCAGTCAAAATCCTGGCTTTTAGAGAGCTGGGCGGCAGAAGAAGCTCTGGTCATACGCCCCTGGTTGCGGACGATTTCTTTGAGTTTGGCCAGACGCCGGCCCTCCATGCCCGTCAGCTGGTCATTGAGGCGGCTGAAATAGTCGGCCTGGCCGCTGATTTGCAAATCCTTGTTGCGGATGACGAAGATATTGCGCATGTCGCTGCTGCTTAAGCCGGTGACATCTTCCAGCAGGGTCTTGCCGTCGAAAATATGTTCTTTGCCTTGGAAGGTCATGGCGACTCTGCCCTGGGGCATGCCGGTCACCCGGTCGATATCTTTGAAATCTTTGAGGCGCTTTCCCAGCATCAGTTTAAGCATTGCATCTATGAGCAAAGTCTTGCCGCTTTCATTGGGGCCATAAAAGACCTGCAATCCCGGCTGGGGCCGGTGCTTGACATCCCGAAGGGGACCGTAATGGCTGATGGCGATTTCCCTGATTTCCATTTTACTTATCCTCCGCAAGCACTTGGCTGAAGGCATCCAGGAGCATGGTTTCCATCAGCGCGGAATTATCTCCGCCTTGAGGCAGCATCTGGCAGATTCTTTGGTACAGGGGATCGGCGAATATTTGGCCGGCGCCGCGGAAAAGGGGTTCCAGATGGGTGTTGGCGCGGTCCTCAAGCAACTGTTCCAGCCTGGCCTGAAGGAGAGTTTCCTTTTCCTGGGTGTAGCCTGTAAGGCGCACAGTGAGGGTGCAATAGGCATCCGGGTGAAGGGTCAGCTCCCGGGCCAGCTGGGCAAGAATTGCCTCGGTATTGGTGACCTTGAGGGCATACTCCAGAGTCTGGCAGTACCAGCTGTCCAAAAGCAGAGGTCTGCAGCCCTTGGAGTCAATTAAGTTCACCGCCCGGCGCCCTTGTTCCCGGGTGGTAATTGACACGGGTGAGCCGGGATAGACAAAGACTGTGCCGCAGGGCAGGATGCGCTGGCGGTAACTGGCGTGAAAATGGCC
>DIPE01000051.1:11611-16191 GCA_002427015.1 Firmicutes bacterium UBA5496 | reverse complement strand
GCTGCCTGGCGCAAATCCTCGGCCAGGGAGGCGAAGCTGCCATCTGCATAGGGAACAGCAACCAGGCGCCAGCCTTCGAAATCTACAGTGGCGCAAGGCCTGGCGGTCAGAGCCCGGAATTCGGTGCCGTAAAAGGATTCATCGGAAAATGCCCGCTGATCGTGGTTGCCGGGAATGGCCATAACCTGAAAGGGCAGGTTGCTGAACAGTCCCCGCACAGCGCCCCGGAGAAGCTCGGCCTGAAGGTCATCGTCAAAGAGGTCGCCGGCTACCAGCAGCAGGTCGATGTTCTCATCCCGGCCCAGCTGAATAATCTTGCCCAGGGCTTCAAGGCGCCGGGGTTGATCGCTGCTCAGATGAACATCGGCTGTATGCAATATTTTCATGCCGTACCTCCTCATAATTTATCTTATTTACTTCGCCATTCCCCGCAGGTTTCCCTGCCGGAGGGCTCCTGAAATCAGCAATGCCCCAAAGGGGGCATTATTTTTTCGAGACAAATTTATTGCCGGAGAGATAAAAACGGTACTGCAGGTCTTGGCCGGCGCTGATGCCAATGCGGGAAGCGGTAACAATAGATTGAGGCTGTGAGCCCGCCAGGATAAAGAGTGTTTCTCCTGTCAGGCTGACGCCATCCAGGGCGGCTGTAATATCCAGGGCCTGGCAGAGCCGGGCGGGGCCGGAACAAAGGAGCTTGCCATCCGTGAGTCCACGGGCTTCTTCCATGAGGGGGATGCCGGTAATGGGCTCCAGGGCCCTGATGAGCACAGCTTCCCCAATCCCTTCCCGGGCAGTGACCACGTTAAAGCAGTAATGCATGCCGTAAATAAAGTAAACATAGGCCGTTCCCGCCGGCCCGAACATGGCTGCGTTGCGCCGAGTCTTGCCCCGGCTGGCATGGCAGGCGGGATCGTTTTGGGTATAGGCTTCCGTTTCCACGATGATGCCTGCCCTGTCCCCTTGGGGGCTGCGACGCACCAGAACCTGCCCCAGCAGGCTGCGAGCTACCCTCAGGGTGGGGGCGGCATAGAATTGTCTGTCCAGTTTCACTTTTTCCCTACCTCCCCGTACATTTTAACACAAGCTCCCTGGGGGTTGCTATTGCCGGAGGACAGGGAGGAATGCCCAATGATGAAGCCTGCTGGGCACCACTACTTCCGAACTGGAATATGCTGGAGAAAAGACCAGGAGCAACATGTCATCAATTTGTCAGCAAAAATTAAAATTGTAAAAAGAGGATTCCCGGCGGCAGCTGTCGAAAGCATAAATTTAACTCCGGGAAAGGAGAATGCTTATGGCTAGGAAAATATTGTGCACCGGGGCAATTCTGCTGGTCATTGCCTTGTTTGCTGGCTCTGCCTGGCTGCTGCTGACTCCCCGCTGGGTGTACCAGGTGTCTGTTGAAGGCAGCCCTGTGGGGATGGTGAAAAGCCTGGAAGAGTACAAGCAGATAATTGAAGATATACAGTCCAGGGCGGAAAAACAATGGGAATGTGACTTGATCATGAATGAGGAGATTGCCGCCACCCGGGTGCGCATGTGGTCTCCCCAGCTGTCTCCCGCTTCGGTCCGGGCCGGCATTGAGGCCGCGGCCACATATCAGACCAAGGGCTGGGCAATTGTCATCAATGGGGACACCGTTGCCATTGTGGACCGGGAGCAGACAGCCAAGGACATACTTGAAGAGGTCAAGGCCCGATATTTAAGCCAGAACAAAAATTGTTCCCTGGTTTCGGTGAATCTGCAGGAAGCGGTCAGCATCGAAAGCGCCGCCGTCACTCCTGATTCCTTGATGGATAAAGAAGCCGTCCTCGCCATGTTGGTCTGCGGCCAGGAAGAAATCACATCTTATGTGGTCCAGCGGGGAGATACCCTGTCGGGGATTTCCCGTTCCCATAATGTGTCTTTGGCTACCCTTCGGGACGCCAATGCCATTGCGGGCGATACCATCCAAGTGGGGCAGGTCCTGAGTTTACAGAGCAGCAAAGCCCTGCTTCATGTCAAGACTGTAGAGGAAGTTGCCGTAACCGAAACCATTGCCCGCGCTGTCAAGTACAAGGCCAATCCGGATAAAACTGTCCGGGCTGACAAGGTAGCTGAGGCCGGCTCTGACGGCAAGCGCGCGGTCACATACCGGGTGGTAAAAGTCAACGGCAATGAAATCAGCCGCAAACAGGTTGCGGCAGAAGTGACCAAAGAGCCCCAGGCAAAAGTAATCATGACCGGGATTGGCTACTGGCCGACCCGGCCCAAAGGCATGTTTCGCTTTCCTGTCAACGGGGGCACCATTTCATCCCGTTTCGGAGAACCTCGTTCTTACGGTCCCCATCGGGGCGTGGATATAGCCAACCCCCGGGGCACTCCCATTTATGCCGCCGCCAGCGGCACTGTCACCGCCAAGACCAGGGGTTCATCCTACGGCAGATACATAGTCATTCAGCATGCCAATGGCTACTCCACCCTCTATGCTCATTTGAGCGAATTTGCCGGTTCCCTCCGGGTGGGCAGTTCGGTGGTCAGGGGCCAGGTCATTGGCAGGGTGGGCAACAGCGGCAGGAGCTCTGGTCCCCACTTGCACTGGGAAGTCAGGCGCTACGGTGAAGCCCTCAATCCCTTAAACTTCTTCGGCAACTAAAATACAGCCCGCCACGGCGGGCTGTATTTTTGGCCTTGGCTACAGCCAACTAAAGAAAGCCCCCTTGGGGGGCTTTTAAATACTTAATTTTAGCGGCGCATTTACGCGCTTTCTGGAGGGTGAAACTATTTTTTCTTGGGTGCAGGTTTTTTGGCCGGGGCTGCTTTTTTCGGAGCAGGTTTCTTTTCTGCCATTTACATTCCCTCCACAGAAATACTTCAAGTACATAATAGCAGAATTTGTCATCAATGCAAGCCGCAAGCCGATTTTATTTATTTTCGCTAAATTCTTTATGGAAATCCCGGAGATGGCGGCGCACTTCCAGGTGCTGAGGACAGACAGCCTCACACTGGCCGCAGTCCAGGCAATGAGAGAAGTCTAGTTCTTTAGCGGTCATGCGCTGGTAAGCCTGCCGGGTCCGCTGCTGCTCAGCATACATATAGGCGCTGTTATATAACTCAAAGATACTGTCAATCTTAATCTTAGCGGGACAGCCGGCGCAATATCCGCAGCCTGTGCACTCAACCTTGGTCTGGGCCAGGTAATACTCCTTGGCCTTGCGGATAACTGCCAGCTCAGCTTCTGATAGGGAGTTGACAGTGGCTTCTCCGGCAATGTGGACATTTTCTTCCACCTGCTCCATGGCGCTCATGCCGCTTAAGACCACGCTGACTTCAGGCTGATTCCACAGCCAGCTTAAACCCCATTCTGCGGGAGTGCGCTGCACGGGGGCCTGGTCCCAGATTGCCTGGAGGGCGGAATTGCCGGTTGTGGCCAGGCGGCCTCCCAGCAGGGGTTCCATTATTACAACAGCCATCCCCTTGGCGGCGGCATAGCGCAGCCCTTCCCGACCGGCCTGGTACTCTTCATTCATATAGTTGTATTGAATCTGGCAAAAGTCCCAGTCATAGGCGTCCACTATTTCCTTGAACACCGAGAGCTCATCGTGAAAAGAAAAGCCCATATACTTAATTTTGCCCTGGGCCTTGGCCCTGCTGATGAAATCAAAGATATTGTGCTCCAGGCACTGCTGCCATTTCTTTTTATCCAGGGCGTGAAGCAGGTAAAAATCCACATGATCAGTCTGGAGCTTTTCCAGCTGGCGCTCAAGGTACTGATCATATTCAGCCGGGTCCTTAATCAGGAACACCGGCGATTTGGTAGCTAAGTAAACCTTTTCCCGGTAGCCCTGGCTCAGGGCCTTGCCCACCAGGGTTTCACTGGTTTCGCTGTGGTAGGGCCAGGCGGTATCTATATAATTGACTCCGTTGTCGATGGCGTAGCGCAGCATTCTAGTGGCTTCGGCCTCATCAATCTTGCCCGGATCCCCCAGAGTTGGGAAGCGCATGCAGCCAAATCCCAGGGCAGATACTTTTAAGTCATGTTTACCAAAATTCCTATACTGCATCTTTTCAACCTCCGCAATAATTAGTTGCTTAAGTAATTCGCTATTCAAAAGTATTTTTCCTGTATATCAGAACAAAAATGAGGAAAAAATCGCTGCCAGGCTGGCAGGCAGGTCGGAGTAAATTTGGCCCAGCACTCTGTTCCTGGGAGAAGGATGAATCTCCGGAATAAGAAAGAGGCCGTCCTTGACCAATAGGGGCTTCCTAGAGCGGCGCTGGTTTTGCACTAAGTCTGTGAGCTTGTCCTTAAATGTAAGGGCAAAGGTGTCGGCAACAGCTTTGAGGGCGTTGGCCCCCAAGGTCAGGAGCAGCCGGGGCTGGATAATTTCAATTTGGCGGCGCAAATTTGCCTGGCATTGCGACTTGGTGGCAGCGGCGGGAGCGGTGATGGAACGTCCGTTTTCGCCCAGGGGCACACACATAGTCGCGTTGGTAAAATACGTCCTGCCGGCGGCGGCAGCGAGGGGGATTCCCCCTTGCTGACAGCAGGCCTTTAAGGCGCCGTAGAGCAAGTTTGCCGACTGCTCTTTTTGCCAGCC
>DIPE01000051.1:10926-11356 GCA_002427015.1 Firmicutes bacterium UBA5496 | reverse complement strand
CGGCGGTTGGCGGCAAAAGACTGATCCCGGGGGTCATGTTTGGGATTGGCGTGGAGGTAAGGGTTCATGAGCCTTTGCCCGCAGCGGGCGCAGGCAAAGATTTCTCTTTGGTAGAATTCGGCCAGTTCTGTATACATGCAATCTCTCCCTTAGGTCCAATTCTAGCAAAGTTCTCTGCCCGGGGGAAGGGTGAAGGGGCAGGAAAGAAAGAGCTATTTGCCGAATTGAGACAGGGAACGACTAGATCTGGAGGGTGGAAATTGACAAGTTCTTTGGAGCGCATCCGCTGCTTTCTTTTAGATATGGACGGCACTATCTACCTGGGGAACAGGCTGCTGCCGGGAGCGGCAGAATTTATCTCCGTTCTCAGGCGGCAGGGATTAGATTTTTTGTTTCTGACCAACAATTCCTCCCGGGATAAACAGGCCTA
>DIPE01000051.1:5488-10785 GCA_002427015.1 Firmicutes bacterium UBA5496 | reverse complement strand
TACCTCAGGAGAGGCCACTGCTATTTATCTGCAGAGAGTCAGGCCCGGGGCCAGAATCTTTCTCCTGGGCACCCCCGCTCTGGCCCGGGAGTTTGCCGCCCAGGGGTTTCAACTGGTTTCTAAGGCTGACCGCCCCGATTATGTTGTGCTGGGCTTTGATACTACCTTGACCTACCAGAAGTTGTGGGATGTTTGTGATCTCATCCGGGAGGGGACAGAGTATGTGGCTACCCATCCGGATTTCAACTGTCCCTTGGAGGGGGGCAGGTACATGCCCGATGCCGGGGCGATCATCGCCTTTATTGAGGCCTCTACCGGCCGCCGGCCCAAGGTCATCGGCAAACCCAACAGGGAAATTGTCGAGGCTGCCCTCACCCGGACTCACGCTGCCAAAGAGGAGACGGCTATAGTGGGGGACAGGCTGTACACAGATATTGCCATGGGGTTGGAGGCCGGCCTCACATCAATTTTGGTCCTCAGCGGCGAAACCCGGCAGGAGGACTTGGCAGGGTCCCAATTCCGGCCGAATTTTATTTTTGCTTCCGTGGGGCAGCTGGCTGAGGCCCTGAACAGGGGGGATTAGGGTGGGAACGAAGCGTATTTGGGAAATTGATTTGCTGCGCGCCGCTGCTATTGTCCTGATGACAGCCTTTCATACAGTCTATGATCTGAATGTATTCCTGGGTATGGACATAGTCTGGCACAGAGGCTTTTGGTTTTGGGTGGGCAAGGCTTCGGCCCTGATTTTCATTTTTATTTCCGGCATCAGCAGCGGGCTGGGAAGCAAGACTGTGAAAAGGGGCCTTCTTGTTTTAGGGCTGGGCTTGGGCATTTCGGCGGTTACTTATTTTGTTCTGGGGGATGAGTACATTAGATTTGGCATCCTGCACTTTCTCGGGGCTTGCATGCTGCTGTCCCCGGCCTTAAGAAAGCTGCCGGCCTGGGGGCTGGCCCTCCTGGCCCTGACGGTGGCCTGCCTGGCCAGGACAGTTGAAGAGATGACAGTGTCTACATTCCTCCTACTGCCCCTGGGATTCAAATATGCCGGCTTCAGTTCAGCGGATTACTATCCCCTGATTCCCTACTTGGCGGTATTTACCCTGGGGATAATTGCTTATAAGCTTTATTATTATCAGCGGCGGAGCCTCTTTAACTTTCAGGCGCAAAGCAGTATTATTGCCTTCCTCAGCCGGAACTCCCTGCTCATCTACGTAGTCCATCAGCCCCTGATTCTGGGCCTGCTTTTGCTCTGCAAACATCTGGTTTAATAGGTCGGACAGGCTGCTGAAAATTTGGCAAGTTGAGAAAAGCTCCGTCTTTCTAGCAAGTTACAGCTATGTTTCAGAGATGTTACAAATAAAGAAGGATTATTGCCTCTAGTGCAGAATAGATAACTAAAGCAACTCGTCAATGGGTTAAAGATTAACCTAAGCCAATGACCGCCTGATCCATAGACTAGTTGATTAATTTAACTAAGATTATGAGGAGGTTAAGGACAGTGAAGAGAGGTTTTGTCATTCTTGCCGTGTTGCTGTTGTGTGTCGCTGCCCTGTCTGGTTGTGTGGGGACACAGCCAGGGGGGAAGAAAGTTTTAAAGGTTGGGACCGAAGCTACTTTCCCGCCTTTTGAAACTACAGATGATGATGAAAACATCATTGGTTTTGACATTGATCTGATTAAAGCTATCGCTGCGGATAACGACTGGGAGCTTGAAGTGGTGCATCTGCCCTTTGACAGTCTCATCGAATCCCTGCAGACCGACAAACTGGATATTGTCATTGCCGCCATGACTATTGATGAAGAACGCTCCGAAAAAGTTCTCTTCAGCAAACCCTATTTTGACGCTTCCCAGGTTCTAGTTATCCGGGAAGATGAAGACAGGAATTTTGGCATCGAAGACATTGTGGACCAAGACTTGATTGTGGCTGTGCAGATGGGGACAACCGGTTCCTATGAAGGTGAAGACATCTTCGGCGCCGAAGACCACCCCAATCTCAAGCAGTACAAGCGGGTCAATGAAGCCTTCATGGATCTTAAGAATGGCCGTGTAGACTTAGTTATTATCGACGAACCCGTTGCCAAAAACTATATGGCGCATTTGGGCGGCATGAAAATTCTTGGTGAACCCTTTACTAACGAACAATATGGCATCGCAGTCAAAAAGACGAATACCGATATGATGGCAAAAATTAATGCCTCCCTGCAAAAAATGATGGACAGCGGAAAATACGACGAAATATTTAAAAATTGGTTTGGCGAGTAAGATTTTAAATGGAATCTATTAACGTCGTACTAGCTATTTTACCCAAACTACTTGATGGAGCAAAGGTACTGCTAAACACCTTAGCAAATAAGATCCAAAATATCATTGACTTTTCACTAATCTACTACTCTCTACCCAAGCTACTAGAAGGAGCAAAAGTATCGCTTCTAATAAGCCTGTGTTCTGTCATCCTGGGTGTCTCGTTGGGCATATTAGTTGCTTCTGGGCGCCTGTCTAAGTTTCGGCCCATAAAAGCTTTATCCAGCGCCTATGTGGCTTTCATTAGAGGCACTCCTATGATTGTGCAAATCTTTATCATTCATTACGGACTGGCGGAATTCGGCCTGACGTTGCCTGCTTTTGCCTCGGGGATTATCGCTCTTAGTCTTAACAGCGCCGCATATATGGGGGAAGTCTTTCGGGGAGGCATCCAATCAATTGATATCGGACAGACTCAGGCTGGTCTCTCCTTAGGCCTGTCCCCATTTCAGGTCTTCACCTATATCGTCTTTCCCCAGGCCTTCAGGCGGGTCATCCCCTCCATGGGCAATGAGATGGTCACCCTGACCAAGGATTCATCCCTTGTCAACTTTATTGCCATTGCGGAGTTGACCTACAGGGCGACTTTAATTGCTTCCCGCACTTACGAATACTTTACAATGTATATTGGCATCGCCTTAGTTTACTTTGCAATTACCTTTGCCCTATCACAGCTGCTGGCATTGCTGGAAAGGAGGATGGGACCCTATGATTCAGATAGTCAACCTGGAAAAGGCCTTCGGAGATAATCACGTTCTCAAGGGGGTTTCCGCCTCAGTCGGCAAAGGAGAGGTTGTAGTCCTCATCGGCGCCAGCGGGTCCGGCAAGAGCACCTTGCTCCGCTGTGTAAACCTCTTGGAGGTGCCCGACAGCGGCGAGATTTGGATAGATGGTGTGGAGGTTACTGCCAAAGGTGTAGTAAAGCACGAAGTGCGGCGGGAGACAGGCATGGTCTTTCAGCAGTTCAATCTCTTTCCCCACAAGCGGGTTATAGACAATATCACCCTGGCGCCAGTCAAGGTGCGGGGCATGTCCCATAAGGATGCCGAAGAGGTGGCCATGGAGCTGCTGGCCAAGGTTGATTTGGCGGATAAGGCTCGGTCCTGGCCCCATCAGCTCTCCGGCGGTCAGCAGCAAAGAGTGGCTATCGCCCGTGCCCTAGCCATGCAGCCCAAAGTCATGCTCTTTGACGAAGTGACCTCAGCTTTGGACCCAGGCATGACCGGGGAAGTTCTCAATGTTATGAAAGAACTGGCTGCCGACGGCATGACGATGATTGTCGTCACTCATGAAATGGCCTTTGCCCGGGAAGCCGGGGATAAGATTATCTTTATGCATGATGGTATCATTGTGGAGGAGGGGCCGCCCTCTCAATTGCTGGTCAATCCTCAGCATGAAGCCACCAAGGACTTCTTAAGCAAAGTACTCTAACCGGGACAAGGGGGATTCCTTCTGTCCCCTTTTTTTTGCCTTGAGGGAAAGGTTTACAAAGACAGGGCAAAGAATGATAATATAGATTAAAGTAACGCCAGTGAAAGGAGAACTTGTCTTGCCTGATTCCTTAAAATGCTATGTCTGCGGTAAGGCTATTCAGTCCAGAAAAGACTTGGTGGTGACCAACCGAGCTTTTACCAGGTTTCTTACATTCCATGAGGATTGTTATAAAAAGGCTCTAAAAGCGGGAACATTACTTGGCCGCCCGGCTAATACAACTGTTTCAGATATTGCTTTGGCTATAATTCTCTTAACTGCCCTGGTCTTTTATCTTTTCACCCGGAAAACTTTGTTGCTGCTGGTGCTGGTTGCCAGTCCCATTTACAGATTTATCGTCTGGTGGCGTTTTGAACGGCAACTGAAATCCTAAAGGGGATAAAAAATCCTGCAAGGCTTGCTTTGCAGGATTTAAGTTTTTTTACCAGCCGCCGCCACCGCCGCCGCCACCGCCGCCCCCGGAGGAGCCGCCGGAGAAGCCTGAGGAGGAACCCGGGGCGGTTTTCGCTGCCGCAATGCTGTTGCTGAAGGAGCTGTTGAGGTTGCTGGCAAAGCTGGCAGCGGAAAAGCCCGTATAATAGTGGCCTTGGTACCAAACTGGCCTGTATCCCTGGCCGGCTTCACTGGCTGCAGCCAGGACTGAGGAGAACTTTTCTGCCCATTGCTGGTCGACACCCAGGGCCAGGGCATGGGGCAGGTATTTTTCAAACAGTTCCGGAGTTCTTTCCGGCGGCGCCGACCACTGCAGGTAGTCCTTTTCCGCCACCTCCAAAAACATCTTGAAGCCATCTATTTCATCCATCACGGCCCTGCCTGCAAGTGTGGGGGCTTTCAGGAGTTTGCCGAAGACAGCGCTGATGACAATGACCCCCAAAGCGGAAATTATCAACAGGAGCATGCCCCAGAAACTTCCGTAGAGCACTGTAAAGATCATGCTCACTGCCAGGAGAATAAAGCCCATGAGGATTCCCAGCAGCAGCCAGGAGGTGTTGGCCGAAAAGTATTTGCCTTTGTATGCGGCGGCCAGTTGTTTGTGCAGGCGCAGGCCGGAGGCGCTGAAAGTCATGTGATTGGCATTGTCCAGTTCAAGGGTGTCACCTTGGGCGAAGAGCTGGGAATGGAGAATGTCTTCTTCGGGGGAGCTAGTGGCCTGGACCCCGGTATTTTCCAGGCTGTACTTTCTTTTATCCTCCTGGCGGATAATGAGCCTGCCCTGGACGGCTAAATTGATTATCGCCGCGGTAAAAGCCTTGTCATCGTAGCCCATGCGGCGGATATAGCGGATGGCCGCAGGGGAGAATCCCTCTGGCGGGGTATATCTGGGGAAAATAACGCCCTTGCGGGGATCGCGGCCTACCTTGTTCCAGGCATACAAATACCATAGGGGCAGCAGGATTAAGGCCAAGAGGCTAAACAATATGCCCAGGTTGTCTTTGAGAAACCAGAGGAACTTCTGCTTGGAGCTGGGCTCAACCACATAACCTTTGGGCCAGCCCACTACAAT
>DIPE01000051.1:5029-5401 GCA_002427015.1 Firmicutes bacterium UBA5496 | reverse complement strand
CCTTTGGGCCAGCCCACTACAATTGTCAGGCCTTCACTGGCGGCAAGGGCCCTGGTGGTTGAGAATTTTACCCCATCAGCTGTAGCTTCCGCCTGATAGTCGCTGCCGGTTGTCCCAGCCTTACCTGTATAAGCGGTCATTTTTGCGCTGCTTGCCGCTGCGCCTGGAGGCAGCGTCACCAACGCGGAGGCGGAATCGATGGCAAAGGCCCAGCCGTTGCCGGTGACGTTCCAGTACAGTTCATCGTGGTCTGGAAAGAAACCCAGGACCCGTTTGACCTTGTACGTAATGGCGTAAGTGTGCTGGCCAGAAGGAAGCAAGACATCTTCCTGACCAATGCGGATGCGGACGCCGTTGGCAAGGCTTTCGGTA
>DIPE01000051.1:4585-4822 GCA_002427015.1 Firmicutes bacterium UBA5496 | reverse complement strand
TCCCGGCGCTTTCCACCTGGATGATTTCAGTTACTGTCACCGAGGCATCCCCATGGATTTTGATATCAGCGTCGTAGCTGAGTATCCGCTCCTGGGCGGCCTGGGCCAGTCCTGCCGGCAGCAGCAGCAGGATCAGAAAAGAAAGGAAAATTGGACGAATTATTTTTCTTCCCATGATATTTCCGGCGCCTGCCTTTCTGTTGCCAGTTCCAAGGTAAAGAACTCGGCCCGGGAAAA
>DIPE01000051.1:0-4513 GCA_002427015.1 Firmicutes bacterium UBA5496 | reverse complement strand
GTAAAGAACTCGGCCCGGGAAAATCCCGTGATTTTGGCGATGATATTGCTGGGGAAGGACTCAACCCGGTTGTTGAGCATGCGCACGGCGCCGTTGTAATAGCGGCGGGCCAGCTGAATCTGGTCCTCAACCTGCACCAGCTCTTCCTGAAGGGTGAGGAAGTTTTTCGAGGCCTTTAGGTCCGGGTAAGCTTCCGCCAGAGCAAAGAGATTTTTGATGCCGCCGGTAAGGGCGTTCTCCGCAGCGCCTTTTTCCCTGGCGCCCTGAGCGTGCATGGCGGCCGCCCGCTTTTCAGCGATTTCAGTCAACACAGATTGTTCATGGCTGCTGTAGCCCCGGACTGTCTCCACCAGGCTGGGAATCAAGTCGCTGCGCCTTTTCAGTTGAACATCAATGCCGCTCCAGGCTTCCTTCAGCATATTGCTTGTCTTGACCAGCCGGTTGTAAGCAATGATGAAATACAGCACTAGGATTAGAATCACCGAACCAATAATCCAACCAATGAACCATTGCATATTTTCATCTCCTGTCTAATGAGTGCTTGGCCGTTAATTTCTACACGCCCTCAAGTTTTTCCTGCAGGTGTATGGTAATTGATTTCTCTTGCGGATAATTGCCAAGAGGGTATAATTAGGCTATGTTTAGTAAGAACTAGCTTTTAAGTCTTGGCCATGGAGTGATGTAAAGTGAAGGGATATAAAAATTGGACTCTGCTCTTATATTTTGCCTTGTCTTTTATTGGGATGGAATTGGTGCTGCGGGTATTCACAGTTGGCGGCAGCATCTTTTCCCTTGATCAGGCGATAATTTCTTTGTTTGCCGTGGCGATGGCTGTGGGCTGTTTCCTGATCTGCTCTTTTTTCAGCGTCAAGGCCAACCGCGCTTTAGCGGCAATCTGCCTGGGGCTGGTTGGCGCAGTCTTTGCTTCTCAACTGGTTTATCACAGTATTTTTACAACTTTTTACTCAATCTATTCCGCAGGCAATGCCGGTCAGGTCTGGCAATTTTGGCGTCAGGCCCTTGTGGCTATTATAGAAAATGGTTTGCAAGTGCTTTTACTTTTCCTGCCCATGGCGCTTTTGTTGGCAGTGGGCAGAAAAGTGATGTCTTTTACAAAAATCCGCTGGAATCTGCGGGCTATTCTGACGGTTATCCTCATACTAAGTCAGATAGGCGGCATCGCTGTAGTCCAGGCCGGCGAGCATCAGCAGTCTTCGGCCTATTCCTATTACTATGAAAAGAGCTTCCCTGTCCACTCGGTGCAAAAACTCGGTCTCATTACTACCATGCGCCTGGATTGCCAGCGCCTGCTGACCGGCTGGACGCCGGCGATTACGCCGCCGCCGTTGGAAGACATGCCGGTGTGGACACCTCCTGAGGAGGTTAAGATAGAATACAATGTGCTGGATATAGACTTTGAACAGTTGCTGGCAACGGAAACAGACCAGTCCATTCAGGATATGCACAGCTATTTTAAGATTATTCCTCCCTCGGAGAAAAATGATTTCACCGGCAAGTATCAGGGTTACAACCTAATCCTCATCACCGCCGAGGGCTTTTCCCACCTGGCGGTGCGGGAGGATGTCACGCCGACGCTGTACCGAATGGTTAGGGAAGGTTACACTTTTAACAATTTTTATACGCCTCTGTGGGGGGTCAGCACTTCTGACGGGGAGTATGTAGCCTGTACCGGTCTAATTCCTAAGTCAGGAGTATGGAGCTTTAAGCGTTCCGCCGAGAATTCCCTGCCCCTGGTCATGGGGAATCAGCTGAAGCGCCTGGGCTACCAGACTGTGGCCTACCACAACCATTCCTATAAATATTATGGGAGAAATCTCTCTCATCCTAATATGGGTTATGATTACAAGGGCATCGGCCATGGCCTAGTAATGAAAAAGGCCTGGCCCCGTTCCGACCTGGAAATGATGGAAAAGACCATTCCGGAATATATCGGCGACCATCAATTCCATGCCTACTATATGACTGTCAGCGGGCATCTCAATTATAATTTCTTTGGCAATGAAATGGCGGTAAAAAATAAGAAGTATGTCAAAGATCTGCCTTACTCCGATGCAGCCAAAGCCTACCTAGCCACTCAGATTGAATTAGACCGGGCCATGGAATACTTGCTGCAAAAGCTTGAAGAAGCAGGCATTGCAGACAGGACCCTGATTGCCATCAGCGCTGATCATTATCCATACGGCCTCAAGACCCCGGAAATTGAAGAACTGGAAGGCACAAAGATTGCAAACAATTTTGATCTCTATCGCAACTGCTTTATTCTTTGGACCAAGGGCATGGAACCCTTGACTATTGAGGAACCCTGCTCCAGTCTGGATATCATCCCTACTTTGTCCAATCTCCTGGGTTTGGACTATGATTCCCGCCTGCTCATGGGCAGGGACATCCACTCCAGCGCCGAGCCCCTGGTCATCTTCGCCGACGGCAGCTTTGTCACCGACAAAGGCAGGTATGACGCCATTGCCGACAAGTTTGAACCCCTGCCCGGGGTTAGCGTCGAGGAGGGCTATGTGGAATCTGTCGCTGCCACTGTGGCCAGGAAGATGTATTACTCGGCTATGATTTTGGACACAAATTACTATCGCAAAGTATTGCCTAGCCGTTGATTAATTAAAATGGGAAAGAGATAAGGGCGAACCCTTATCTCTTTAATATTTGGTTGAGAGAAAACCTAATTTCACCTCTAGCGTCCAAAATTCAATGGCCAGAAACTTGGTTTTGCGCAAAGCACAACAATTATATTCGCGAAAGTTTGTGGTATTTTAACAAAGGCAATAGCGAGAAAGAAATATAACTAATGCTTGGTGATGAAAATGTATTGGGCTGAAAGATGCGGAACTGCTCCCGGCTCGTTGATCGCAGGTACAGGTTATGTGGAGACAGTCTTTAAAAAGGCAGTCAACATACGTATGAAAAACGATATTTGTCTGAGCATTGTCGATTCCTCACTGGATTTGGCGCCAAACAGAATAATATTGCCTCCGGGTGCGCTGGAACAGATCCGTTTTCAACCTAACGATTCTGTATGGGTAGGGAAAAACACTTTATTCCATCACTGCAATATGGTTCACTTTTCTCCATCTCCGTCAACAAAGTGGAAGGCAATATATCCCTCAGGAACAAGCATCCTCCAGATTAAAAGAGCTCTATCTTTGGGCAGGGGAGCATGTCGTGTTTTTTTGGGTTTGGATACAGGAAGTATATATGAGCAAAAAGTAGCAGGGTTAACTGGGACTTTGGCCGCTGGCATGCAATCCGGGACAAATCTAATCGGTTTGGGACCGGGGTTTACTCCTGCCGGGGATGATGTGTTGACTGGCTACTGTGCTTTGGCGAAAAGACTTGGCTGGTTAGATCCGGAATGGCATCTGCGCTCGGTTGAGAAAGCTTTCGCTGAGAGCACAATTTTAAGCGCGACTGCTCTGTATTTCGCCGGAAGGGGACAGGTGCAGGGCCTTCTTGACAACGTTTTGCAGGCATTAACAGATCAGGAGCTTTTGGCTTCTGCTTGTCTGATTCTTATAAATGAGGTTGGCACCACCTCTGGAAGCGACATGCTTTTAGGAGTGCTTGCAGCGTGTATGTATACATTGACTAGGGAAAATAGCTGCGTTTGAAGGCTGCCGTTTTGGCAGTCTTTTATTTCAACGCAAGGTCAGTGAATCTGGCAGTATCCAGATAGTATACTGTTATGGTAAAACTTTACTATAGCACATGGATAAAGGGTTTATGCTTCATTTGTTGAACACATAAAGAAGATGTACCGACAGAGGAGGGCAGCCGTCTTATGCTGAGCAAAAAACTTAACGGTATTACTGTCCGCAAGGCAATCACACTGGATAATTTAAAAGACCTGATTCTCCTAGGTGGGGAAAAAGGACTTGACCGCCGAATTTTAAGTGTCAATGTGATGGAGGTACCAGACATTCTTCCTTGGGTCAAAGAAGGACAACTTTTATTGACCACTGCTTTTTCAATAAAAGATGACCCGGCCGCTCAAGAAAAACTAATTCCGGAGCTGTCCAAAAATGGATTGGCCGGATTAGTAATCAAGCCAAAGCGCTATCTGGACAAAATACCCCAAACGATGATAGATGCGGCTAATCTGCATGACTTCCCACTATTTGAAATGCCTCAGCATTTATCGCATCCAACAATAATGGAAACATTATACGGAGAATTGGTCAGCAGGCAAACTACTATTCTTAGAAGATCAATTGATGCCCATACTAAATTGATGAAGGTTGCCTTGGAAAGCGGTGGAATCCCAGCAATCTGCGAAACCCTTTACCAGATAAGTCGAAATCCGGTTTTCATAGCCGGCGCTGATGGGAAGGTATTATGGAAATACCCGGTAAATATTGCGGTTCGCTTAGAGGATGCATTAATGTCCAGGCTAAGAAAGGGTCAGGGATTGTACTCCAACTTAATGGCTCAAGGGCATTTTCATCTTGACGAAAACAAAATTGGCATTGTTCAGTACCCCATTCAT
>DIPE01000040.1:33008-37355 GCA_002427015.1 Firmicutes bacterium UBA5496 | reverse complement strand
CAGACTGTGTAAATAAATAGCTTAATATTTACCTCACAGTGATCCCCAAGCCTTAAATTTCCTTCAGTTAAAAACCAGTTAAAACAAAAGGGGGGAGTGACACTATACTAGTGCCAACTCTCCCCTCACTTTGAGTCTTCTTATCATTTCCTCGGCACCAAGGATGTTAAGTACTCGTTTGAAATTGTAACTTAGGTACGCCAAAGCAATCTCTGCCGACACAGAGTTCTTTCCTTTGGTAAGAAAGTAGTAAGCTCCCCACCCTCGTTTTATTGTCCCAAACGGATGCTCCACAATCATTTGTCTAAGTTTATAGGTTTCAAAATGCTCTTCCGTTTGAATATCAATCTGATCCAGGAAATCCTGATCTACATGACGACATACAACTCTGCCCTTTTTAGACTTTGTGCAACGTTCTTTAAATGTGCAGTTGCTACAGGCCTGAAAGTTATTGTAGTCATAGCCTATCACCTTGCCCTTAGATTTTCTCGGCTTACTGTAATGAAGTTCCTTACCGGCAGGGCATAGGTATACATTTTTCTCTTTATCATATTGAAACCTATCCAAGTAAAAATCCCTGTCACCAGTACCATTAGAAAATATTTGCTTCGTAACATAAGTGGTAAGACCGTTTTCTACGCAGCGCTTTAGATCCGTTGCTTTATAGTAACCTTTATCAGCCAGCACAGTAAAAGTCTTGCCATACATCTTTTTGACCCTAAGGGCCATATTGTCTAGTTCGCCTAGGTCATTTGGTTTTGTCGTAACTTTAAAATCTGCAATTAGCTTGTGTCTTCCATCTACGGTGGTCTGAACGTTGTAACTTACATCGACGTTGTTATTGTTGTTGCACATTAGTCGGGCATCTGGATCTGTTGTGGAGATTTCATTCTGACCACTATCCTCGAGCTGCTGTTTGAAGCCTGTATATTTTTCCTTACGAGCTTTTAATTCTTGGATCCTCTTATGGATTTCTTCAGCATCAGGCTTCCGGTCACCCTTCTCAGCCTCATCGCCGGCATCAAGGTCATCCATGTATTTTTCTATCTTTTCATTAATGTACTGGATGTGTCTGTCTAGTTTCTTCTTACTGAAGTTGTTTCGTCTGGAATTAACGGCTCTGTATTTTGAGCCATCAATAGCTACAAGTTCTTTACCTAGCAGGTCCCACTCATCACAGAGTTTAGTGAAGTCCCGAAATACCTTCGTTAAAGCTTTTTTATTATCTTTACGGAAGTCCGCGATCGTTTTGAAATCTGGCCTTAGCTTTTTCAGAAGCCAAATGACCTCAATATTTCTAATCGCTTCATGTTCAAGCCGTCTTGAGGAGCGAATACGATTCAGAAAACCATACAGGTAAAGCTTTAGTAGGTCTTTAGGGTCATAAGCGGGGCGGCCAAGATTACAAGGTATAGCGTGGGTAAAGCCAAGAGCGACGACATTCAGACTGTCAATAAAAACATCGATTACGCGAACCTGGTTGTTTTCGGTAATGTAGTCATCAATGGTCTCAGGGAACAGCGTGGTTTGATACCTGTCATGACCTTTAATGTAACCCAAAATCCCACCTGCTTTCGTAAGAAGTCTAACTAAATTTTATCATATTTGCAGGTTTTTGGGTATTACTTTTCACACAGTCTGACGTACCTTTCTGTCGCATTTCTTATTTTTTATTCATTAAGAATAAATAATTTTTTCACCAACATCACACCTGCGACGCCAGTGGCCATCAGCGCCAGGGAATAGAGGACCAGGGAAGCAAGCACCAAGGCCCAGGGCCAGCCTGTGGCTTCTGCGGCGCCGGAGGCCAGGTCTGTAAATACGGCTATGGCCTGGCCGCCGATAAGAAATACCAGCATTGCCCCCAATCCTAAGGCGATGATTTTCTGATGGGACCGAGCCCGCAGTGCTGCCCATAGGAGCAGCAGGGAGCCCACGAGAACAACTGGAAACAGTTCTGCCGGCAGCAGGTAGTCGAAGCGCAGCACGCGGTCAGGTATACTGCTAATTGCTGCTATTGCCAGTGTAAAGACCACTGGGAACCACACCAGCGCTGTGCCCACAACAGCTAAAACTTTAGTGAAAGTGTTCTTTTTTCCCAAACTGAGCACCCCCGTAAGATTATTTATCCTGGTTTTATTATACTGCTTCCCAAAGCGATTTAGCCGGGGATATTGCGCATTGCCTGTTTGCTTGATACAATTTCTCTGCAGGTGTATTTTTTTGTGGATATGTGAAAACCTCGAGGAGGGGATTAATATGAAGTGGCAAGGCAGAAGGTCCAGCGCAAACGTTGAAGACCGCAGAGGAACTACCTCCAAGACATTGGTGGGCGGCGGGATCGGCACTATTATCTTAGCTATTGTGGTGCTCCTCATGGGCGGCAATCCCCTGGAGTATCTTGGCAATCAGTCAGGGCAGGTGGAGACGCCTTATGTAGAAACTGCTGAAGAACAGGAACTGGCAGAATTCGCCTCGGTGGTTTTGGCGGAGACGGAAGATGTTTGGAATGAGCTGTTTAGTGATGAATTGGGCAAGCAGTACCAGTACCCCAGTTTGGTCTTGTATTCGGGCGCTGTGCAGTCAGCTTGCGGAGCGGCAGATTCTTCTGTAGGGCCCTTTTATTGTCCTGGTGATCAGAAAGTCTATTTGGATCTAAGTTTTTATACCGAACTCAAAGAGCGCTTTCAGGCCCCCGGCGACTTTGCCATGGCCTATGTCATCGCTCATGAAGTCGGGCATCATGTTCAGAAACAGCTGGGGATTATCGACCAGGTTTATTCCAAGCGCAACAGAATAAGTGAGACTGAATTCAACAAGCTGCTGGTGAAGATGGAATTGCAGGCTGACTATTTCGCCGGGGTTTGGGCTCACTATGCGGCCAGAAGCAATCTGCTGGATGAGGGGGATATCGAAGAAGCCCTGCATGCCGCCAGCATGATAGGCGACGATCGCATTCAAAAGGATACCTGGGGCTATGTAGTCCCGGACAGCTTTACTCACGGCACCTCAGAACAGAGGTCGAGCTGGTTTATGAAAGGGTATCGGTATGGAACCATTGCCGCTGGCGATACCTTCAGCGCGCCAGAATTGAACGATTAACATGGAGACTTGGGGCGTTATGCCCATTTTTCTTATCAGGATCAAAACTGCGATAGTAAGGGTCCATCTCAAAAAATAGAAAGGTGGTTCTCAGGATGAATGAAACTATTAAGAGTATCTTGAGCAGAAGGTCAATCCGCAGTTATGAGACTGCGCCGGTAGAGAAAGAAAAAATAGATGCTATCCTTGAATGCGGCCGTTTTGCGCCCTCGGCCATGAATCGTCAGCCTTGGCATTTTACCGTTATTACCAACAGAAAAGCGCTGGACAGGATTTCCGCCGCCAACCGGCAGGTTCTGCTCCAGTCCAGTGATGAACAGGTGCGTGAGCGGGCCAAAGATCCCGATTTTGATAACTTCCGGGGGGCGCCCATGGCCATAATCGTATCCGGTCACAAGGAAGCTAAGTTCGCTCCCGCCGATTGTGCCAATGCCATTCAAAACATGGCCCTAGCGGCCTATTCCCTAGGCTTAGGCAGCTGCTATCTGGCCTCTTTCAAAATAGCCATGGAAAAACCCGAGGGCGCCTATCTGTTAAAGGAACTGAAAATCCCCGAAGGTTTTGAACCTCTGTATGCTTTGTCCTTGGGCTACGGCAATGAAACCCTGGGGGACCGGGCCCCTCGTCGGGAAAATACAGTCACGTATATCGAGTAGAACATAGAAATTCTTTGCATACTGAAGGAGGGCCATCTCGGCCCCCCTTCAGCATATAAGGATGCGTCTGTGACGGAAAGGGACTGTCCCTCAATGTCACGGCAAAATAGCTATTATCTTCTTGCAAATATAGCTATTTTATGCTACTTTGATGCTGAGGTGATATCATGCGTGTAAGTTCCACAGATATACAGAATGCCTTTGGTAAATATCTGGCGTTGGCGGAGAAGGAAGACATTATTGTTGTTAAAAACGGAAAGTGTGTAGCGAAACTTAGCCGATATACTGAACCGGATTTTTATATTCATGAGGAGGCGAAACGTTATCCCTCCCTGCAGAAAATTACTTATGAAGAGTATCTGGCACTGGTGGAATCTTCCGATCAAAGATACGAACTGATTGATGGCGACGTCTATCTCTTGGCATCACCAAGCTTTCAGCATCAGGTGGTAGTTAATGAAATTTTGTGGCTGTTTAATAATTACTTTAAGAAAACTTCTTGCCAATCATTGACATCACCTTTAGACATTAGGCTCTTTGGTTTTGCCACAAAGTTTGAAGAAGACCCCAATGTTGTCCAGCCGGATAT
>DIPE01000040.1:32401-32861 GCA_002427015.1 Firmicutes bacterium UBA5496 | reverse complement strand
GTTGAAGTGCTGTCTCCTTCAACAAAGGGCAAGGATATGGCGGTCAAATTACAGTTATATCTAAAAAGTGGAGTGTCAGAATACTGGCTTGTAGATATTGAAGGGAAAAATGTCATTCAATATGCTTTTACTCAGGATAGGGATATAGACAGCGTTACAGCGTGTGCTGAAGAAGATACAATACAATCAAGGATATTTGCCGGTTTGCAGCTGCCGGTCAGCGCCATTTTTGCCGGCCTAACTAAATGAACAGAGCAAAAAAGTAAAGACTGCGACAGAAAGGATGCGTCCATTCTTGTCGCAGGTTGGGGGTGATGGGGGTTGAAGAAAAAAGCAGGAGAAACCCGGGAAAATGCTGCCGTTTATAAGATTACTTATCAAGATTACCTGCAGTTGCCCGAGGAACCTGGCTTCAAGATAGAGGTTCTGGACGGCATCATTATTCGGGATCCTTCCCCGG
>DIPE01000040.1:15282-32266 GCA_002427015.1 Firmicutes bacterium UBA5496 | reverse complement strand
GCCTCTGTGGATCCAGAAGGTATCCTATTGGGTGCCCCTCTAGATGTCACTCTGTCAGAGGCTGATATATTTCAGCCTGACTTGCTCTATGTCTCCGGCAAGCAGCGTCGTATAGTTGAAGAACAGCGTATAAACGGTTGACCGGAATTGCTGATTGAAATTCTCTCTCCGGGCAGTCATCCGCGGGATAGGGTATTAAAATTGGAGGCCTATCGGAAATCAGGAGTGCCCAACTACTGGCTTGTAGATCCCGTGGAGTGCACCATTGAGGCCTTTATCCTCAACAATGAGCTCTATGCCTTGGCAGCGGCAGCTTGCGGCAATGAGGTGTTCAGCCATTCTGCTTTTCCAGGTCTGGAGATTCTACTTAAGGATGTGTGGTTTGAATAGTTTATACTGTATCCATTTTGGGAGGGATTAAAATGGCGAAGAAGGTAAACGGATTTATCTTTTGGACACCGCGAATTCTATCTATTCTCTTTATCTTATTTTTAGCCTTGTTCTCTTTAGACGTCATTTCTTCGGAATACAGCATAGGGGAGATACTGCTTGGCTTGCTGATGCATAACATCCCATCCCTGGTGCTGCTGATTGTGCTGCTTATTTCCTGGAAATATGAAATTGTCGGCGGTATAGTTTTTCTGCTGGCGGGACTGTTGTATGTTGCCAATACAATGAACTCTGAAATTCCTTGGCATACTGCTCTGATATGGAGCATGACGATTGCCGGCCCTGCCTTCCTGATTGGGGGCTTATTTCTGGCCAATTGGAGTGAGAAGCGTTCAAGCTGATCAAAATTATTAAGATTTAGCAACTCGAAGTCATTGCTGCTGGGAAACTGATATTATTTGTTGGAAGCGGTCATACTGCCAAAACAGGCAGAATGACTTCTTTTTTTACCTTTATTTGGCGGTTATTTAACATAATCATAGCTTTCCACTCATAAATATTTATTAAGGCCTATCCTTTTTCTATTTGAGTGGAGGCGAATTAATGTCTAAGGAATTGTCGGCCCGGTTGAGTCAGCAAAGCAGGCATTGGGAGAAGAATCAAGTTCGAAAGAGAAAATTGGCAACGGCTATTATTTTAGGAACCGCAATGGCGTCCCGTCTAGTAGGACCAAACACGGTAGATGCTGTGGACAACAATGTTCTTCCGGAAGTGCACCAGGTTCAGTCTGTTGAGACGCAGGAGCTTACAAGGTTTGATTGGACAGGACAAGGCGACGAGAATGCAGAGATTGATGGCGTTAACGAAGTGGGTTGGCACTGGATATTAAATACAGGCGGCTCTGGAAAAATTCTCAGCGGTATACTATTTATTAACTACATCGATGGGACTGGGGCTACTCAATCTGTATCTGCAGATGGAGTCTTTGAAGGCGAAGGCCGAGGAGCTATGCATTTCTATGTCACCATAGGCGCCTACGGTAAGGTCGAGTCAGCCTATGCTGAGTTTGAATCCGAAGGTGATATTAAGAACATTAAGTTGACCATTAGTCATATAATCTCAGATGATTCTGATGCCGACGCTGATGCGGACGCAGATGCCGACGCTGATGCCGACGCAGATGCCGACGCAGATGCCGACGCAGATGCCGACGCAGATGCCGACGCTGACGCCGACGCTGACGCCGATGCTGACGCCGACGCTGATGCCGATGCCGACTGCGACGCCGATGCCGACGCTGATGCCGATGCCGACTGCGACGCCGATGCCGACGCTGATGCGGATGCGGATGCCGATGCCGATGCCGATGGAGATAAGGAGTTGCCTAAAACCTCCGCAGCGGGTACTTGGTTATACTACGGTGGAGGCTCATTCTTAAGCAGCATTGGCTGGATTCTAAGAAAGTGGGCAAAATCCCTTAAGAAAAAGCCATAAACTCAGCCACAATGGGTTGCTTTCAGGCAACCCTTCTTTGATGAAAGGGGGAAAACAGGTGAGAGATGTTAATATGCAGCGACAATTAACTGAGCTAAAGAATAATCTGTGTCTACGCAGCACCGCAGGAATAGAAATTGAGGAAACTATAAAGCATGTAATATTCTTATCCTTTGGCAACCCCGAACAAAGAGCATGTGTATGCAAAGGGATTGGAGATTCCTATGATGCAGCATGGTTACATGCAGCTGCGGAGATGGAGAAAAAGGTCAGCAAATTTAAAATCAGGCCGGAGTGGGTTAAGGCCGATGTTGTAACTTCTATCCAGGAATACACCTTGTCGGGCTTTATTAAGTACATTTCTCAGCTTAAGATTAACTACTTTCGGGAAGGGATTGCCTTTGACAAGCGGTTCAAAATTGCCTTTCTGGAACAAGAGTTAAACGCAAATGTTTTTATTTATGAGCATCCCAAGGATTCTGCCAAGACTGTAGTATGGCAGAACATCAATTTCTACCTTAAGCGCAACACAGGTCTTAATCTTCTCTTAGGCCCGGATGTTGTCGAAAGGGTATACACTTTTACTACAGAGAGCGCCTTCCACGATGGAGAGGAATGTTATTCATTAGGCAGTAATTGGCTGAACAATGGACGGAGAAACATTGATTTAAATAGGGATAACTTACGTTTTATTATTGAAAAAACCTCTGATTACCTTTGTGAGCAGGTACAAAAAAGCGGGGTCTTCAGGTATGGATACTTCCCATGCTTTGACAGGGAAATTGAGCATTATAATATCCTGCGTCACGCAAGCACTGCCTACTCAATGCTTGAGGCCTATGAAGTTGTTCAATCCCCAAGACTGGCAGACTCCATCAAGCAAGCCCTGGGATACCTTGTGCAAAAGGGGGTCAAGCAGGTCAAGGACGCCCAGGGGGTGGAGCGGGGATTTGTCGTGGAAAGGACAGAGAACAATTCCATTAAGCTGGGAGCCAACGCTGCAGCAGTCCTGGCCCTGGCCAAGTACACAGAGGTGTTCGGCGATGACCAATTCATGCCAGTCATTGATAGCTTGGTAAAAGGCATCGAATACTGCCAAAGAGACAGTGGACAATTTGTGCATGTATTAAACTACCCAGATCTATCTGTGCGTGATGTTCATCGGATCATATATTATGATGGCGAGGCTGCTTTTGCCCTCATGCGAGTATACGCCCTGGATAAGCAGCCAAAAACGCTGCAGATTGTCGAGGAGGCCTTTAGGCATTTTATTGCCAACAAATATTGGCGACATAATGACCATTGGCTGAGTTATTGTTCCTATGAGTTATTCATACATAAGCCTGAAAAAGAGTACCTGGAATTTAATCTGAAGAATGCCCAAGGAATTCTCGATTTTTGTCTCAGCCGCGAGACAACTTTTGCAACCCTGTTGGAATTATTAATGGCCACTAGAAAGTTTATAGATTACTGCAAGAATAAAAATTTGTACGTTGACCTAATAAGTGAATTTGACGAAGAAAAGCTGGATGCCGCTATTAACTACCGGCTGGAACTGCAGTTAAATGGTTTCTTGTTTCCGGAAGTGGCCATGTATTTTAAAGTTCCTAAACACATACTCTGGGGATTTTACATCCGCCATCACTCCTTTAGAGTGCGCATAGATGACATAGAACACAATTTGTCAGGATACTGCAACTATTATCAGCATGCATGGCGTGAGGAATTTGTCAGTGACAAATAGAAGCCCTGAGAAATATCCCAGGGCTATTGGCACTATGCATAAGCAAAATGAGGTATTGGTTGCCGCTCATTGCTGAAATTTCAACAACAGGTAAAACTCCAGGTCTTCAAAGGTTATCTGTTTGGCTTCAGCTTTCCCAACGATTCTGGTAAAGATTATCTTTATCTGGATGTTCTCGTTTTCCTCAATAAAGGTCATATCTTGCACAGGGAGTTCCAGGGAAGCGGCGCCGTGTCTTTCGATAACTTGTTCCGCAAATCTCCGCAAGTCTTTGACATACAGCTCTTGGTCCCCGTGCAATACCAGCAGTTCTAGATCCTCTGGTGAACACTTCACTGTAAGCGGGCCAACGGCAATGGATTCTTGTCTCAGGTTATCAGATCTGAGCAGATGGTCGTAATCCCTTATATCCAAGGATTTTACCTGGGTCTGGAGGTGGAAATATTCCTTTTTGCCTGGAACTGCCCAGATATCTTCTCGGGAAAAGCCGAAGACCGGCTCCATATATTGTAGCTCAAAGTGTGGGGGGAGGAGCCTTACCTGGCTAAGACTATGGGATCTTTCAAAATATTCCAGGATGCTGACAATCGCTTTTTTATCTTCCAGGGATATTTCCCGGTCCGGCTTTTGCAGGGTGTTGCCGTTAACCATGTTGTACTCAGTTGCCAAGGTTTCAAAACGAGCATTTTGGCTGTATCTGGACACTGAGTAGGCGCTCCAAGGACCCAATACTGCCAGCAAGGCAACCAGGGCCAAAGATATCGGCAGAACAATATTCTTAAAATGCTTGGACAGGCTGTAGTAGAGCATAATCCCAAATACCCACAGGCCCAAGGCGACGACAAAATATCTGTTTTCAGTAACCCCATAGGCGTTTATGCGAACAGTAATGGCCATAAACATTACAATAATCGCCGGCAGGACAAGCTTGGGGAACCAAGTGGTAAAAAACTGCACGAACTTATTATCCCCTTCCAAAGGATAGACAAGGAAAATCACGCCGGCGCTGAACACCGAATACCAAAGGACCAGGTGGGATACCGTTCCCTCTGGCCATTTTAACGTAAGGAGGGTTTTAAGAAAGTAAATGTAGAGGATAAGCGTGTAGGTCAGGATTATGGGCATGACAATGTACAAAAGCAGGACCTTTAGCACAGTAGGATAAGTTTCCTTTGCCATGTCCTGATCTGTTGCCGGCAACCCAGCCAGGAAGAAACAGGGGGCAAAAACGCCTGCGACTACAAACCAGACATTGGCGTAAAAAGTAAAAGATACATCTATTCCCAGTAAGAGATCAATGGTCAGGAGGGTTAGCGCTAAACCGCCAAAGAGAATAGCGGAGTAAATCGCGGTTACCAAAAATCTGTTTAGGACCTTGATGACGTACATTTCAAAGCTGGGACGGTTATAAAAGTAAGGCGCGAAAAGGAAGGCCAAGTACAAAGCTAGGGTAACGGCGATATACCTAGTAATGGTAACCATGCCAAATTTGGGCAGCAAGAAAATATAGTAAAGGACAAGGAGGCAGAAGGCCAGGGCATAACTGCCAAACTCCACAGCTCTTGCAGTCTTTGTCCGTTCAAATGTCAAGGCAATAGACAGTGTTACAGGGATTCCCAAAGCTGTTACCATGGCCAAGCGGGTAAGGGTTTCTAGTGTCGTTACCCCCTCCGCTCTCGATATGATGATCAATAGGACGGTAGTTACAGTGGTGAGGAAAATAGTAAGGGGGAAGCGCTTAACGCTTTGATAAAGACTAGATAATCCTGTTCTTAACAAAGCCAGAAGTTTCATTCTTCTCTTCCTTTCATGAGGATGAATGGCAAGAAAACTCAAGAAATTCATCAGCTCCAGTATAGCAGATTACTGTCGCTAAAGTATGCGTCCTGCTTATTAGATACTTGCGGCAATTAGGGAATATGCATAGCCTCAACCGGATAGATGCAGGCCATGTTATTTCCTGCCAATGATGTTATCTGTATACCCTAGCAAGATGGTATAATTAAGCCCTGGACAAACTGTGTACATAGGTGTTTACGCTGATAGCGTTTGTATATTAAGAAAAGCAGGAGGATGATTTATATGAAAAACATAGTAAAAACACTGACAGCGTGGACGGAGATAGCACGCGGATAAATCTATCTCCTAAAATGAAAAAGGAGAATAAGATTTGAGTATTAATCACAAAAACACGAAACCGAAACCGGCGTCATCCAAACCAATGGACGCCAATGGATTTGATCAATGGTCCGCTAACTATAACGCCGATGTGCAAGCCAGCGACGCCGACAAGCGCTATCCTTTTGCTGCCTACAATAAAATCCTGGATCGGCTTGTTGAGCTTGTGCAGCCTGCTCTGGGCAAGGCAATTTTAGATGTGGGTATTGGCACGGGTAAGCTGTCCCGCCGGTTGGCTGATTTGGGCTGCCAGATTACCGGCCTTGATTTTTCAGACTCGATGCTCGCTGAAGCCCGCAAATTGCTGCCCACGGCTATACTAATCCAATGGGATTTTTCTAGAGGACTGCCTCCGGGAATTGAGGAGCATCGCTATGATACGATTCTCTGTAACTACGCCATTCATCATCTGTGTGACCATGAGCAGCAAGAGCTGATCGCACAGATACTGATGCATCTGAAATCGGAAGGTTGTCTGCTGATTGCCGACGTCATGACCGAAACCGCGCAAGAAATGGATTATGCTAAGAAAGCGGATGCGGATTTATGGGACGAGGAAGAAAATTATTTGCTTGCTGAGAAGGTTCGCCAATGGTTCCCGGAATCTCTGTTTGAGTTTGAACGATTTTCATACTGTTCAGGAATTCTCTCGGTAAAAAAAGCGGGAAGGAAATGATCTCGTTGCGATCCATCACAGAAGATAATTGGCTGGCCATCGCCCGGATTGAGCATGCTCCCGGTCAAGGCAGGTTCGTCGGCGATGCCCTGGAAATTTTGGCGCGGGCTTATGTCTATCGTGCTCACAGAGCACGGGCCCTGGCGGTCTATGCGGGGGAAAAACCGGTGGGAGTTTTGCTGGTCCGCGACCTCGATGAAGAACCTGCCTGTTATGACTTGCAGGAGCTCCTGATAGATCAGCGCCACCAGAATAAAGGTTATGGGCAGGCTGCACTGCGTTTGCTTTTGCAAAAACTCAAAGCCGAGGGAAAATACCCCCGGGTTGATCTCTATGTGGAACGAAAAGATCTTGCCGCCATCCATGTCTATCAGAAGGTGGGCTTTGTGGATACAGGATATATTGATCCGGGGGCACCGACTTCGATCAACATGAGTTATAGCTTATCCTCGGATTCTTCAGAAGAAAGCCTGTAGGATAGTAATATTAGCTAACTCCTGTATGATTACCGAAGGGGGATTATATTGGAAAATGAAATTTTTCGTTATTGTTGCATAACTCAGGATATAGGGAACCTCAGATTAATCAGCGTTTCGATTAATGGATTGCAGGGAATGTTTTTGTTTGATACAGGGGCCCAAATAACGTGCATCAGGGACAGTTTTTTCCATAATGCAAGCGGGAGACTATCAGAGGTTACTCTTAAGGGCGGAGGGTCCTCCGGCAACGCAGCCTTATTTGAGACGGGGGAACTGGATTCGATCTCTATTGCGGGTTTCACAGAAAGAAATGTGACCGTTGGCATTATTCCGGATGAGACTATGGACTATGTTTTTGGTGCAGTCGTGGCTTTCTTTTTAGATAGGCCCAATAATTCTCAAGACAAAATTCAAGCAGACGGCATATTAGGATGGGATGTAATTTCAGCTTATCGATGGGAATATGATTGTGACCAAAAAAAGATAGTCATCTCAAATGAAAGATCATATGATTCAGCACTTAATCTTTCATGGGACGTGTTTCCAATCATTGATGTCAAGCTAAACGGAACGAAAGCCAAAATGGCTTTTGACAGCGGGCATACTGAAACTATCCTGGCTCCTTCGGCAAAGGATGCAGTAATGGATCTAAATCCCGTCACTGATAATACTGTTGGTTTCGATGGTGAATCTGGAGAGAATGCATACTGCGCGAAGGAGGTAATGATTGAGATTACCTGCGAGAAAATTGTCTTGCACGATGTAGTTATGTATGACCGGCAATTACACGGTATATCAAATTATAAAATCGCAGGTTTGCTTGGAGCGGACTTACTCGAAGGGAAGTCTTGGATTATAGATTTTCCTTCAGGAGAAGTGAGGATTATTTGATTCTCAAAAAAATCTAATTTACCCCCACCAGACCCAGTATCCGTTGGGAAGTACCATGGCTGGGGAACGGAGGATATATATCAGGCTTTCATGAATTATGAGGGTATTTCCTGTAAAAAAGTGGTTCCTAACACGAAGCCCAAAAGTTTTCTTCGCTAAAAGTCATCATGATCAACATAGTCTTCCGAGTGTTCTTTCAAGTAATCTTTTAAGGCCCGCTGAAGAATATAGGAAAAGTTTACTCCTTCATGTTCAGCGATGTCATTTAACCACTTTGGAATAGTTAGTGTCTTTTTGATAGACTTGAGTTGGGCGGATCTTCGAATCCCAGGCATCCAGACGTCAACTAGGGACACAAATCCTCCATTTTCAACTTTAATTGCGTTGGGCGATGTGGGGATTGGCAATACATCGCCCTCCTTTTCCAAACAGTACAAGTGTAACTTTAATGCGTCCTGGGCCATCTTATAGGCTTCATCAAGGGTGCTGCCTTCAGTGAAACAGCCAGGCAAATCCGGAAAGGTTACACTGTATCCACTATTTGACGATGGGTCAAAGCATGCTGGGTAGATGTATTTTTCTTTCATTTATGTCAACCTCCTAAGTCGTTACTTGAGAGTTATCCCGGTAAAATTTATTATGGATTGCAAGGTTTTTTTAGTTAGGTCTTTTCTTGGGTGAGGCACTGTGACCTTTCCGGGTTTATTTTGATTCTTAAGATGAACGTGGGAACCCGTCGCGTCAACAATATACCAACCGTCTTTAAACAGCGCTTGAATTATCTCCTTTGAACCATAGCTTTTCACTAACTCTCACCGCTTAAAGCAATTTACTTAATAGTACTACGTGCGTTAACACGTGTCAACTATCTACCTTATAATTCAGCTACTAGGGAGAAGCATCAAGCAGGCCAGCCAGAAATTTATATAGTTATAGTATAGTAATATTTTGTACAATATTAACTTGATACTCTAGTTTAGCTGGGGAGGTTCGCGTATGTACACTTTCTTGTTTATCATGACTATGATGATGCCGATTTTGATGATACTCATAGGTTTGCTCTGGAAAAAGCATCCTCCGAAACAAATCAATAGTTTCTACGGCTATAGAACAGCCCGATCCATGCAAAGTCAGGAGGCATGGGATTTTGCCCATGCTTACCATGCAAAGACTTGGATGTTTTGGGGAATTAGTCTGCTTATTTTTAGCCTGGCAGCGATGATTCTAATATACCGGAAAGAGAACTATGAGATTTATGATCTGGTCATTGTTGGCATGCAGATGGTAGTTATGCTGGTTTCAATTGTGCCGACAGAACTGGCCCTGAAAAAGAAGTACGGTTCTGGGCTCCCGAAAGATTAGGATTATTCCCTTCTTGCTTTCTCTTGATTGCAGCTGTCTTTAGTTGTATAATGGCAGGGGTGGTAGCATGAAGAATATGCTGACGGTGCAAGAAATTGCCGATGTCCTGGGAGTGTCACCGGCTATTGTAATGAGCTATATAGAACAAGGAAAGGTACCAGCAGTTGAGCCTGATAGGTTCGATCTGGGCGCAGTCCTGGCTGTGTTGGGGGCTGAGGTTGTTAAGGAAGATCCAGCGTCTTTCTGGACATACGAGGATTACCTGAAGCTTCCGGAAGCGCCTGGCTGTCGCTTTGAAATCCTGGAGGGTATCTTGGTTAAGGAACCATCGCCGTCTCTGCATCATCAGCGAATATCTCGGGAGTTAGGGCGTCAGTTAATGGCATTCTTTGATCAATATGATCCTGCAGGGGAATTCTTCTTTGCTCCTTTGGATGTTACGCTCTCAGATAGCAATGTTTTGCAGCCGGACATGATTTTTGTGTCCAGCGCCAGAAAAGGTATTATGCATAAGGAGCGTATTGACGGGCCCTGTGATTTGGTGGTGGAAATTATGTCTCCCGCAAGCAGGCGCAAAGACCGCCTGCAGAAACTGGAGATATACAGAAAGGCCGGCATCCCTCATTACTGGCTTGTTGATCCTGAAGAAAACACATTAGAAGCATTTTTGCTTAGCAATGGCGATTATGCCTTGGTGGCCACTGGTGGTCCAGGGGATAATTTTTCTAATTTACAATTCCCTGGTTTGGTCCTTGATTTGGAGAGAGTGTTCCGGTGTCCAGAGCTTAACAAGTCGGAATAAGGCGTGCTTTGCGCCTTTTTTTATACTTAGAAACTTCTCTGCTCCTCATGTTCTTGTCTTTGCTTGCTAGCCGCGGTGTTCAATTCTATAATGGTAATAGGGGAGAAATAAAAGATAATATAATAAAATTCGCATCTGTGAAAGGAGAAATAAGATTGATTAGAGAAATAGAAAGCAGAGATCGGGATAAATTTATTGCCATGGTTAAGAAATTCTTTTCTTCAGAGGCTGTGCTCCATGATATCCCCGCCAGTCATATTCAGCAGACCTTCGAAGAAGTTATTGCCGACTCTCCCTATGCGAAAGCATATATTATAGAGGATAATGGTGAAACTGCCGGCTACGGCCTTCTCAGCTTAACTTATTCCAATGAGGCCGGAGGCATGGTTGTTTGGATTGAAGAGCTTTATATAATGAAGCAATTCCGAGGCAAGGGCCTGGGGAACCAATTTATAGATTTTATTAACCGGGAATATGCCCAACAGGCAAAGAGGATTAGACTGGAAATCGTCGACAGCAACAAATCTGCCGAAAGGCTTTATAGGCGCAAGGGTTATGCCCCCTTGGATTATGTGCAGATGGTTCATGAAATCGAGTAGTAAGACTGCCTGCTGATGGAGCTGGGGAGGAGAATCCTGTGAGCAATAAGAAATTAATCAGTATAATAGGGCTGATTTTACTCCTGGTTATTGTTGCTTATTTTCAACTAGACTTAAACCAACCCTCCCCCAATCCCCAGGGAACAGAGCTGGAGGAGGATGACTATTATACAACCCCAGAGGATGTGGCCCTGTATATCCACACCTACAGCGGACTGCCTGCCAATTATATTACCAAAAGAGAAGCCCAAGAGCTGGGCTGGGATAACAGCAAGGGCAATCTGTGGGAAGTTACCGACCAGCTTTCCATCGGCGGGGACAGATTTGGCAATCGCGAAGGCCTGCTGCCTGATGCCGAAGGGCGGGTGTGGTATGAATGCGATGTCAATTATACTGGCGGTTTTCGAGGCCCTGAGCGCATCGTTTATTCCAATGACGGCCTGATTTATTATACAGATGATCACTACAAGTCCTTTACCAAGCTCTATTAGGAGGGTTTGCCTGTGGTAATCCTGGACGCCCTGGAGATGACAGATATACAAGCTGCTCATGAGTATATTCAGTGTCAGCTGGATTTTCCCGCTTACTATGGCCATAACCTGGATGCCCTGTGGGATATGCTGAGCACCATCAGCGAGCCCCTGCATATCATCTTGATCAATGCTGACAAGCTGCCTGCCAACCTGGGCGGTTATGCCGAGCTGCTGCTTGCGGTGTTTATCGAAGCTGCTGAGTCCAATAATGCCCTGAAATTTGAACTGGTCTAGAAAACTAGCGAAGTTTTAATAATACAGGGAGGGGATTTTTGTGAGCTTAACCGGGGGGGACGTTTTTGCCCGCTTGCTCAAATCACCGGTCCGATCCTACTTGAAATGGCAGTTTAATATTCAGGTAGAGAGCAATCCGCTTAAGGACTTGGAGGAACCGTATTTGTTGCTGGGTAATCATGTCATGAATGAAGATCCTATCGTAAGCAACGCCTATGCCAACAGGCTCATTCGCTTTATCGCCGGTGATGCCAACCAGGATCACTGGCTGAAGCGGAACCTGATGGCCATGTTGGAAAGCATTCCCTTTGCCAAGAATACTGGGGATGCCAAATCAATCCGGGCTCTGGTGAGACACGTCAAGGCTGGGCATCCCGTGGGCCTTTACCCCGAGGGGGGGCGCAACTGGGATGGCGCTACCGATTTACTGGTCCCTTCAACGGGAAAACTGATTAAGCTCTTAAAGGTGCCGGTCTATGCAGTTATTTTTAAGGGGGGCTATTTAAGTCGGCCCCGGTGGGCAACCTATCCCCGCAAGGGAAAATTGGTAATGGAGATAAAACAGCTTTTTGGCAGAGAGACAATTGCCAGCAAGACTCCTGAGGAACTCCAGGCTCTGCTGGTGGAGAAGTTGGACCATAATGAATACGTCTGGCAGCGCAAACACCGGATTCCCTTTCGAGGCAAAAACTTGGCGGAGCACATTGAGCGCTTGCTCTACATCTGTCCCCATTGCAATGCAATTAACAGCATCCAATCCCAAGGGGACCAATTTTTTTGCAAGGAATGCAAAAGCCAATATGGCATAAATCAGTATGGCGAAATCTTGGGCTGCCCGGAATTTTCCGATACTGTCTCCTGGAATCAGTGGCAGCGTCAATTCCTGCCCCGGATTATCCAGGACGGCTTTCGCTTTGTCAACGAAGAGATGCTGCTGAATAAAAGGGAGATTGGCGTCAAGCCATGGAAAAGGGATATTGTCAGGCTGACTTTCTTGCCTGACAGGCTGGAAATCCAAGGGAAGAAGGGGTCGGAAGCAATATTGCTTTCCGATATCTCTGGCCTGAGCATTACCTTCCAAGAAATCGTTGAGTTTTATCTTGGCAAAGTTAAGTATCGGCTGCGCTTTAACCCCCGGCGGCATATGTCTATCAAGCTCTTCTACGACCTGCTGGGGACAATCTTATCTGGGGAAATTCAATAATACACCTGGATTTTTAATCTGCCATATTCATGATTATGGATAGTGAATTGGATCAGAATTTTATGGAGGTAATTCAATGGCACATGACCACAATCACCATGGTCATCACCACCATGGCCATGGCAGTCAGGGCAATATTAAAATAGCTTTTTTGCTCAACCTGTTCTTCACCCTTATGGAAATAGTGGGGGGCTTGTGGACGAACAGCATGGCTATTTTATCTGATGCCCTCCACGACTTAGGTGACTCTGTTTCCTTAGGAATATCTTGGTACTTGGAGAAATATGCCCAAAGGGGACCGGATCAGAAATATTCCTTTGGCTATGCCCGCTTCTCACTGCTGGGGGCATTGCTTAACAGCGTGATTTTGCTGGGGGGGTCCCTGGTCATCCTGGTGCGGGCAGTGCCCAGAATAATCAATCCTGAGCCCTTAAATGCCCAGGGGATGCTGCTCTTTGCTATTCTGGGCATCGTCATCAACGGGGCTGCTGTTCTCAAGCTGAGAAAGGGTGTCTCCTTAAATGAACGGGTGGTCCTCTGGCACCTGATGGAGGATGTCCTGGGCTGGGTGGTAATCCTGGCAGCCAGCATAGTGCTCAACTTTGTAGATATCCCTATCCTCGACCCAATCTTGTCTGTCTTGATTACCCTGTATATTCTCTATCATGTCCTGGTTAATCTGCGCGAGATCCTCAGCATCTTTCTCCAGAAAGTCCCCAAGGATTTCTCCATTCCAGAAATTGAGCAAGAGCTGGCTGCGGTGTCTGCAGTGCAGTCAGTCCATCATACCCATATCTGGTCTCTTGAGGGACAGAAACACTTTTTAAGCACGCATGTGGTTCTTGCAGACGAAATCGCTAGAGAGGAAATTATCTCGATCAAGAAGGATATCAGGAACCTGGTGCAGGCCAAGGGTATTGAGCATGTGACCATGGAGATTGAATTCGCCAATGAGGACTGCCAGGGAGAATGCTGTTATTAAGTTTCTTGCCAAAGCAAAACCGCCTGAATCAGGCGGTTTTTAATATGACTAGTACTCGATTATCCGGGGAAGGTTGCCGGCTTCTTTGATCCAAGTTTCAACTTGGCCGAGTGAGGGAAGCTTTCTTACCAAGGATTTGGCCTCGTTGACTTCCACCATTTTTTTGTGGAGGTTTTCGGCTACACGTGTCGCCAGCTGAGGGACGGTATTGACTCCGGAAGCTTCCAGCAGCTCGGAATATTCTCCCCCAAGCCCTTTAATCCTGAACAGGTCGGCATGGTTGGTCCAGGTTAAGATTAGCTTTCCTGAAATCCCGGTTTTTTCAGCTAAATCACTTCTGCCTTTCCTGGTTTTGCAGATCTCCAGGAGTTCCTCGATAGAATCTACGCCAGCCTCTTTTAGCTTTGCCATGTACACAGGACCAATACCTTCGATAAGATCCAGCTTAGCCATAGTTCACTCTCCTTAAATTGTGATCAGGACAACATAGTCCTGTCTGCAATACTCCTGCTATATTATTTAAACATCTCCTGGGTGAGTTCCTGCTTTTAGACGTATAAAAAAATATATTTTTACAAACAGGTGATATTTGGGCCCTCCAATTTAGAGGTAATTGGTATTAAGGCGGTGAAAACATGCCTATTCTGTGATATATTTAGGTTAACTAAAATTGGGGGGGCTAGCCAATGTCATTTTTAAAGGAATTTAGGGATTTTGCCATGAAGGGCAATGTAGTTGACCTGGCTACCGGTGTTATCATTGGGGGGGCTTTTGGCAAAATTGTCACATCCCTGGTCAATGATATTATCATGCCGCTTATTAGCTTGGGCACCGGCAAACTTGATTTCACCAACATGTTTATCAGTTTGGACGGCACAAAATACGCAACTTATGAGGCTGCCAAGGCGGCAGGAGCCTCAACCTTGAACTACGGGGCCTTTATTACCAACATTATCGATTTCCTGATAATCGCTTTTTGTATTTTTATCATCATCAAGCAATTAAACAGGTTTAAAAGGGAACCTGCTCCTGCTACTCCCACTACTAAAAGCTGTCCCTATTGCCAAAGCACCATTCATATTGAAGCCAACAGATGTCCTAATTGCACCTCGGATCTCTCCCAGGGAAATTAGTTATAGCTACAGTCTTTCGACATTATTTGTCTTTTTAAGACAAGAGTTGACAAATCAAATAATATTTATTATCATTGATTTGGTTGACGGAATACTTCCGTATCTAATCATTAAATAATATATGATACTTAATCTGGGGTTATCTAATCGAGCAGCAGGCTTGGGAAACCAAGCCGCTGCTTATCTTTTTCCCCGAGTTTTCGATGAATTACTTATTGGCAGGAGGGTATTGGATATGGAATTGATACCAGCAAAGACCATTATTTCCGGTTATGGACATGGCCGCAATTGGTTCGGCAATAATTACAATATGAATATTTATAAGGGCTGCAGCCACGGCTGCATTTACTGTGACAGCCGCAGTGATTGTTACCGTGTGGATAATTTTGATCAGGTTCGGGGCAAGGCTAATGCTCTGGGGATAGTTGAACGGGAACTACAGTCAAAGCGCCGGACTGGCGTTATCGGGACCGGGGCCATGAGCGATCCCTATAACCCCATGGAGAAAAAACACCGCCTGACCCGGGGGGCGCTGGAACTGATTAATAAATTTCGCTTTGGCATCTCTATCTGCACCAAGAGCGATTTGGTCACCCGGGACATAGATATCCTTAAGCAAATACAAATTCATTCGCCGGTGCTGGTCAAGGTCACGATCACTGCCTGGAGTGACGAACTGTGCAACAAGCTGGAACCCAATGCTCCTTCTCCTAGCCGGCGCTTTGCTGCACTCAGGGAGTTGTCTCGGCAGGGCATTTATACCTGCATCCTCCTCATGCCAGTTCTGCCCTTCTTGGAGGATAACCCTGAGAATATAGCGGGCATAGTGCACAGGGCAAAGGCAAGCGGCGTTAACTTTATTTTCCCTGGTTTCGGCGTCACTCTGCGCCAAAACCAGCGGGACTGGTACTATCAGAAGCTAGATGAACACTTCCCCGGTCTCAAACAGCGGTACATAAAGCTGTACGGCAATACCTACGACTGCCATTCTCCCCGGGCCAGGGAATTGTGGCAGCTGTTTAAACAGGAGTGTGAACACTGCGGCATCATCTATCAGATGGCTGAGATTATCAGGACTTATAAGCAGGGCTATAGCTACAACCAACTTTCCTTGTTTGGTTAAATCACTCTTATTGCTGCTTTGGATCGTATATCCGCCTGGTTCTGTGTTTTAGCAGTTTGTCTTCTTGAAGGGATTTACAGTAATTTCAAGAATACAGAATACAGGAGGTTGATTTGTATGCATGACAAGGTAAAAGAGTACCTTGAAAAGAAAGAGCGGGAACAGGAAGAAAAACAGAAACTCCAGGAAGAAGAGCGTCGGCGTAATCAAGAACGCCATTTATTCGGATTGGGAATCTTTGAAAAGGTATACTCTGATGGAGACGTTTCTCAAGAGTATCCTGAGTATGACCATGAGTTGAAAAAAGCATTTAAGCAAGTGCACATTCCCGTAACTGATGAAGAGTACGCAAAAATCTGCTCTTATGAGGAGAAAGAAGAAGCGGGGAAAAATTCTATCATGCAAATTTTGACCGTAATTGCCAGGATATTTTTTATCGGCGGTTTTCTTGTCGGCCTGTTCCTAGCAAGTGCATTGATGTCAGTTGAAGCGTTCTTTTTATCTGTGATAGTTGCATTTCTCAGCGGCATGAGCTTTCTCGCATTTGCGGAGATAATCAAGCTGTTGCAAAAACTTGTGGACAAGGAATAGGTAAAGCTCCTGAAATGGAGCTTCTTTGTTTTTCCCAACAAATTCTCAGCAGCAGGAACAAGGGCCTAACATCTTGAATATCTTTGTATCTGTTTCAATGCAAACTAGGGAAAGGAGCGGATTATCGTGGGGGATTTCAATTCTAACAGCGCTTTTTTGTTTGTCACCGCCGGCATCATCGTCCTCTTCGTCATTGCCCAGTCAGTCTTCTTCTTGCGCAAAGCCTGGGTCCGGGCCAAGGAGTTGGGGATCAAAGTATCAGTGTTGAGAAGGGTGGTAAGGGGCAGCGCTGCCTTTACCGTGGCGCCGGCCATCGCTATCATCCTAGGGGTCATCACTTTGTCCAAGTTTCTTGGCCTGCCCCTGCCCTGGCTGCGGCTCAGCGTCCTGGGCGCCCTTACTTATGAGCTGCCCGCTGCCACATCTACAGCAGCCACCCTGGGGGTTTCAATCTCAGAAGGGGTTACCGACCCCAGGGTCTACTCTGCTATTGCCTGGGTCATGACTCTGGGAATCCTCTCGGGCCTGATTATCGTCACCTTGTTTCTGAAGAAAATTCAGGGGGGAAT
>DIPE01000040.1:0-15019 GCA_002427015.1 Firmicutes bacterium UBA5496 | reverse complement strand
GTCTTTGTCATGGTGATTTCTTCGCTGCTTATGCTGGTATGCGGCTTCTTTGTCCGGGTCCTCAAGGTAAAGTGGATGGAGGATTATGCCCTGCCCATCAGCATGCTGGGGGCAATGGCCCTGTCCATTCCCATTACAAGGTTGTTAGGATAGGGGGAGAGTAGATGAAGACATACAGTGAGAAAATCCATGTCTGGGGCAGAATCTGGTGTTCCCTGGCCATAGTCATGTTTATCCTTTACCCCTTGGCGGCCAGCATTTATTATGGAGCCTGGCCCAGCCCCATGTCATTGCTCAAAGGTCTGCTGGGGGTGGCGCCAATATTCTGGACTGTAGGCGCAATTGAGGCTTTGACCTTTTCACCCATGCTGGGTTCCGGCGGTTCTTACCTGGGTTTCGTCACCGGCAACCTCACCAACCTCAAGGTCCCCTGCGCCCTCAGCGCCATGGAAGTGGCAAAGGTGAAACCCGGAACTGAAGAGGGAGAGCTCATATCCACCATTTCCATCGCTGTTTCCTCTATTGTCACCACCGTGATTATTTTTGTCGGGGTGCTCCTGCTTTCCCAGCTGCAGCCTATATTGGAATCGGAAATGCTGGCCCCGGCCTTTGCCAATATCCTGCCTTCTCTTTTTGGCGCTCTGGCTGTAGTATTTATCTCGAAGAACTGGAGGATTGCCTTGGCTCCTCTTGTGTTTATGCTGGCGCTGTTTATCTCGGTGCCTTCTCTGGCCAATTCTGTCAGCGTCCTGGTGCCGGTAGGAGCGATTATTGCCATAGTGGCAGCAAGGATATTATACAAAAAGGGTATTCTGTAAATAGGGGGGAATTGCATGGAGATACTAATCTTTATCGTTGTAGCCCTGGGATTGCTGTTGGCCTTCATCCTGATCCGGGCTCTGTTCTTCCGCCCCTATCCAATAAAAGCGGTCTCTCCCTTTGCCGTGGAAGTGGACCGGGACAGGGCAGTAGAAAATTTGACCCGGATGATTCGCTGCAAGACGGTATCTTACTTAGATACCAGTCTTGAAGATGAGAGTGAATTTGAGAAATTCCGGGCTTTGCTGGGGGAATGCTATCCCTTGGTGCATCAATATTGTCCCCTGCAGCGCATTGGCAGGACGGGACTGCTCTACCATTGGCCGGGGAAGAGCTCTGAGCAGCCTACAGTATACATGGCCCATTACGATGTTGTCCCTGCCGAAGAAGAAGCCTGGGAGCAGCCCCCCTTTGCCGGAGTGATAACAGAAGGCTGCCTCTGGGGGCGGGGGACCCTGGACACCAAGGGCACATTGTGCGCAATTTTGGAAGGGGCGGAGCATCTCCTTTCCCAGGGATTTGTCCCCGCAAACGATATATATCTTTCCTTTTCCGGGGACGAAGAGACTAACGGCGCCAGCGCATCAGACATAGTGGATTACATGGCTGCCAAAGGGATTAAACCCCATATGGTCCTGGACGAAGGCGGCGCCATCGTTCAGGGGGCAGTTCCCGGAGTGCAAGAAAAATGCGCCCTGGTGGGCACCGGCGAAAAAGGGAAACTGCATCTGAAATTCACCGTCAAGAGCAAAGGCAGCCACGCTTCTTCGCCGCCGCCCCGCACCCCTGTTGGCATCTTGGCCAGGGCTGTATGCGCCGTTGAAAATAAGCCCTTTAGATTCCACATGGCTGGTCCCGCCCGGGAGATGTTTGACATTCTCGGCCGCCATGCCGGTTTTGGCCTTAAACTCGTATTCGCCAACCTCAGACTCTTTGGCCCTCTGCTTAATCTGGCCACCAAGAAACTGGGGGGAGAATTTAACGCCCTGGTTCGCACCACCGTGGCCTTCACGAAGATGAAAGCCAGTGACACAGTCAATGTCTTTCCGGCGGCGGCCAGCGTCGAAGCTGATGTGAGGATGATGGAAGGGGATACCAAGGAATCTGTTATTGCCGCCTTAAAGCAGCGGATAGAGAATGCTGCAGTTGAGATTGAGGCGGTTAACGCCATTGAAGTGCGTCCGTTTACACCAATTGGGACTGAGCCCTGGCAGCGATTGGAGGAAGGAATCAGGCAGGTGTGGCCTGGCACTCTGGTATCTCCTTACATGATGCTGGCCTGCACAGATTCCCGGCATTTTACCCGGATTTGCCCCAATGTCCTGCGCTTCTGCGCCATGGAGCTCTCTGCTGAAGAACGGAAGATGATTCATGGCAGCAATGAGCGCATTCCCCTGGACAAGATAGAAACTACAGTCAAGTTCTTCATCTGCATGCTGCAAAATAGTTAGGGACAAAGGGGACGGTTCTTTTTGTCCCACCACTTCCTTATCAGGATAAACATTGTAAATTAAGGGGGTTATGTCAGACTTGGGACAAAAGGAACCGTCCCCTTTGTCCCGAGAAGGCAGGCAATGGTCAAAAGGATAGCAGAGATAAGCTTATTTATAATAGTGTTCTTGGCTGCCTACGGCGCTATGAATTACTATGTCTACTATAACCTGGTGCAGGCAATACCTGCCTCGCCGGGTTTTTCCCGCTTGATCCAGGCATTGATTGTTCTTTTGGCTTGCGCTTATCCAGTTAGCCAGTTTATCAAATCCCGGCTGAAACTGCCGCTGCTTACCCTTTTGGGCGCGTTTTGGCTGGGTGTGCTATCCATTTCTATGGCGGTCTTTGTACTCAAAGATTTGCTTTCCCTGTTCCTGCCTTTTCGGAATCAATTCCTGGCCATAGGAATAATCATTATCTTAACCCTTTGGAGCATGGTCAAGGCTTGGCGGGGACCGGTAATCAAAGATATTTGCATTAAGCATAAGAAGCTGGCCAGGCCCTTTAGCATCGTGCATCTTTCTGATCTCCACCTGGGCCCTCAGACTTCCCTAAAATGGCTGGAAAAAGTTATCGCCCAAGTCAACAGTCTGGATGCTGACATAGTCGTCATCACCGGCGATCTGGCCGACGATGCCTATGAGGAAATGGCTAAATTCATCCCCGCGTTTAAGGACCTAAAGACAAAAGACGGCATCTATGCCGTCTCGGGAAACCATGAACACTACCAAGGTATTGAGCACTTTAGACAATTTTGCCAGGCGGCTGGGATTATTGTGGCCGACGGTCAATTCCTAAAGGTAACAGAGGGTGTTAATTTAGCAGGTATGGGAGGCAAGATTACGGGGATTGATTCCCAGACAGAGGATAATATCCGGGGGTTCCTGACCGCCGCCAAGGCCGGGGATTACAATATCTTGCTCATTCATCATCCTGTAGGCTTTAAGAAAACTGCTAAGCTGGGCATAGACTTGCAGCTCTCCGGTCATACACACCAGGGGCAGATCGTGCCTCTCAATCTCTTGGTCCATCTGGTCTACCCCTATGCCTATGGGCTGCACGCTCTGGGAGATTCCCATATCTACATTTCATCGGGCACCGGCACCTGGGGACCGCCGCTAAGATTGGGCTCCAGCTCGGAGATTGTCAGGATCCAAGTGAGTTAGGAGGGCAACCTTGGCTAATTCTTGAGTTTGTGTTCGACTTATCTGTTGCTTATTTACACGCCAAGCTGAGGCGGTGAAAATTATGCTTTCTGGGGAATCGCCATTTGTCATCTTAAATATGGTAGTATAAAATACTATTAACAAGTATTGGTATGGGGACAGAGGAGGGAGCGAATATGTTTTATAAAGCAATCAGGCTTATTTTTTCCCAGCGAGTATTGGTCTCCATTTTAATTGTGCTCCAATTGGTTTTGCTCTTCCTTTTTGTCACCACTTCCATTAAGTATTATGACACCATCCGAGTCATTCTCTCGCTAATTAGTATCTTAGTAGTGTTTTTTATCTTTAATAAAAAAGACAAACCCGCTTATAAATTGTCCTGGGTTTTCCTCATCCTTGTCTTTCCTATTTTCGGGGGGTTGTTCTACCTGCTCTTTTACTTTCAGTCCACCACCAGAAAGGCGAAACGCCATCTTGAAGGGATTGTCCGGGAAACACAGCCGCTCTTTGCCCCCCAAGAGAATGCTTTGCCCGCGATGAAGGAGGAAGCAGAATGCCAGCGCCAGGTGCGCTACTTGCAGGAATATGCAGGTTATCCTGTATACCGGCATACCAGGACAGAATACCTGACGCCGGGAGAGGTTAAGTTTGAAGTCCTCCTCGGGGAACTGAGGAAGGCTCAGCGCTATATATTTCTGGAATATTTTATTGTTGAAGAAGGCCTGATGTGGAATTCTATCCTGGAAATATTAAAAGAAAAGGCAAAAGCGGGAGTTGAAGTCCGCTTTATGTATGACGATATGGGCTGCATGCTCCGCCTGCCCCAGCACTATCCCAGGATTTTGGCGAGATATGGCATCAAATGTGTTGCCTTTAATAAATTCCGGCCGGCGCTGTCTACCTTGCAAAACAATCGTGACCACCGCAAGATAGCCGTCATCGACGGCAAGGTGGCTTTTACCGGTGGTATCAACCTGGCGGATGAATATATTAATGCCGTGGAGAGGTTTGGTCATTGGAAGGACGCTGCCATTATGGTCGAGGGGGAAGCCGCCTGGAGTCTGACTTTGATGTTTCTGCAGATGTGGGCTCTTACCACCAACACAAAAGAGGATTATGCCCAATTCCGGCCCTGGCAGGATGAGGAATGTCCCGTCCCCTCCGACGGCTGGGTCCTGCCCTATGCTGACAGCCCCATAGACAGTGAGCATGTCAGCGAGCATGTGTATATGGAGATTATTACCGGCGCCAAAGATTATCTCTACATCAATACACCTTATCTCATAATCGATGACACAATGCTGTCGGCTCTGGCCCTGGCAGCCAAGGCGGGGGTAGACGTCAGGATTGTCACTCCTCATCACTGGGACAAGAAATTTGTTCATGTCACTACCCGCTCCTATTACCGGGACCTCATTCAGGCCGGAGTCAAAATCTACGAATATTCAATTGGCTTTATTCATTCTAAGACCTTTGTCTCTGATGACAAGGTGGCCACAGTAGGCACTGCCAATTTGGATTTCCGCAGCCTCTATCTCCACTTTGAATGCGGAGTATGGATGTATAAATCCAAAGCGGTGCGGCAGGTCAAGGAAGATTTCCTCGAGACCTTGGAAAAGTGCCACCGCATCACTTTGGAGGACTGCCGGGGCAATGCCTTCCTTCGCTTAATACAGGATGTGCTGAGGGTTTTTGCTCCTCTTATGTAGGTGAAGTAAATGTGGTCAATTTTCACACTCTGAAAAAGAAATAGTTATTGACATATGTCGCAAACGGGGTATAATGAAGGTAGATGACATATGTCATTAACTTTTTAGGGAGGTGTAAAATATGCCAGGCGGAGATGGAACTGGTCCTTTGGGTCGCGGGGCAATGAGCGGAAGAGGTATGGGAGTGTGTGCCGGCGCAGCTCCCGCAGGTTTCGGCCAAGGTTATGGTATGGGACTTGGACGCCGCAGAGGGTTCGGCAGGTGCTTTTTGCCTTATAGAATTCCTATGGCTCCTGTGGCTGGAGACAGAGATTTTTTGGCGATGCAAAAACAAGAGCTTCAAGCCAGGCTTAACTTGCTGAACAAGCAGTTAGAGGATTTGTCTGAAGAGGACGAGTAACAGGGGGGTAACCCCTGTTACTTTCAAGTAATGGAGGTGAATGTATGCCCAGACCAAGGAAGTGGCGGAATGTCTGTTGCCTGCCCAGAACCAGCAGGTTTGGTCCTTTGGACTCTTCATCTGAGGGGGCAGTCATCATGACTGTAGATGAGTACGAGGCCATTCGCCTCATTGATTTTGAAGGCTTTACTCAGGAAGAGTGCGCCGGGCAAATGCAAATTGCCCGCACAACTGTCCAGGGAATATATGCCCAGGCCCGGGCAAAAATCGCCCAGTCTCTTGTCAATGGTAAGATTCTGAGAATTGAGGGCGGGGACTATCAGCTGTGCCAGGGGCTAGCCTGCGGCAGGGGTTGCCACAGGCACAGGCACGGCAATCGAGGTCAGGAAAAATTAAGGAGTGAAACTAATGAAAATAGTAATACCGGTAGATGAAAAGTCAATAGAGTCCACAGTTTGCCAATCTTTTGGCCGCACCCCTTATTATCTGTTCTATGATACCGAAGGGGGAACCAGTGAATTCCAGGATAACAGCGCTGCTGCCAGTCAGGGGGGCGCCGGCATCAAAGCGGCTCAGTTAATTGTCGATGAAAAGACCGATGCCTTGCTTACTCCCCGCTGCGGTGAAAATGCAGCCCAAGTTCTCCGGGGGGCAGGTGTCAAGATTTACAAGACCATGAATAATTCAATCAAGGATAATATTGAAGCCTTTAAAGAAGGCAAACTCAGCGAGCTGAAAGAGATCCATCCCGGACTCCACAACCATCGGGGCTAAGCTATGAAGATTGCAGTGCTCAGCGGCAAAGGCGGCACCGGCAAGACTCTCGTTTCTGTGAATTTGGCCGCTGTTGCCAAGGACTCGATGTATGTGGACTGTGATGTTGAAGAACCCAATGGACATCTATTTTTTAAGCCGGAAGAAGTAAAGACCCGACAGGTTGCGGTTGAGATTCCCCTTGTCGATCCGGACAAGTGTACTGGCTGCAGGGTTTGTGTGGACTTTTGCAACTTTAATGCCCTGGCTTGGATTGGCGGGGAGCTCAAGGTTTTTGACGAGATCTGCCATTCCTGCGGCGGCTGCATAGTCTTATGTCCCGAGGATGCCCTGGCTAAAAAGGAAAAAGTTATCGGCCAGGTTCAGCGGGGAGTTTCTGAAGATGTCACTGTGCTCACAGGGATGTTAAATACCGGCGAGGCTTCAGGAATTCCCATTATCAAGGATTTATTGAAGGATATCGGGGAGAAGGAGCAGACATTTATCGACTGCCCCCCGGGCAGCGCGTGTATTGTCATGGAGACAGTCGCTGCCGCCGATTACTGCATTCTTGTGGCGGAGCCTACCCTTTTTGGCGTCCATAATCTCCACATGGTTTGGGAATTAGTGAAACTCATGGGCAAACCCTGCGGGGTTGTGCTCAATAAATGTCTGGAAGGCGAAAACCCCGCTGAGAAATTTTGCGCCGAAAAGGGAATTGAGATTATCGGCAGCATTCCCTTTGATTCTGAGCTGGGTCTGCTCAATTCTAATGCCCTGATTGCTGTCAGAGAAAATGCCAAGTATGAGAAATTGTTTCGCGATCTATTGCTCAGGGTAACCAGGGAGGTGCGGCCATGAAGCAATTGCTGATTCTAAGCGGCAAAGGGGGGACGGGCAAGACGACCATTGCCAGCGCCTTTATTGAACTGGCCCGGGCAAAGGTCTTTGCTGACTGTGACGTAGATGCCCCTAATTTGCACTTGGTTGCCAAGGTGACTGCAGAGCCCCAGCGGCAGGATTTTTATGGCCTGCCTAAGGCGGAAATTGATGCTGGAATTTGCATTCGTTGCGATCGTTGCCGGGGAAATTGCCGTTTCGATGCCATTCATACGAACAAGGATTACCAGGTAGACATCTTTGCCTGTGAAGGCTGCGGCTTATGCGCCGTTCTCTGTCCTGTTAAGGCAATAACTATGCAACCAGCGGTGGCTGGGGAGTTAATTCTTTACGACAAGGACACGGTCTTTTCCTCTGCCTGCCTGAAAATGGGCAGCGGCAATTCCGGTCTCTTGGTTTCCGATGTGAAAAAGCAGATGAAAAAAGCAGCGGGGGAGGCGGACTTGGCTATCATTGACGGTTCCCCGGGCATTGGCTGTCCTGTCATCGCTTCCCTCAGCGGCGTCGATATGGTCCTGATTGTCGCCGAGCCTTCCCTTTCCGGGTTCAGCGATATGGAGAGAATTTTGCATACTGCCGCTCATTTTCAGGTGCCTGCGGCCGTCTGCATTAACAAACATGATGTTAATCCTGGGAACACAGAAAAAATAATTAACTACTGTCAAGAGAATTCCCTGCCCTTTGTGGGCAAAATACCCTTTGATCATGAAGCTGTCAAGGCAGTTAACTGCGGCAGGACCATTGTGGATGGGTCTGGCCCTGCCAGCCAGGCGGTGCGCAAGGTCTTTAAAAATACCCTTGAAATATTAAATGGTCTAGGAGATGAAGATGATGAATGAACAAAAGGGTGAGAAAACGGATTTCTCCGTCAAACTCCACCCGGCCAGCAAGGTAAAGCGGGTTATTGGGATAGTCAGCGGCAAGGGCGGTGTGGGCAAATCCCTGGTCACATCTCTGCTGGCGGTAATGATGCGGCGCCAGGGATACAGTACAGCTATCCTGGATTCGGATTTGACCGGTCCGTCTATTCCCAAGGCCTTTGGCGTCAAGGAAAAGGCCACGGGAGGCAAAGAAGGCATCTATCCCGTAAAAAGCAAGTCGGGCATAGGCATTATGTCCATCAATCTGCTCTTGCCGGAGGATACCGATCCAGTTGTCTGGAGAGGGCCGATTTTGGCCGGGACAGTCAAGCAGTTTTGGAGCGAGGTCATCTGGGAGGATGTAGACTATATGTTCATTGACATGCCTCCGGGCACAGGCGATGTTCCCTTAACAATATTTCAGTCTCTGCCCATAGATGGAATCATTATTGTCACCTCTCCTCAGGAATTAGTCTCAATGATAGTTACCAAGGCAGTAAAGATGGCAGAAATGATGAATATCCCGATTTTGGGTGTCGTGGAAAACATGGCATATTTCCAGTGCCCCAGCTGCAAACAGCAACATAATATTTTTGGCGAAAGTCATATCGAAGACATTGCCGGCAGCCACGGCCTGGAAGTCCTGGCCAGACTGCCTATAGATCCCCAGTTGGCCCAAGCCTGCGATAATGGGGCAATTGAGGATTATCAAGCTGCCGGTTTGGATAAGGCGGCTACAATACTAAAAGCAATGGAGGGAAAATGATGAAAATAGCAATAGCCTGCGACGGAGGCCAGGTCACTGAGCACTTTGGCCATTGCCAGGGCTTCAGGATTTACCAGGTTGAGAATGACAATATTGTCAAGTCCGAAACCATCCCCAATCCTGGGCACCGGCCTGGATTTCTGCCCAATTTCCTCAACGATCAGGGAGTTAATGTCATCATCTCCGGAGGAATGGGGGGCGGCGCCATAGAGATATTTGAAGAAAAAGGCATTGAAGTGGTCACCGGCGCCAGGGGCAGCGCCGATGACGCTGCCAGGAACTATCTCCAGGGAAGCCTGCAATCCACTGGTTCAGTGTGTCATGAGCATCAGCATCATGATGAATGCGGAGAATAACCTGAATATGCTGACCGTCCTTTGAAAGGTAAAGACAAAGGGCGGTTTTCTTATTGCCTGTTATATATTGGTATGCTATAATTGTAATATCATTATGATATTAAACGAGAGGGGTAGTTGGTATGTCTGAAGTGAAGGCTGGAGACCATCAGGAAATTATCCTCAAGGCCAAAAACGGAATGTTTGTGCTCATCCTCAATATTTTGCTTATGCTGGCGGCGCTGGCGGGAATGATTTTCGGCATCACCCAAAGTACAGAAGCAGTGAATGTTACGCCTTGGGTTATTCTGAGCGTTGTTTCCGGACTCTATTTTTCTCTTGTCGGACCCATTCTCTTTGCGGGTTTAAAAGTGCTTAAGCCCAACGAGGCCCTTGTGCTCACTCTATTCGGCAGGTATTACGGGACGCTTAAGCTGCCAGGTTTTTATTTTGTCAATCCTTTTGCCATCGCTTTTAACCCCTCTACCCGCAACACTTCCAGCGGTAAGCTGGTCAATGAACTGACGGCCGTCAAGGCACTGCCCCAGGGCACTGCTGTTCCCTTTGTGAGTAAGAAAATATCCCTCAAGGCCATGACCCTGAATAATGATAAGCAAAAGATCAATGACCAGCTGGGCAATCCAATCATTATTGGCATCGTTGTCATCTGGCGGGTGGTCAACACCGCCAAGGCGGTATTTAACGTCGATAACTTCACCGAGTTTTTATCAATCCAGACAGATGCCGCCCTGAGAAATATTGTCAGCCTCTATCCCTATGATGCCTCCGATAGCATGGACAACGAAAAGTCTTTACGAGGCAGCAGCAGAGAGATCGCCGAAAGGCTTAAGGACGAAATTCAAGCCAAAGCAGAAATGGCCGGGCTGGAAGTCATGGAGGCGAGGATTACTCATTTATCCTATGCTCCGGAAATAGCAGCGGCAATGCTCCAGCGCCAGCAAGCTTCTGCCATTATCGATGCTCGCCAGATGATTGTGGAGGGGGCTGTAGGCATGGTGGAAATGGCCCTGGCCAAGCTCAGCGAAAATGATATCGTAAATTTGGACGAAGAGCGCAAGGCCGCCATGGTCAGCAATTTGCTGGTAGTCCTGTGCGGCAATAAGGACGCGCAGCCCATCGTCAACAGCGGCTCGTTGTATTGATTATTCGCAGGGGATGATGAGCTATGGAAAATGCCGATAAAAACAAAAAGATCCTGTTGCGCTTGCCATCATCCCTTTGGGAAGAATTAGCGGCCTGGGCGGCAGACGATATCCGCTCAATTAATGGTCAGATCGAATATCTCCTGACGGAATGTGTCAAGCAGCGAAAAAAGACTAAAAAACAATCTCAATCCCAGTGAATACAAGCATAAAAAAACCGGCAGATTTCTGCCGGTTTAAAAAATTGGAGGGTGTAGTCTTACTCAGCCTTCTGCTGCCTTTTCTCTTCGCCGATGCTAAGGAGCAGGTTGAGGATGATGCCAAAGATCGCTGCTCCTGCAATGCTGGGGATATTGAGGCCAAAGAAGGGGATGTTGCCGCCAAAGGCATACTGGCCGCCCACGCCGATGACCATGATGGTGGCGATGACGGCGATATTCTTGGCGCTGAAAAGGTCGACTTTCTTTTCTAACATGATGGCGACGCCCTGGGCAGCGATAGCGCCAAAAAGGTATATTTCCAGTCCGCCGATGACTGCATAGGGGATTGCATAAATGGCATTGATCAGCGGGGTGAAACAGGAAATAATCATAGCGATGATGGCGGCGGCGATGAGGACAGGAATGGAGAACACCCTTGTAATCGCCATGGCGCTGATGTTTTCACCGTAGTTAGTGCCGGCAGGGCCGCCGATGAAACCGGCTACCATGTCGCCGATGCCGTCACCAATGAGATTGAGGCCTAATTTGCTTTCGATATCGTATTTTTTGTTGCTTTTTTTCTTGCGGGCCAGGTCATTGACATAGATGTCCAGCTGGTAGACATGGGCAGTAGATTCGGGGATGGTGGCAATAGCAATGGGCATTATTGCCGCCACAGCCATCCAGGAAGGTTTGGGCAGGGTGAAGATTGGCAGGGCAAATAAGCCGCTGCCGGCGTTTTCAGTTAGGACCTTAAAGAAATTCAGTCCAGTTATCTTGAATATGATAAAGGCGGCAATGCAGCCGACGATGGGGCCGAAGAGGAGGGGCAGCTGGCTCCAAAAACCTTTTAAGTAAACGGAGAAGAGAATGGTAGCAAACAAGGTGGTAAGGGAAATGACCCAAGCCATATTCCCTGCCAATAATGTTGAAGCTTCAGCTACTTGGGGAAAGGCCGCGGCATCTTTGAGCGCGTTAGCAGCCAGTGTAAGGCCAATGGCCATGGCTATAGGTCCGGTTACTGTAGCAGGAAGAATCTTGTTTATGGAATCTTTGCCAAAGCGGTTGACAATCAGGCCGGCAGCGATGGAAACAAAACCAGACATGACAATGCCGAACTGGGCAACGGCGATCTTTTCGTTTAGGGAGTAACCTGACAAGGCTTCAGAAGCCATGAGTCCGGCGATTGCCGGCAAGTAGGAAAAGCTAGAGCCATAATAGAGAGGCAGTTTTCTGCCGGTAACTAGGATAAAGCAAATGGTGGCCAGACCGCTGGCAAAAATGGTGGTGGAAACATGGAAGCCTGTAAGCAGCGCAACGGCAATTGTTGCCGGAAACATGACAATAACTTGCTGCAGGGCGTATAAAAATAATTTCCAAAAGGGCGGGCGTTCATCGGGCAGGTACCCGGAAATCTGATGCTTAGCTGACATTGGCAATTCCTCCTTTAAATTTGAAGCTTACATGCTTCTTTCAGTAGTATCCCCAGGGGGCAGGTGAATTGCACAGAGTGGCAGAGTACAAAAAAATGTCTTGACTGCAAAGGCGCAGACAAGACATTTAACGCTTGTACACTGGTACTATCTTGCCGGCATCTCTGTGCCGATTTAAAGATGTTCATTTGCTGTATTTTAACATAAGCTCTAAAAAGATGGAAGTACTTTTTTAAAAAATCCTGTTTTTAATGTCAACCCTAACTTGAATGTCGAAAATGCGACAAAAAGGTCCGTCCCTTTCATTGAAGATACTTCGACGATAGTTTATAATAAAAAATAAACTCTGCTGTTTTTTTTGGCCTGAAAAGGGGTTGCTAAATTTGAAAATCACTGCTATTGTTATTTTTCTTTTGACTTATATGCTGCTGCTGGCTTTGCCTCGCTATCGGGCACATATCGCCCTGTCTTCAGCGGCCCTTTTTGTTCTTCTGGGGATTATGCCTGTAAACAAAGTGTTTGCCGCTGTGGATTGGAATGTCATTATGATGATTGCAGGCACTATGGGAATAGTTTCCTTGTTTATTGAATCGAAGATGCCAGCCCGGCTGGCGGACTTGATTATCCGCAAAACCCCCAATGTCAAGTGGGCAATCATCGCCCTTTCCCTGTTCGCAGGGATCATTTCCGCCTTTATTGACAATGTAGCCACTGTGCTCATGGTGGCGCCTGTAGCCTTGACCATCTCGAAAAAGCTGAAGGTTTCGCCGGTTCCCAGCATTATTGCCATCGCAGTCTCTTCAAATTTGCAAGGAGCCGCCACCCTGGTAGGGGACACAACCGCCATTATGCTGGGTGGCCATGCCAATTTGGATTTCCTGGACTTCTTTGTCCTGGATGGCAAACCCGGCATGTTCTGGGTAGTTCAGGCTGGAGCATTGGTTTCCACCTTAGTCTTGCTGCGGGTGTTCCGCAAATATTCACAGCCAATTAACTCCAATGATAAAACTGAGGTGAAAGATTACTTCCCCTCTGTGCTCATTGTGGGCATGGTTGTTCTCTTAATCCTTGCCTCCTTCATCCCGGAAAAGCCCGCTATTACAAACGGCATTATCTGTCTCGGCTTATTGGCGATTGGCCTGATAAGAAAATATATTAAAGACCGCAGTCTTCAAGGCGTGGCCCAAGTCTTTGCGGATATCGACTTTTTTACCATCGGCCTGTTGGCTGGCCTCTTTATTGTCGTCGGCAGCATTACCGAAGCGGGAATTATCAATGATATCAGCCAGTTCTTTGTCAAAGTCAGCAAAAATAACGTCTTTGCCATTTACACCATTATTCTCTGGGCCTCGGTGCTACTGTCAGCTTTTATTGACAACATCCCCTATGTGGCTACCATGTTGCCGGTGGTAGCGGGAATCTCCAATATTCTTGGCATTGATCCTCGGGTCCTCTACTTTGGTTTGCTGGCAGGGGCGACCCTGGGGGGCAACCTGACGCCAATTGGCGCCTCAGCCAACATTGCCGCCATGGGTATATTGCGCCGGGACGGCCATGAGGTAAGCATCGGCAAGTTTATGAAGATCAGCGTTCCCTTTACTCTGGCTGCCGTTACTACCGGCTATGTGCTGGTCTGGCTGATTTTGGGTTAAATAATTTTCCCTTTCTCTGGGTTCATTGGAGAGAGGGTATTTTTTTTGATTCTTTAATGGTAAGATAAGATGTTGTACTATGAAAAATATGCCCAAGGAGAGGAGAGGTAAATATGGATGAACAAAAGCGGCCGCAGAAGTCTCTGATTTTTTACTATGTTATAACCCTGGGCATTGTCATGCTGTTAAATTTATTCCTGTTTCCTGCTCTCTTGAAATCTAAAGTATCCCAGGTGGACTATGGGACCTTCATGCGGCAGGTTGAGGCGGGTAAGGTCAAGACCGTTGAAATTCAGGAAACACAGATTGGCTTTATCATTGAAGAAAAGGGCAAAGACAAGTTGTTCGTTACCGGTAAAATGGATGATCCCGGTTTGGTAGAACGTCTGTACGCATCAGGGGCAGAATTCAGCCGAGTCATTCCCAAAGAGATGTCTCCCTTGATGAATTTTCTCCTCACTTGGCTTGTGCCCATTGGAATCTTTGCCCTTTTGGGCAAGTTTTTGGCCAACAAGTTTCAAAAGGCCATGGGTGGCAACGCCTTGTCTTTAGGCAAGAGCAATGCCAAAATTTATGTCCATGCTCAGACGGGCAAGACTTTTGCTGATGTGGCCGGTCAGGACGAGGCCAAAGAAGCTCTGCAGGAAATAGTGGATTTTCTGCACAATCCCCAAAAATATGCGGACATCGGCGCCAAAATTCCCAAGGGAGCATTGCTGGTGGGACCTCCCGGCACCGGCAAGACCCTGCTGGCTCAGGCTGTAGCTGGGGAGGCCAAGGTTCCCTTTTTCTCCATTTCCGGCTCAGAGTTTGTGGAGATGTTTGTAGGCATGGGCGCTGCCCGGGTCCGGGATCTGTTTAAGCAGGCCCAGGCCAAAGCCCCTTGCATAATCTTTATTGATGAAATAGATACCATTGGCAAGACCCGCACCGCCGGGGCCTTGGGCGGCAATGATGAAAGGGAGCAGACCCTCAATCAGCTCCTTACCGAGATGGACGGCTTCCAGTCTGATAAGGGTCTGGTAATCCTGGCTGCCACCAACCGGCCGGAAATTTTGGACAAGGCCCTTCTGCGCCCGGGCAGGTTTGACCGCCGGATTCCGGTAGAATTGCCGGACCTGGCTGGCCGGGAAGCAGTGCTCAGGGTTCACGCCCAAAAGGTCAAGATGGGGCCAAATATAGATTTTAATGCTATTGCTCGGGCCACTTCCGGGGCTTCCGGGGCAGATCTGGCCAATATCATCAATGAGGCTGCCCTCCTTGCCGTTAAGCTGGGCCGCAAAAGAGTGCTGCAAAACGACTTGGAAGAATCTGTGGAAGTGGTAATTGCCGGCTACCAGCGCAAAAATGCAGTTCTCAGCGACAAGGATAA
>DIPE01000057.1:18240-18476 GCA_002427015.1 Firmicutes bacterium UBA5496 | reverse complement strand
ATCATGGAAGAAAAGGCCAAGCCTGACTATGCCCGCTGCGTGGAAATCAGCACTGCCGCCGCCATCAAGGAAATGATTATCCCCGGCATTCTCGCCGTAGTCGTTCCCATTGTCATCGGCATTGTCTTGGGGGCAGAAGCTCTTGGCGGCCTCTTGGCCGGTTCCCTGGTCACCGGTGTCCTCATGGCCATCTTTATGGCTAACGCCGGCGGCGCCTGGGATAATGCCAAGAAATA
>DIPE01000057.1:13987-18125 GCA_002427015.1 Firmicutes bacterium UBA5496 | reverse complement strand
TGGGATAATGCCAAGAAATACATTGAAGGCGGCGCCCATGGGGGCAAAGGCACCGATACCCACGCCGCCGCAGTAGTAGGGGACACCGTAGGCGACCCCTTCAAGGACACCTCCGGCCCCTCCATCAACATCCTCATCAAGCTGATGACCATTGTTTCTCTGGTCTTCGCGCCTTTGTTCAATTTCCTCGCCGACAAATTCTAAGGCGGCCGGGGACATTATCCAGTCACCAAACTCACTTTTTATAGCCAGCAGAATTCTGCTGGCTCTTTTAAATTTAGCAAATTATAGGACCGTCCCCGAATTTGTCAGGTTGTCATAAGCTCCTTCAAAGGTTATAATTATTAGAAGGGGAGGAAGGAATTGTGCCAATTAACTCTGATTTGATTCAGCCCCTTTACTTGGAGGGAGACAGTACAGGCTGCCTTTTGGTCCACGGCTTTACCAGCACTCCCATGGATGTGCGCCCCTTAAGCAAACATTTGCATAGCCTGGGCTTTACCTGCCGGGAAGCGCTTTTGCCCGGCCATGGCACCAATCCTGAGGATATGGCTAAGTACGGCTGGCGGGATTGGCTGGGGGCAGTGGAACTGGAGCTTTCGCAGCTGAAGATTAAATGCTCCCAGGTGTGGGTGCTGGGTTTCTCCATGGGCGGAATTCTCGCACTGCTCACTGCCGCTAGAAATGAAACTGCCGGACTGGTCACTGTATCTGCTCCTGTCTGGCCCCGGCCACAGAGGGCAAAGTACGCGTTTTTCCTGCAATACGTGCAAAAGTATGCTCAGCTGGGCAAACCCGGCAAGAATCGCTTTCCTTCCTGGCGCTATGAGCAGGTGGCAGTGAAGAATGTGGCAGATTTAATGGCCTTGATCAGAGCGGGCAAGAGGGCAATAAGTAAAGTAGCTGTCCCCGCTCTTGTGGTTCAGGGCCGGGAGGATCGCACTATCCAGCCCCGCAGCGCCCAGTATATATATGACAATCTCGGCTCATGCCAAAAGGAAATTTATTATTCCCGGGGAGAGCATATGTTATTGGTAGGAGAACAGAGCCAGGAAATCTGCAGGCGAATTGGTGAGTTCATATTAAGAAACAGGAGGGGATGAGATGGTAGTAAGACCGGCGGGTGAAGGTGATCGTGCCACAATTGCGGAAATCAGCAAGCATTACGATTCAAATTTAATCCACTTGGTATACAATACCTGGCAACAGCAGGGCTCTATGTATATTGCCGAAGTTGAAGGAAAAGTCATTGGCTTTTGCTGTCTGGCTTTTCCCGCCCCCACCGAAGCGCAAATCCTTGGCATCCGGCTGCTGCCGGAATACCAGACAGAACCCATGGGCAAGGATTTTATCATTTCTCTGATGCAGGTTGCCCAGGAAAAGGGCTGCAACGTAGTGCGCATGCTGACCTCCAGCGTGAATTACGAAACCCAGGCCGCCCTGCAGCGCAACCTGAATTTTGAGCGCAGCGGCACTTGGGTCATCGGCTATGGTGAAGAATTAAATGGCCCCCCTTGTTCCGGGCGGGTTCTTGAGGCGGCGCCCCCGGAGCTGCTGGGGGACATTTGGCAATTCCTCCAATACAGCCAGACCTACCGGCGGAGTCAGGGCCTGATTTATACAGATCTTTATGCCTTCCGCAGCTTTTCTAAGGCCTATTTATCTCAGCAGCTGGCGGCAGGCAGGGTATTTCCCTGGCAGGAAGACGGCGCCATTGCCGGGGTGGCCATTGCCGATTTCGCCAAGGATGCCATTACCCTCAATTACCTTGATGCCAAGCCCCATGTGGTCAAGGATTTGCTGGCGGGCATAATCTGCAGCAGCAAAGGCCGGCACTTGACCTCTGCCATGCCCTTAGACAGCTATTTGGAAGCTAAGCCCTTCCTGGAGAAAATAGTTGCCCAGCACCGGCCGGATCATTGGCTGGTGATGGTCAAAGAGGTCTCGCCATTAGCATCATCCCGGGATTAGTCCCGGGTTTATTTTCCACTGTCCCTGAAAAGAGTGATGAATTTGAAGAATGAGGCCCAACAGCCCCGGCTGCTGGATTTGACTGCTGTTTCCCTGTACAAGGATATCTGGAAACTGGCCTGGCCGGTGATGCTGGCCTCCGGACTGAATATGTGTTTTAATCTGGTGGACACTTTCTGGGTCAGCCGCCTGGGGGCGGTGATGGTTTCGGTGCCCTCCCTGGCGGGCTCTTTGCTGTGGCTGTTTATGTCTCTCACCGAGGCTATAAGCATTGGCACAGTGGCGATGATCGCCCGCTTTGAAGGGGCCGGCCGCCGCAGCCTAATTCCCGATGTTTTTGTCCACAGCTTTTGGCTGGCTCTGGCCATGGCATTAATTATCGGGGCCGGGGTGTCCCTGTATGCCACTCCCCTGGTAGAACTCTTTACCGATGATGCCGCCCTAATTCCCCTGGCAGCAGATTATCTGGATATTACCCTGCTGGGGCTGATTCCGGTTTTTTGCGCTACCGCAATCAGCGCTGCCCTCTATGGCATCGGCGACACCAAGACACCAATGCTGGTGCTGATGGTTGCCAACGGCCTCAATATGATCCTGGACCCAATCTTTATTTTTGGCGGGCTGGGTTTTCCCTCCATGGGGGTGCTGGGCGCTGCCTGGGCCACCCTCATCGCTAACGGCCTGGCCATGCTTGTCCTCTTAGTGGTGCTGTTTAAGAGCCAGGAGCTGGGGGTCACCAGCCTGCGAGTGCCCTTTAACGCCTCGATTTTGGCCAATATCCTAAAAATCGGCATGCCTGCTTCTCTGCAGTCTGCCGCCCGCTCCTCCACGGGAACGGTGATGTTCTGGCTGGTGATGAGCGGTTATGGCGCCGCCGCTGCCGCTGCTTTCGGCGCCGGCCAGAGGATTATCGGCCTCATCTTTGTCTTTATCAGCGGTTTATCTGTGGCCGCCACCACCCTCATCGGCCAGGTTCTGGGCAGCGGGGACAAAGGGCTGGCCCGCCTGGCCGCCCGCCGTCTCATTGTCCTGGGCATTGGGGTGCAAGTGGCCATTGGCCTCCTCTATGTGGCCCTGGCTTACCCCGTAAGCTTTCTCTTCCTGGGGGACGATCCCGCTGCTTTAGCCGCCGGGGTTAGTTATGTGCGCATTTGCGGGCTGGGGCTGGCCTTGGGCGCCAGCAGCAGTGTCCTGGGCGGCATTTTTAAGGGAGCGGGGGATACCATGCCCACTTTCCTGGCGGGCTTCATTTCCAACTGGCTGGTCAAACTGCCTATGGCCGCTGTTGGCGCCCTGGTTTTCCATTTGCCCGTGGACATTATTTGGTGGGCCATTACCGCCTCAATTGTGGTTGAATGGCTAATGCTCTACGTCTGGCAGCGGAAAGGCACTTGGATGGACAGGGAAATTCAGGTATCCGCCAGCTGACCTGGTCTTGTCAGCATGAAGCCAAAGGTGTATGATGGATTTAAGTGAATATAGTCTGATGTCGGCCTGAGAAAAGGAGAGCCGCAACAATTACCCAAGGGGTGAGCCAATCACCTAAGGGGTAATTGCTGCGGTTTTTTGACTGTCAAGGAGGCTCAAATATGTATGATGTAATTATTATCGGGGCGGGCGTAATCGGCTGCTCTGCCGCCTACTGCCTTTCCCGTAGCCAGCTGAATGTGTTGGTGGTGGAACAGGGCCCGGATGTGGCTGTTGCTACCAGCGGGGCTAACAGCGGCATCGTCCACGGGGGTTATGACCCAAAACCGGGGACCCTGATGGCGGACCTCAATGTCTGGGGCAATGCCCTGTATCCCAAGCTGTGCAAAGAGCTGGACGTGCCCTTCCGCCGCTGCGGCTCTCTTGTGGTGGCCCGGGCGGGAGAAGAAGAATCTCTGCGCAAACTGCTGGCCCAAGGGCGGGCTAACGGCGTCCCGGAGCTCGCCATCCTGGGCAGGGATGAAATCCTTAACCTGGAGCCCAACCTTACCCCGGATGCAACAGCCGCCCTCTATGCTCCCAGCGCCGGCATTGTCTCCCCCTGGGAGATGACTATGGCCCTGGCGGAGACTGCCGCTGTCAACGGAGTGCAGTTTATATTCAACACCCGGGTCACCGGCATCCGGGTTAAAGATGATGCCGTGCAGGCAGTGGAGACCGAGGGAGGCCCCCTCTTTGC
>DIPE01000057.1:12495-13720 GCA_002427015.1 Firmicutes bacterium UBA5496 | reverse complement strand
GTGCCCACCCCTGTCAGCAAAGGCATTCTGGTCCTGCCTACCGTAGAGGGCAATGTGCTGGCGGGACCCACCGCCACCGATATCCGGGACAGGGAGGACCTGTCCACTACCAGGGAGGGCCTGGCTGCCATCCGCCGGGGGGCCTTGCGCCTCTTCCCCGGACTGCCCCTGCACAAGGTCATCACCTCCTTTGCGGGCATCAGGGCAGTTCCCGCCGACGGGGATTTTATCCTGCGCCGTTCCGCCAAGGTCAGGGGCTGGATTGATGCCGGCGGCATTCAGTCCCCGGGACTGTCGGCGGCGCCGGCCATAGGCGAAAAACTGGCGGCGCTGGTGGCGGGGCTCACAGAGCTTAGGCCAAAAGTCCAGTTAAAACGGCCCCCAATCCTTCGCCTCCGGGATTTGCCCTTGGCTGAGAGGCAGGAATGGATTGAAAGAAACCCCTTTTACGGCAGGATTATCTGCCGCTGTGAAGGGGTCAGCGAAGGGGAAATTATCGATGCCTTACACAGACCCGTCCCCGCATCTACCCTTGACGGCCTCAAGCAGAGGACGAGAGCGGGCAGCGGCCGCTGCCAGGGCGGGTTTTGCCAGCCCCGCCTCATTGCCATTATCGCCCGGGAGCTGGGCATCTCGCCGCTGGCGGTGACTAAGGCCGGCCCCGGTTCGGAAATGCTGTCGGGCCGCTTGGCAAAGGGGGAAGTGGAATGAAGGCAGATTTAGTCATCATTGGCGGCGGCCCGGCGGGAATGGGCGCTGCCTTGGAAGCTCACCGCCTAGGGGTGAGGGAGATCCTCATCATCGAGCGGGACCTGTCCCTGGGGGGCATACTGCAGCAGTGCATCCACAACGGCTTCGGCCTCCACCTCTTTGGCGAAGAACTGACCGGGGGGGAATACGCCCAGCGTTTTATCGACCAGCTGGGGGCTGCCGGTATACGCGTCCTCACAGATACTATGGTTTTGGCAGTGGAGTCCGGCCGGGTACAGGCGGTTAACAAGGCAGGTGTCCTTGAAATTCAGGCTGGGGCCATTATTTTGGCCATGGGCTGCCGGGAGCGGACCCGGGGGGCCATCAATATCCCCGGGGCCCGGCCGGCAGGAATCTATACTGCCGGCGCGGCTCAGCGCCTCCTGAATATAGAAGGATATCTGCCGGGCAAACGGGCAGTAATCCTGGGTTCAGGGGATATCGGCCTGATCATGGCCCGGCGCCTTACCCTGGA
>DIPE01000057.1:11864-12397 GCA_002427015.1 Firmicutes bacterium UBA5496 | reverse complement strand
CGGCGCCTTACCCTGGAAGGGGCAAAGGTGCTGGCAGTGGCCGAGCTCATGCCCTGGTCCAATGGCTTGGCCCGCAACATCGCCCAATGCCTCAACGATTTTGACATTCCCCTGCTCCTCAGCCACACCGTAGTGGGCATCCATGGCAGCAAGCGTCTGCAAGGGGTGACCCTGGCCCGGGTAGATGATAAATTCCAGCCCCTGGCCGGCAGCGAGCTTTGCATTCCCTGCGATCTCCTCCTGCTCTCGGTGGGGCTGGTGCCGGAAAATGAGCTCTCCCGCAAGCTGGGCATTGCAATTGACCCCGTCACCAATGGTCCCTTGGTGGACCAGCACCTGCATACCAGCGCAGCAGGCATATTTGCCTGCGGCAATGTAGTCCATGTTCACGACCTGGTGGACTTCGTCACCCTGGAAAGCCGCCGGGCGGCGGCCGGGGCGGCGGCCTGGCTGCAAAATCCCCGGCCCCGCCAGATAATAGCCGTCACTCCCGGGGAAAATATCAGCTATGTGGTGCCCCAGCGCCTGACTCT
>DIPE01000057.1:11264-11632 GCA_002427015.1 Firmicutes bacterium UBA5496 | reverse complement strand
TGCCGGCGGAGATGGTGGAGCTGAAATTGCCGGCCGGGAAGATCCCTGCCAGCGGGGAAATTACTATCGATTGCCGGGGTGAAGAAAGATGATCAAGACCATGACCTGCATTGTCTGTCCCCTAGGCTGTCAGATCAGTGTCATTGACGGGGAGGCCGAGGGTTACACTTGTCTCAGGGGGAAAAACTGGGCGCTGCAAGAAGCGGCAATGCCCATGCGGGTTCTTACCACCACTGTACTCCTGGAGAACGGTGAATTGGCACTGTTGCCCGTCCGCACCCAGGGTCCGGTGCCCAAGAGCAAACTCAGGGATTGTCTGCGCCAGGCCAACCGCTTGCGGGTGCAAGCGCCGGTGCAGGCCGGCCAGG
>DIPE01000057.1:6826-11127 GCA_002427015.1 Firmicutes bacterium UBA5496 | reverse complement strand
TCTGCCGGAACCTGGGGGCAACCGGAGTCAGCCTCATCGCCGCCCGCACCGCAGGAAAAAAACAATACAGATAGCGGCCCCAGGGCCGCTTTTGTTATAATGGCAGGAGGAGGGATTGCGGTGCTGGATTATCACAATCATTTGGAGAAGGGCGGGTTTAACCGCCGCTGGCGGGATCAGTTTCTGGAACAGGCCCGGGCTCGGGGCATTAGGGAGTATGGCTTCGCCGAGCACGCCTACCTGTTCAAAGAGCTGCTCCCCCTGTATGAGGAAAATATCGGCCCTGATTCTACCCCCTTGGGGCGCCGGCAGCATGAATGGTTTTATGCCAAGGCCGGCAAATGGAGCCTGGAAGATTACTTTGCCCTTCTGGAAAATCAGGGCTTTAAAATTGGCCTGGAGCTGGACTGGTTTCCCGGCAACAACAAGCTGGCCCGGGAACTTCTGGCCCCCTGGCCCTGGGATTACATAATCGGCTCCGTCCATTGGTTGGACGGCTGGGTATACGACGTCTGGGAAGATACCTGGCAAGGGCGGGATACTAAATGTGTCTGGGACAGATACTTGGAGATTGTCACTGACGGCGCCGCCTCCGGTTGCTTCGACATCCTGGGCCATCCCGACGCCATTAAAGTTTACGGCTGCTATCCCAATCCCTGGCCGGAGGGGGGCTTTGTCAAGCTGGCCCGGACCCTGGCGGCTAAGGGAATAGCGGCAGAAATCAACACGGCTTTTCGCTACCGGGGATACTCGCCGAATTTTTGTCCGGAGCCCCAGGTCTTGGACATATTTTCCCGGGAGGGAGTGGCCCTTACCTTTGGTTCCGATGCCCACTACCCTGAACATGCCGGCTTGTTTCAAGCTGAAGCAAGAGACCTGGCCCGCAGCAGCGGCTATGACAGCTGCCTGAGCTTTGCCCGGCGGCAGGGAACCAAGCGCCCTCTCTAAGCTTATTTACATTACATATTGCCCAAAGGAGGAATTTCCATGAATCGCCACCAAGCTCTTGGGGAAGTGCAAAAAAGGGTAAAGAACACCAACTTGCTAAAACATATGTATGCTGTCGAAGCTGTTATGAGGCAGCTGGCCCGCCGCCTTGAGGGCGATGAGGAGAAATGGGCCCTGGCCGGCCTCTTGCATGACATCGATTACGAGGCAACTGCCAAAGAACCGGAAAAACACAGCCTGGCGGGGGCAGAGATTCTTGAACATCTAGGCGTTGACCAAGATATAGTTTATGCGGTTAAGGTCCACAATCCCGCCCACGGCCTGGAAAGGCGCAGCCTCATGGACAGCGCCCTGCATATTGCCGACCCCCTTACCGGCCTGATAGTGGCCGCGGCCTTGATTCACCCCGCGAAAAAACTGGCGGCCATCGACCCCCAGTTTATCCTCAACCGCTTTGGCGAAAAGCAATTTGCCCGGGGCGCCAACCGGGAACAAATATCTCTCTGCGCTCGGGAATTGGGCATTGAACTGGAAGAATTCATTGCCATCGGCCTCAGGGCCATGCAGGCAATTGCCCCGGAGTTGGGCCTGTAAAGAAAGCTGCCCTCAGGGGAAAGATAGCCCCCTTAAGCAGCCATCAAACCTATAATTTATATTCATTGGCGTCTGCCCAGTTCAGCAGAGTCATTTGGGGATCAATGGTCAGGGACTGAACTAAGCTGTCTGTGCCAATTAAATGGGGCTCTTTCTGAATGCGCAGACTGTGGCGCTGACTGGAGCCGTCGGCCAAGGCCATTGCAATCTCCACGGGATAGGGCCATTTCAGGCGGCCGCTGTTTACCAGGTTAAACACCAGCTGCCATTGGCCGTCTTCCCCCCGGAAGTTGCGGCCCTCAGCGATTTCTATCCGCAGCTGGTTCCGGGACTGACACCAGTATTTATAAACTTGAGTGAAATCACTGCCGGCGAGTTTGCCGAGACTGAGGAAGAACTCTGCAGGCGCCGGGGCTGTGCCCTGGCACAGGGCTAAGTTTTCTCGGATGCCGGGAAGGAATTCCTCTCCCGCCAGGCAATGGCATATCCGCATCATCCAGGCGGCTTTGTCCACCACCCATTGGGGCAGCTGGCCCCTGGCAATATTGGCCCCTTTGCAAAGAGAAATCTTCGGGGCAGCCAGTATGCTTTCCCGGGCTTGGCCCATGAACTTTTCCCGGCGGGATTTGCCGTATTTGGCTTCCACTGCCAGCCAGCTGATGTATTCCGCCAGGCCTTCTAGGCACCAGCGTTCCCGGGGATGAGAAACCGCTAAATGGTCCTTGAGCCAGTGATGGGCCAAATTTTGGGCCAACAATTTATATTGATGGATATACCTGTCTTTGCCGGGATTTTCTTCTTTCAGCTCTTCCAGAGCGCCGGCGCTGATGCTGGACATGTAAAAAGATGTACGGACTAGGGGTTCCGGATGGTCTGTGAGGATAATGAGCAGGGAGGGGAAGGGGGCGGGACCGAGTGTTTCCGCCAAAAATCCCATTAACTCTTCGCAGTAGTTGGCAATTGCCTTGGCCTGATTGAGTAGCTTCCTGGGGTAGGCAACCTCCAGGGGCGGCTGGGTAGGCCTGGCAGTCTTGAGGAAGTCCCCGGCTGCCATATGTATTCCCCAGAAGGGAATGTCCGCGGCCCACTGGCTGCAGACCCTGGTGCCGGCGGGTTTTAACCCCTTGAATTCCCCCGGTCCCAACACCCGCGTAGACTCATCGGTAGTGACATTGAGGGTGCAGGTATACCTTTGGGGCAGGGGAGAAAAGGGATACCAGTGAGAATCCGGCGACAAATCCAGGGAGCCCCCCCTGGCAGGAACTTCCCAGGAGTAGATAATATTGACGACTATTTTCTCCCCGGCCTCTGCCTGAATGGGCAAAACTGCCGCAAGCAAGTTGAGGCCCGGGCCGGCAGGACTTATTTTACAGGGCAGGGCAATCCCCAAATAATTGATGCGGTCCAGGCTGCAGCAGTCCGCAAGCAAAAAGCAGAGGTTGCGTGTGCGCTGAGAGGGAGATAGGGTAATAGCTGCATCTGCCTGGATTCTGCGCCTGCGGGGGTTGAGGTTGAGGTCAATGTCATAATGGGTTATGGAATAGGAAAACCTTTTACAGTAGCCAGTAAAGTTACGAGCTGTCAACCTGGACATATTATCAACCCCCTGATAGAATTTGGATTAACATGGGAATACTTCTAGTTAGGAAGGGAATTTTCCTGCAAGAAATGTGAGGTTATTTGATGAAAGACAGAATTCTTGAGTTTATGACTAAAAAAGCATACAAACCCTTGACCCGGGAGGAGCTGATCGCTGCCTTTGAGGTTAGGAGCCCCGAGGAAAAAGAATTTTCCAAGCTTTTGGCGGCAATGGAAGCCAAGGGGGAAATTATCCGCACCCGCTGGGACCGGTATGGAGTGCCCCAGCGCATGAACCTGGTGGTAGGCCGCGTCCAGGGCAATGCCAAGGGCTTTGCCTTTGTGATCCCCGATAGTGAAGGGCAGGAGGATGTGTACATCGCCCCCGCGGATACAAACGGCGCCATGCATAACGACCAGGTGGTGGTGAGGCTTCTTGGCAAAAGTGGAGGCGCCAAGGCCGAGGGGGAAGTAATCAGGATTCTCCAGCGTTACAATACAACTGTAGTGGGCACTTTTGACAAGGGCAAGAAGTTCAGCTTTGTCATCCCTGATGAAAACCGCATCAACTACGATATTCTTGTCAACAAAGAAGATTACAGCGGCGCAGTTAACAATGAAAAAGTTGTGGTGGAAATTACCCGCTGGCCCGAGGGACGCAAGAATCCTGATGGCCGGATTATTCAGCGCTTAGGGAAAAAGGATGCCCCGGGCACAGACATTCTCTCAATCATCTACAAGCACGGGCTGCCCCTGGAATTTCCCGAAGCAGCCCTTAAGGAGGCCAAGGCCAGTCCCGAGTACGTCCGGCCTGGGGATGTTAAGGGCCGCACAGATTTCCGCGTTCTGGACATCGTCACCATTGACGGGGCCGAAGCCAGGGACCTGGACGATGCCATCAATGTCATCAAGACAGATACCGGTTACCGCCTGGGGGTGCATATTGCCGATGTCACCTATTATGTGCGCCCGGGTTCAGCCTTGGACAAGGAAGCTGAAAACAGGGGCACCAGCGTCTACTTGGTGGACCGGGTCATTCCCATGCTGCCGGAGCAGCTGTCCAATGGCATCTGCAGCCTCAACCCCAAACAGGACCGGCTCACCACAAGCCTGGTCATGGATATCGACGGGTCCGGTGAGGTTACCGATTATAAGCTGAGCAAAGGGGTCATCCGCACCAA
>DIPE01000057.1:2321-6518 GCA_002427015.1 Firmicutes bacterium UBA5496 | reverse complement strand
GTGGCCATTACTCCCCGGGCCCGGACAATCGCCGACGGGATTATTGAGGAATTCATGCTGGTGGCCAATGAGACTGTGGCACGCCACTTTGCCTTTCTGGAGAAGCCATTTGTCTACCGCATCCATGAAAAACCCGCCGCTGACAAGATTAAGGAACTCAACGATTTCCTCCACAATTTCGGCTACCATATCAAGGGCAGCCCTGAGGATATCCATCCTAAGGCTCTGCAGCAGATGCTGCAAAAGGCCAAGGCCGAGAGATACCAACGCCTGGTGAGCACTGTCACCCTGCGCTCCTTGCGGCAGGCCCGGTATTCCGAGCAAAATGCCGGCCACTTTGGCCTGGCGGCCAAGTACTACACCCACTTTACAGCCCCCATCCGCCGCTATCCCGACCTGCTGGTCCATCGCTTTATTACCTATTGGCTGGGAGAACCGGCGCCGAAGGCCTGGAACGCTCAGCTCAAGGACCTGAAAGAACTGGCCGCCCATTGTTCCCGCCGGGAACGGGGGGCGGAGGAGGCAGACCGGGAGTCAGTAGATTTAAAGAAAGTGGAGTACATGGAGGCCCATCTGGGAGAAACTTTCTCCGGCATCATCAGCGGCGTCACTGCCTTTGGTCTTTTCGTGGAATTGGAAAACAGCGTGGAAGGCCTGGTGCATATCAGCAACATGCTTGACGACTACTACCACTATAACGAAAAGCTCTATTCCCTGGTGGGAGAACGGCGAAAACAAGTATACAGGCTGGCGGATCCTGTCATCGTCAAGCTCATCAAAGTCAACAAGGAAGCCAGGACCCTGGACTTTCTTCTGGTACAAGAATAAGCGGCCTCAGGGCCGCTTATTCTTCAGGGGAGGAAGCCTGTCCGCAGCTTTCAGACAACTGGCGCGGGCTTAGCTGGTTGTTATAAATAGTGCGCAGACAAGGGTCCTTTTCCGGGGGTAGACCCGTTGACCGCCAGCCATGAGTATGATAAAATGGCCATACTCATTTATAGACAGTGACACACGGCCCTCTTACCGTGTGTCTCACAATTTCTGAGGAGAATTACTATGGAAGAAATTATGGTAATTGCAGAGAACCGCAAAGCCCGTCACGAATATCATATTGAAGATGTAATCGAGGCAGGCCTCGTCCTTCAGGGCACCGAGGTCAAATCCATCCGCGGCCGCCGGGTCAATTTAAAGGACAGCTTTGCCAAGGTGGAAAATAACGAAGTATTTTTATATGGCATGCATATCAGCCCATATGAGCAGGGCAACCGCTTTAACCACGATCCCCTGCGGGTGCGCAAGCTCCTCTTGAACCGCAGCGAAATTCGCCGCCTCATCGGTATTACCCGGGAAAAGGGCATGGCCCTGATTCCCCTGCGCCTGTATTTTCGCCGGGGCCGGGTCAAGCTGGAACTGGCTGTGGCCCGTGGCAAAAAGCTCTATGACAAGCGCCAGGACCTGGCGGAGCGGAGCGCCCAAAGAGATATCGAACGGGCCTTCCGGGAAAGACAAAAAGGCGAATAAAACAATCCCATGGGCAGAAGTCCATGGGATTTTGCTTTAGTTTGAGCCACCGAGAATAAAGCGGAAGTGGCCGGTAATTGTATGCCTTGTCAGGGCATCCTCTTCTTTGACGGGCTGGCGGCCGTTATGGAGAATATAGGGCAGGCCCCGCCTGTTTCTCTTGTCAGAGATAATGGCGATATGTCCCGGCTTGAAAGTGACAATATCCCCCGGCTGCCACTGGTCAATCTCATAGGGATCCAGGGTGAGGGAGAGGGTGTTCCGTTCAAAGAACACCTTGAGATTATTGACCCGGCGGAAGTCAATGTTGGAATCCGGTGTGCCCTTGGTGCCCGGGTATGCCTCTTCACAGGCTTTAATGTCGGCAGCCACCAGATCCTTAAGGGAATAGCCGGCATTGGCCAGGGCCCGCCAAATCATGTCTGTGCAAACCCCGATGTCTTCGGGAGGATAGCCGCCGGCGTAATAGGCGTTGACATACTTGGGCCTTTTCTTGGCCTCTGCTCGCGCTCCTAAGAGGATATCGGTATAATCATCGATGCCATCGCCGTCATAATCTACATCGCTGAGAATTGTTTCAATGCCAAAGTCTTTGGCGGAAAAAGCTCTTTGGGGCAGCAGATTCCAATAAGCCAGGAATTTTATACCGGCAATAGCCCCTGCCGCCAAAATGCCCAGGCCCAGCAGCAACAGACCCTTGGTTATCCTTGCTTTTATTATCGGCTGCACGTTTTCACCTCCGGCAGTTCAGGATCTTGGGCAAAGCGGTTGGTTCCCCAGACGCCCACCAAGATGATCAAGGCCCCCACAGCCTGGTACCAGGCAATGGTTTCCTTTAGGAATGTCACCCCGGCAAAGATAGAGATCAAGGTAGTCAAGTTGGAGAAGACTGCGCCTTGGGCAGCGGGAAGCTTCGCCAGAGTGAAATTGATTAAAAAGAAGGCTGTGACCGAGGAAAGGATGCCGAGAAATAATACTGCAGGCCAGATCGCCATAAGCGGGCGGAAATATTGGCATAAGGCGCCTGCAGCTGCATGCTGAGTGAGGGCTATTCCATTGAAGAAAACTGCGCCTATCACCATCATCACCCAGGTGGTTTGCAGGGGCGAGAAACGCTGGCCAGCCTTGCGGGAAGCAATGTTGTAACAGGCTGCAGACAGCACCGCTCCCAGCAGCAACAGGGTGCCCAATTTGTTCGTCCCCAGCTGCCCCTGACTCTGCATGGCTGCGATGAAGATGACACCGCCTACTGAGGCCAGAATAAAGGGATATTGCAGGGTCCGGGGACGTTCTTTTAGCACCGCTGCCGCCAGAATGGTGACAAAGATGGGGATGGCCGCGATCATCATGCCTCCCTGAGATGAGGAGGTCAGCTGCACCCCAAGGGTCTCAAAGGGAAAATAAAGGATGGGCTGGAAAAAGGCCAGGGGAAGCAGGGCTTTGAACTGGGGCCAGGTGACCTTAATAGAGACAATCCCCAGCAGCCCCAGGAGAACCAGGGTGAGGACCGCGGCGGCAAACCGCAGGCCCAGCAAGTGAAAGGGAGCAATATGTTCCAATGCTCCTCGGGTAAACATAAAGGAGAAGCCAAAAATTGTTGCGTAACCAAGTCCGGCGAAATAGGGCAGATATTTGCGCATAGAAGTCCTCCTCTCAAGTAAGTCTGCTTTGAGTATGCCTGAAACAAACAGTCAAATCAAGACTAATTTACTAAAGTACTGGCTGCGGATAGACTGTCAAAATGATATAATTACTGGCGAAAACTACTATAGGGGGAATATAGATGAAAATAGATTTCGTTGAATTAGCTGCACTGCTCAAAGAGGATACTGTGGTAACGTATAAGATGCAGTATCAGCTCTTCCACTCACCCCGGGCCCAGAAAGAGCTCACATTGTGGTTTGCGGACGGCGCGGCCATGCTGCTGGACCACAGTTTACATATGTACGGTAAGGAAAAGTCCCTGGACCGGTTTCTCCGTGACCTCCCCTCCGGCCGGGAATACCCTTTCTTTGGCGTTGCCACCAGTCTCCTGCCCTTATTAGAGCAGCATTTTACCGGGATTGTCAGCGATGAAGACTGCACCGCCTATACTCTCAGGCCAGAGGATTTCAGCGGCAGCCCTGAGCCCTTGGACAGCCTGACTGTGGCTGACGCTGAGTTTGTCAATGAGCATTGGACCTACAAGCATGAAGGCAGCCTGGAATTCTTTAAATATATCCTCAAGGCCTATCCCAGCAGCGCCATCCGCATTGACGGCAAGCTGGCGGGCTGGGCGGTGTGCTATGATGCCATCGACGACATGGTAAATCTGGGTTCCCTGCGGGTGCTGGAACCCTACCGCCACCGGGGGTACGGCAGGAAGCTGGCTTCTTCCCTCATCGCTAAGGTGCTGGCAGCAGGCAAGACCCCGATGATTCATATCATCGATTCCAACATTGCTTCCCGAAACCTCTCCATGGGCCTCGGCTTCAAACCCCATAGCAAAAAGATCTTCTGGGGTTCGGGGATAAAAAAATAAGGCCTTAAAGGAAATATTAACAGTTACGTCGAATATAATGGCATAGACACTGCGCTGGTCCCTTTTGGGCCCGGCTGCAGTTGGCCCGCCGGGTACCAGGCGGGCCTTTTCATAACCAATGGGTGAGGGGAAAAGGCGTAACGCAGGTTTCTACC
>DIPE01000057.1:380-2221 GCA_002427015.1 Firmicutes bacterium UBA5496 | reverse complement strand
TTCTACCCAGGCGCCAGCAATAATCAGCGCCACCGCTGCAGGCAGGTGAAAGCCTGTTTTTTTGCCCAGGCTCAGCCGACTCCCAACCACACAGGCCAAGACTAAACCCGGTATTTCCAGACAGCCGTGGGGAAGAGTTAATGCCAGGCAGGGAAGTAGTCCTGCTTGGCCGGCATATTGGCACATTTCCATAGCAATCTGGCCTATGTGGACAATAAATATTCCCCAGGGCGCCAGGGGCGCCAGCCTGCTGCCGGTGAGAACCTTGACCAATACTCCCGCCAGCGCATAAATCAAGAGGACAAAGAAGTTGTTAACAAGTATTTCCATATCCTTCCCTCCAGTAACTAATATAGGAAGGAAAGAGGAAATTATGCATATCCCACGCTTCTTTTAAGTTGACTGGCGAAAAACAAATCATCTGAAGCCGGAAAGGGAATTAATATTGCCGGAGTAATTCATCGCCGCCCTGATTGTCAACCTGCTCTGGAATCCAATTGCAGTACTTATATCCATACCCATCTACTGCTATGTGGCCTCAGCCCTGCAGCTGGCCCTGATGTACACCAAGCTTGATTCTCCTGAGCAGCCGCCAGCTCTTCTGGTGGAATAGCGGGCATACAATAAAGACCGGTGTATTGCCTCTGGCGCATTAAAGCCCTTTTAGCGACGCTAAAAGGGCTTTAATGCTTATCTCGGAAAGTTGTATTTCATATCTGTCTAATCCATCAGCCGTGTAGGACGGCCATCACCATGAAGATAATTACGCAAATGGCCAGGACAACACCAAGCACAACTCCGACGAACGCGCCCTCGCTCAAACCAATCCGGGTTCGATACGGGTCGATAGATGCCATATGATCGTTCGCCCGGCTGGCAATAGAGCGCTTAAATCTAATCCGGTTGTTATCAAATTTCTCCACAAGTTCCCAGCCGTTTTGGGATTCTTCCTCGCATAATCTCGAAAACCGTTCACCACTTATTGCAGTGTTAGAACGGACAATTTTATATTCCCAGCCCTGTGTCAGGTCTTCTTTGGTATATGGAGTCAACCTTTCTTCCTCCTCATCCAGCTTTCTTTTGTAGGCTGCAGCTACAGCAGCCGCAGCAGCTGCCCCGCCAGAATAGACATTCACAAATTTCTCCCCCCTGAATGTCAAAGTACCAGTATTTTACCATATTTAAGGACATAGGATAACTACCGTTTCGCATTCAGTGGTAGCGGAAGCGGTCTTTCATTTCAAAGAGGTTGTATGAGCCAAATGTAGTCTTGTCTGCAGTCGACAACAGCATCAATGTATACTATATTATCTTTGATTTGGTAGATTAATAGATATCTGTCAGCGAACAATATCTTTCTATACTTACCTGGTGGTAATACCGTATAAGCAAGCAGTGGATTTCGCTCCGGAAATAATTCCAGTGACTTAGCTTTATGCTCAAATTCGGATATGAGTCTCATGGCTGCCGTTTCGCTTTTCTGTGCAAGTAATCTTGAATGTGAGATAAGCATTCTTGCAGACTCTTCAGATATTACTACATGGTATTTATTCTTGCTTCCCATCAAGAACCTCTTTAATAGCGTCTCTCATCATAGACGACACTTCACCTATGGAGTAACCTTTGTTTCCAGATGCCCGACTTTCTTCAGCAATGATTAATTGTTCCCGTAGACGTAACATACTTTCTCGACGGGTAAACGTTTCTATGTCCATAACTACTAGATCACCTTCGCCGTTCTTTGTCAGAAAAACGGGTTCTCCAGTGCGCTTACATAACTCAGAAACCTCATTATAGTTATTACGAATCGCAGCGGAGGGTTTGATGATCATAGAAATCAC
>DIPE01000057.1:0-168 GCA_002427015.1 Firmicutes bacterium UBA5496 | reverse complement strand
GCTCAGTACATTCAGAGTCGGCTTGCAATATCTCTTTTAGCAGAGCAAGGACCTCCTCGGCAGATTGGATGAATGCATCCGCGGGGTGAATTCCATCTACTATTTTCCCGGTTTCTGCATTATTAAAAGCACAGACATCTTGTTGGGCAAGAAAGTACTTATAGTTGA
>DIPE01000097.1 GCA_002427015.1 Firmicutes bacterium UBA5496 | reverse complement strand
AAGGTCGATAAATTTATAATTATCAAAGCCGCCAGTGTGGGTAGATAAAACTGCGGTGGGAAGAGGGCAAACCTGGACTCCCATGGTGGTGAGAATGGGGATGACCATTGTCAATGACACCCTGCCAAACCCTGACAGGTCATGAACTGCAGCTACTCTTGGCGAAATTCGTTTCACTGGTTTTCCTCCCCAGGTAGAAAGATTTACTGCCCATATTTTAGCACAAGTAACAACGGTGAAAAAAGCTAAAAGGATAATTTTCCGGGATAAGCCTTAAATAGATATGCGATTTAGCGCGAAGAACGGCCTCGACTGCCTGCCAGCTTAAGCCCACCCTGGCCAAGGCAGTTGCCGAAGCAGCCTATGGCCTGGCGGGCGGGAAAATAGATAAACCGGAGCCCATTTAAGCTCCGGTCTTGTTTTTTTTAGAAAATCGGTTTTTAGACGTCAGCTCATTCCTGATTTCAGCAATATGCTGGGCGATATTTAAAAAGATCATAACCCCTGCAACACTCATAAAAGCAAGCAAAAATGAAAATACCATCACCAAGAAAGCGATGCCAACATTATCATTAAAAACTAGTGAAATAGAAAGTCCAATAGCTATTACTGTAAAAAAGTAAATCCAGGCAGCTGTTCGTAACCCTGAGATCCAAATACTGGTGTTTTCACTTGTCTCGAGACTTCTATCTTGAAAATAGTCCTTAGAGTGTTTAAAGTTTACAGGTTTTTTATTTTTACTTTCCAGTTCAAGTATATCTAAGCTGTTGTTGTCAACTATTTCACCTAAATATGATGCAACTTCGGAATCAGTAGCTTGTGTTCTACAAGTATGAATATAATTAAGGGCTGCTTTTATTTCTACAGAGTTATTACTTTGCATCATTGTCTCTATTTGTTTTTCGCAATTTGAACAAGTAAGTCTTGCTTTACCGTCCTCACCGAAGAACAATATCGCTGGTTCCGGGTCATTAATGAGACTTCGACAAATTGAACACTTAATCAAAGCAAATTAATACCTCCCCATTTGAATCATTTAAATGTAAATCTTATAAAAACTCCCCTACAATATAGCATATTATACCATTTTTATCAAGGTAAGTATGCTATGGATAATGTCAAGATACGGCCCCAAGAATTAGTTGCAGGTAAGGGTATTTATCTGCTGGCCCGGGCGGCTATGACCCGCTGCCAGTCTTTTCGATTCAGGGGTTTGTCAAAGCTGCGCAGGTCCGCAAGGCGAAAGCCATGTTTTTCCGCCAGATTCCGGAGCAAGTCCAGGGTTTCCACATTGATGCTACTGCCGATGCTGGTATGTTCCAGATGCCCTTCTAAGGCCAGGAGCATGGTTTCAGCCATGCAGGCATAGCAGAGGCCCTGTTCAAAGCCAAAGTCCCAGCCCAGGTCCGGCCGCTTCCATACTGCCACCACGCCGCCGTCAATGACCAGCACGTCTGGGCGGCGGCTTTTGATTTCTTTGCTGACATTAGCCGGGCGGGAGAGGTCGCAGATAAGGGCGCCGAATTTTACATTCTCCGGCGTCACTAAGTCGCTGACACTGCTGGTGGCGGTTACCACCACATCTGCCCTGGGGAGCTCAGTATCTGCATCCAGGGAAACTGTGATCGGCAGCAGGGGGGAATTTTCGCTGAAAAAGCGGAGGAAAGCTGCCAAGTCCTGACTGCTGTGGGGGCAGCCGGGGATGCGGGCAATTTCCCTTGCCAGAGGCGAGTCCGGTGCGGCAGTTAAGAGATGCCGGCAGATTTCCGCCCCGACCTGGCTGAGCTTGGCCAGGCTGCGCCCGGGATTGGCGGGATTGCCCAGGAGGATGATGCTTTTAACGGAGGGGGCCAGGAGCAGGGCGAGACAGCGGCCAATAGAACCTGCCCCTCCCATTACTGCGGCAGTGGTCTGGCCCGGGTCCACATGCAGGCCCTTTAGGGCGGCGATGGTGGCCTCACAGGCGGTAATCACTGTATAGCTGTTGCCGGTGGTCAGGGGTACCCCCGCCTCCCTGAGGGCCATGCCGCCCCAGCTCACTACCGAGGTATATGCCCCCAGTCCCACTAGCTGGGCCCCCCGTTCTGTGGCCAGTTCAATTCCCTGACGCACAAGGCTGATGCTTTCCCTGGGGTCCATGGCCAGCAGCTGGCTGGCGGTGCGGGGAATGTTGATAAACTCGCAGTAGGCGGAATTCCCTTTTTTTGAGGGGATAACTGCTTCGCCGATGACAAAGGGCTCCATTTCCGGCAGCCACTTATTGGCGATCATTCTAAGCTTCTCCGGGCTTAGCGCGGCCAGGCCTTTGTCAAAATCCACAACGCTGTTGTCGTCCAGGGGGTGCACAAGAAAAGCGAACCTGGTCTGGTGGGCGCCTGGTTTCAGCTGTTTCCCCGGTTTGCAGGGGGGCAGCTTTGCTTGGCGGGGCTCTATTCCCAGGAGGTGGGCGAAGATTTCTCTGGTATCGCCGGCAGCCAGCACCGGCAGCGTCTTCTCAATTGCCTTGATGAGGAAGACTGCTTCTTCTTGGTTGATGATCAGGGGAGCCTGGATGCGAATGACGCTGGCCCCGTTTAAGGTGGGGGCCACCCGCAGCCTGTGCTTATGGAGCAGGTAGCTGGCGATGAGGGGGGTGAGCAGCTTTTGCTCTGCCAGCAGGCCCAGGAGGTTGCCGGGATGGGTGCGGCGGGAAATTTGAAAGTCCAGGCCCAGCATGAGGCCCCGGCCCCGGAGGCTGACAAAGTCATATGGGGCGCAGATTTTTTCCAGACTTTCCCGGATATAACTGCCGATGCGGTTGACATTTTTGAGGACTTCCCCCTCATTGGCAGTGAGTTTTTCCAGGGCTGCCAGACCTGCGTAACAGGCCAGGGCGCCGCCGGCAAAGGTGGAGGAGTGCTTGAGCCCGAATTCCTTGGTGTACATCTCGGCGCTCAGCAAGACTGCGCCAATGGGCACCAATCCTCCTCCCAGGGCCTTGGCCAACAGGAGGATGTCCGGCTTGACGCCCTCGGCCATGCAGGCAAAGAGCTGACCTGTGCGGCCCAGGCCCGTCTGGATTTCATCCAGCACAAGGGGCACATTATACTTAGTGCAGATTGCTCGGACTTCGCTTAAATAGCCGGGAGGAGGGACAATCACTCCCCCTTCTCCTTGAATGGGCTCGACGATAAAGGCGGCAGTTTCTTGGGCATGAGTTTGCAGATATTGCTCCAGGGCAGCGCTGTCGCCGTAGGGAATGCAGAAAAAGCCTGGGGCGGGTGCGCCAAATCCCCTTTGGTAGGCGGGATTGCCGGTGGCGGAGAGAGCCCCCAGGGTCTTGCCGTGGAAACTTTGCTTGGCGGAAATAATCTGCATGCGCCCGGTGGCGGAGCGGCAGGCCTTGATGGCGGCTTCCACAGTTTCAGCGCCGCTGTTTGTAAAGGTTACATGCTTTAGATTTTCCGGAGCCAGAGCCAGCAGGCGCCGGGCAAGAGCTACAGCCGGCGCCATCGCCGAAGGCTGGATGAATCCGGGGATGGACCTGGCATTAGCCAGGTTGAGAGCGGACCAAATTTCCGGGGGGTTGTGGCCAAAAGGCAGGGCTCCATAGGCGGCAACACAGTCCAGATAAGCTTTATCGCCGCTATAAAGCCAGCAGCCTTCTCCCCGCTGAAAGTCTATGCTTAAGCGCAATTTGCTCAGCAATTCTCCTAACCAGGGGTTTATGTATGTGGTAAAATCCTGCATATCTTGTCCTCCCATTGAGTGGCTTTGTGTGCACAAAAATGTGCTCCAGCCTAGTATATGTCAAACCCTTTTAAATAACAATAAGCGCAGACTAACAACCTCACTCCCCCTGGCGCAATATTTCCATGGGGGGACTTCCCAAGTCAGGGCATTATAGCGTATACTTAGAAGAGATAATAATCCTTTGGGGCTAAGCCCCGGGAAGAAGGACTAATATGCAAGCAGGAAGGTGATCAGTTGTTAGCGCGTGTTAAAAGAGTCATCGAGGCAATGCCCCAAGAAGTAGACGGTTTGATTGTGCTGCAGCCGGAAAACCGGCGCTGGGTCAGCGGCTTCACCGGCTCCAGCGGAGTCGTGGTGGTGGGGCGCCAGGGACAGCCGGTATTCCTTACGGATTTTCGTTACACTCAGCAGGCCGGCAAGCAGTGCCGGGGCTATGAAATCGTCCGCCATGGCCAGCAACTGACGGCGGATATCAAGGCCGTGCTGGAGCGTTTGGAGATTAAACGGCTGGGGTTTGAAAAAGACTTTATCACTGTGGGCCAGCATGCCAAGTGGACTTCTGAAATGGAAGGCATTGAGCTTATTCCTCTTGAGGACATTTTGCTGGACTTGCGGGCGGTCAAAGACCCAGAAGAGCTGGAGCTGTTGGCTCAGGCCGCTGCCATTGGCGATAAGGCCTTTACCCATATCCTGGGCTTTCTCCGGCCGGGCTTAAGCGAACGCCGGGTTGCCCTGGAACTGGAAAGGCATATGCAGGATTTAGGCGCTTCCGGTCCTTCTTTCGATACCATTGTGGCTTCCGGGGTTCGCTCCTCCATGCCTCACGGGGTTGCCAGCGAAAAACTGTTGGAGGAAAATGATTTCATCACCATGGATTTTGGCTGCGTCTACAAGGGCTATTGTTCCGATATGACCCGGACTGTCGTCTTGGGCAAGGCCAGCCCCCGGCAAAGAGAAATCTATGAAATTGTTTTGGAAGCTCAATTGGCCGGTGTTGAGGGAATTCGGGCCGGCATCACCGGCAAAGAAGCAGACAGCGTGGCCAGGGACATCATCGCCGCCAAAGGTTATGGCGAACATTTTGGCCACGGACTGGGCCATGGAGTGGGCCTGGCCATCCATGAAAGTCCCCGGGCGGGGGCTACCAGTGAGGACATTCTGGCAGTCAATAACCTGGTCACTGTCGAACCGGGAATCTATCTTCCCGATTGGGGAGGCGTGCGCATCGAGGACACAGTAGTTGTCCAGGAGGGCGGCTGCCGCAACCTGATGACTTCAGCGAAGGAATTGATAGAAATCAAATAAGAAGGAGGGGTTTGAGCAATGATCTCCCCTAGTGAATTTCGCACAGGTTTAACCATTGAATTTGAGAACAGCATCTATACAATTGTCGATTTTCAGCATGTCAAGCCCGGCAAAGGGGCGGCTTTTGTCCGCACCAAGCTGAAGAATATCGAAACCGGCGCCGTCACTGAGCGCACCTTTAACCCCAAGGATAAATTTGAACAGGCCCATATTGAGCGCCGCCTTACCCAGTATCTCTATGCCGGCGATGACATGTGGCATTTTATGGACACCGAAGACTATAATCAATTTGCCCTGGGGACAGATGATTTAGGGGATGCAGTCAAATACCTCAAGGAAAATATGGAACTGCACCTGCAGTTTTATAAGGATAAGATCATTGGGGTGGATCTGCCGGTAGTTGTCGAACTGGAAGTAGTGGAAACTGAACCGGGCATCAAAGGGGACACCGCCTCAGGCGGCTCCAAGACTGCCGTCATGGACACAGGCTTGGTGGTGCAGGTGCCGCTGTTTATCAATGTGGGGGACAAACTGCGCATTGATACCCGCACCGGCGAATATTCCGAGCGTGTCTAGGAATAAACCAGGTTTTCACGGTCATTATATTGTAGTGACCGAATTGATAAAAGGGAGGTATTATTGATGAAGACGCTGCAAGAAAGGGTTGCCTACATACACGGATTGGCTGAGGGCATGAATCTGGATCAAAAAGATCCCAGTATCAAGCTGTTGCTGCAGATTCTGGACCTTGTTGATGAGATGGTTGAGGAGATCGATGATCTGACCGACCGGACCGAGGAAAACGAAGACTTTTTGGAAGCGCTGGACGCGGATTTAGCAGATGTTGAGGATGTAGTTTTTGAGGATGATGATGAATGCACTTGCCACTGTGAAGACGCGGAAGAATTTGAAATCCAATGCCCTCATTGTGATGCGATTGTAACAGTCAATGAAGATGAGCTGGCGGAAGCGGCAGACGATGAGTTGGCCATCCACTGTCCCGACTGCGGCGAGATAATATTCTCTGACAATGAAGATGACGATGACGACGCTGATGAGGACGAAGACGAAGACTAATTTGGAAAAATTTTCATAACCGAATAGCATAAATACACCTTCCCTTCAATATCTATTATTGCAAGGGAGGGTGTATTTTTTGATGCTGCGCCAAGATTGCCTGATTAAGCAGCAAGTATTGCCCCTCTTAGGGGGCAGGCTCCGCCGGGCCCTGGAAGCTGTGGCGCCGGAAGAATTAGCCCCGGCGGAGGAAATTCGCCTGCGCCCGGGCCATGCCCTCCTGATTCAGGGCGGGGGCAGGGAAGTGTGGCTGCCGCTTACCGTAAATGTGGAGGACTTGCTGGAAACCTTGAACATTCTCAGCCAGTATTCTTATTACGCTTTTGCCCAGCAGCTGGCCCGGGGTTACATCACTGTTGCCGGCGGGCACCGGGTAGGGGTTGCCGGCAGGGTGACAGTTGCCAAGGGCAAAGTGGCAGCCATGGCTGAGGCCGGCTCCATCAATATCCGCATCGCCCGCCAGCTGAAAGGGGTGGGCAAGGAAGTTTTGCCCTGGCTCTTTTTTCGGGGGCAGCTGCTAAATACCTTGATCCTGGCAGCGCCGGGCTGCGGCAAGACCACCCTCCTGCGGGATTTGATCCGGCTCATAAGCGACGAGGCCGGGCTGACGGTAGGGGTGGCAGATGAACGCTCGGAGCTGGCTGGGTGTTACCGGGGCATCCCCCAGCTGGATGTGGGCAGGCGCACCGATGTCCTGGACGGGTGCCCCCGGGACCAGGGACTGGAAATGCTGGTGCGCTCTATGGGGCCCCAGGCAGTGGCCGCCGATGAGATTGGCCGCAGGGCAGATGTGCGGGCCCTGGAAAATGTCTTGGCTGCAGGGGTGGCGGTGCTGACCACCGCCCATGCCAGAAACCTGGCTGAGGCCAGGGAGCGTCCGGTGCTGCGGGGCCTGCTGGCAGAAGGCTATTTTCAGCGGGCGGTGATTCTCGGCCGCCGGCAGGGCAGGCCAGCTTTAGAGGAGGTTGCGGAACTGCCAGGCGGGAAAATGCTATACAGAGGAGAAATGTGATGTTGCGCATGCTGGCTGCAGGCTTGATTGTATTTTCCGGCGCCGGCCTGGGGTTTGCCGTGGCCGACGGGTTTCGGCATAGGCCTCGGCAGCTGCGGCAACTGCAGTTTGCCCTGACGGTTTTGGGCAGCGAAATTCGCTTTCGCCAGACGCCCCTTCCCCAGGGGCTTCAGGTAACGGCGGCTGCTACCGGGGGGCCGGTGGGTCAGCTCTTTGCCGATTTAGCCAGGGTCTTGGCGGGGGCGGAGGGCCGCAGTGTCAGCTGGGCCTGGCAGCAGGTAAAACCGGGGCCGGATCTGGCCCTGGCGCCCCAGGATTTTGCCCTGCTGGCGAACTTGGTCCAGATGCTGGGGGCCGGCACCATCACCGAACAGGGGCGGCAGCTGGAATTGCACTTGGAGCATCTGCGGCAATTAGAACAGGAGGCTGAACGGGCCAGGGCGGCCAATGAAAAGGTCTGGCGGTACTTGGGCGTGTTTTCCGGTCTTGCTTTGGTCCTGATATTGCTC
>DIPE01000063.1:18032-20332 GCA_002427015.1 Firmicutes bacterium UBA5496 | reverse complement strand
GGTAATTTTTGCATCCGCATACTCGTACGCTGTTATGACCAGTCCATTGTTTTGCCAGTAAAAAAACAAGAAGAGCAATAAGCCTGCGGCAATAAAGCACAAGAGTGTTTTTTTCATTACAATTCCCCCTATCGGCCCTATCACTCATTATAGCGGAAAACCAAGGCCGTATATAAACTATCTTAACCATAAAGCCGGAACCCCCAGGAGGGTATCCGGCAGTTCTAACTCTGAAATTACGTTCAGTCTTCAGGAAAAATCATAACATCAGTTCTATAACAATAACAATCAAGCAGGCGCCCACAGACACCGTTAATAAACTGGCTCCGGCATATGCCAGGGCAATTGCCGCCACAAAGGCGGCAAGGCCCGGCCAGACCCTGACAGTGGCAGAGAGGATTGCCGGAAAGGTCATTACCGCCAGGGTTACAAAAGGAACATAATACAAAAAAGAACGGATAAAAGCGCTTTTAATCGGCTTGCGCAGGAGAGTAAGCGGCAATACCCGGATCAGATAAGTTACCACTGCCATCACAAGTATATACAGGTATATTTTTCGATCCATCGCTCTTCTCCTCTGCATTTTCGTCTTTTATTGGGAATAAAACCGCGGCTATTCCTGCCAGGACAATCGTTAGAATAATTATGCGAAAACCCGCTGAAATCTCTCTAACCAGCGGAAGATAAGCAAATAACAGGCTTGCGCCCATTGAAACAGCAATCAGTCCGGCTAAAACTTTATTCTTTCTGGCAGGGGGAATAATCACAGCGATAAACATTCCATACAGAGCCACGCTCAGTGCCCCAAGGATCTGCCCGGAAAGGATATTGCCCGTTACCACGCCTAGAAACGTGCCCAAGGCCCACGCGGGGGCCGCCACAGAGATAACGCCATAGGAATAAAAAGGGTTGAGTTTCCCATCCACGCCTATGGAAACGCCAAATATTTCATCGGTAACCCCGTAGGCCAGTAGAGGCCGGTGAAAAAATGGCGTATTCCCGGACAGTTTCTGGGATAAAGCGGCAGACATAAGGCTGTACCTGAGGTTAATAATCAGCTGGGTCAGGGCCATCTCCATATAGGAAGCGCCGGAAGCAATCAGACCCAGAGCGGCAAATTCCCCGGCCGATGTATTATTCGTCAGGGACATCAAGGCAGCTTGAAACGCAGTTAAGCCAGTATTCTTTGCCGCAATGCCGATTGTAAATGAGACAGCGATATACCCCAAGGCGATTGGAATGCCGTCACGAATACCTTTGAAAAACCAAGTCCGATTTTGCTTCAATTCTTATAACCTCTTTTTCTGAATTCAGTAAAATATGATTCCTGACCGGAAAATAGACTTGTTCTATGGCAACCTAAAAAGCCTCAGGCAAATGCCTGAGGCTTAGGATTTCTTTTGGTGGAGACGAGGAGGATCGAACTCCTGACCTCCTGAATGCCATTCAGGCGCTCTCCCAGCTGAGCTACGCCCCCACATATTCGGTTGAACCTTAGTCACAAGTGATATTCTACTCAATATCCTGGCAGATGTCAAGACATAATTCTAAAAAAAATAAAAAAGCATTTTTATGCTTTTTTAGCTGCCATTTTCTATTTCGCTGCCAAAAACTCCCCCATCTGCTTCGCTGCTACCGGGCTCAGGCTGGGGAGTTGCTTTTTTTTGTTTTGGTTTTGGCGGAGCAATGATTACCCTGGCCAGCAAAAGCAGGGGCAGCGCGCCGCCAAAGGCCACTCCGGCAACAGCGCCAATATCTCTTATGGTCGAAAGTAGGAGATAAAAACTTAAATTATAAAATAGGGGCCAGACTGTGAGAATGAGAATGGAAATAAGCATTATCAAGACTTTGGCAGTCCTGCCCTTAAAATTGAGAATGTCTGAAATGCTCTCGGCAAATGCCTGAATATAAAAGCTGGCGGCCAGAAAGATTGACGCCACCCAGACCACAACAAAAATAACCTCGGTATGCTCGAGAAAAGTGCTGACAGAGATTATCCTTACCAGGGCAAAGGCAGGATAAAACATAGTTGAGGCCTGTTCGGGCCCGAAGGCAGCGAGAATGCTAATAAACCCCACTCCCATAGTAACAGTGGCCACCAAGGTGCCCAGGATCGCCTTGCGCCCGCCGCCCTGAAGCAATGCTTCGCTGACATGCCGCTGCAACATGAGGATGACCACCGGCGCCTGACAAAACCAGCCCAGGAGCAGAACAGCGCCAGTAATTACCGGTTTCACCCCTTGCTCAAACATAGGCAACAAAAAAGAAAAATTTAAGCTCTCTGCCGGCAGAATCATGGT
>DIPE01000063.1:6763-17862 GCA_002427015.1 Firmicutes bacterium UBA5496 | reverse complement strand
CCGCTCATGGCCCCATAGGCTACTCCCAGAAGGAACACTATCCTGATTACCAGCTGGGGAGTATCAGGAATGAGGAATCTGATGGCGAAAGCCTCCATGCGCCAGACTGCCAGGGCAGCGAAAAAGAGAAAAAAGCCGGCGTAGAGCAAAGAGACAATTTTCCCCATGAAACCTCCCAATAATTGGGGCATGGCCTGGATTACTGATTGCCGGGGGAATCTGGCCATAACTGCAAAAGCCGCCCCAGTGGGAATGCAGGCAATCAAACCCGCTGCCAGCACTGAAATCCAGGCCCCCTGGCCTGCAGCCTGAGCGGCGAAATAAGGTGTAAACATTATTGAGGTGGAAATCACTACGGTAATGGACAAAGCTGCTATCTCAAACATAGATATTTTATTCATTGGCTTCCTCCCTAGCGAACCGGACCCTGCCCCCGGATTCGCACATTGCAGCGAAGATCATATTCAGCTTGCAGTAATACTTCTTGCCAGCGATTTTTTACACTTTCCCATTTCTTCGGGTCCTCCCGCCGCAGCAAAGCCGAGATGCCCAGGAATTCAATGCCCTCATCTTTAGCCACCTGTAAAGTGTCCCTCATGCGATTGACGAAATAATGCTTAGCGCGGGTTTTCAGCTCTTTACTATCTATGTCCAACATCTCCTGGATGTCCAGGGTCATGTCTGTATTAGCCTGAACAAACAGTTTATTATTCTTCCAGCTTACTCTCACCTTAGTCTTGCTGTTGATTATCTTAAAACTCACAACTTTTCCGGGATCAGACTGAGGGATTGTGACATAGCCCGTTCTCACCTGGTCGCGCCAAAGCTGCAAGCCAAGGGTTTCCGGCATGTCCAGTGTCGCCGCCATTTTGTAGCCGTCAAAAACCGCTGTTTTTCCCAGGGTGAAGCGGTCTTCACTGGCTCCAATCATGGGCAGCACCGCCTGCAGGTCGGGCTCCAGCAGCTGACTGACCAAATCTTTAAATTCCGCCTGCACCACCGTGGACCTTTGGGTATTGATCAAAAACTGATTGATGATGGCCAAAGCCGGTTGATTGCCTAACTTTTCTTCAACTTTCAGCAGATCCTCGATACTTACCTCCGCAACTGCCACCCTTATATTTTCCCGGAGGCTGAAATCCCGGCGCAAAAAATCCAGCACCTGCTGAATGCCCTTGGCCGCCAGTTTAGTGCTGAAAATCAGCAGCTGCAGATGGCTTAAGTCGGGGATTTTAGTGCTCTTCAAAAATAATTTATTCACTGCCTCAGACATATCCCTGCCTTCTGACGTCAGGGTGTGAAAAACTGGCTGCTCCCCTCCGCCCCCTCCGCCGCCGCCTTCAGATTGTCTGGGTTTGCCCACCTGGGCATAAATTTTGAAGCCGCCATCTTCCCCTTGGTCAATTCCCAGCACAAGAATATACGAAAGGCTCTCCATTTCGCGCCGGCTCCAACAGCCTGAGATTAACAGCGCCACCATGAGAATCAAAATCAGGATGTCAGTTCTTTTTTTCATTGCCCTCGTCTCCATTCGTTGGGCCCTGCTTGCCCATGGCCCACCAGGGGGCCCGGAAGAAAATATCTTTCATGTCCTTAAGACTGAAGGGTGTCACCGGCGCTGTATAGGGCACGCCAAAAGTCTGCAGTGAATTTAAGTGAATCCCCAAAACCATGTATCCCATCATCAGGCCAAAGGCCCCGAAGGCGCCGGCCAGAATAATAAAGAGAAACTTCAAGACCCGCAAGGCGTTGACAAATGAATAGTCAGGGATGAGGAAGGAAGCGACAGCGCCCAGGCCAACCACAATAACCATTTGGGGAGAAACCAGGCCTGCCGCTACTGCCGCCTGACCCATAACCAGGGCCCCAACTATGCTCACAGCCTGCCCGGCAGGCTTGGGCAAACGCAGGCCCGCCTCCCGCAGGCCTTCTAATATGGTCTCCAGCAGCAATGCCTCCAAGACCGTAGGCAAGGGTACAGGCTCTCTTACCGCAGCCATGGCCAAAAGCAAGGGAGTAGGTATCATCTCCTGATGAAAAGTGGCCACTGCCACATAAGCCGCAGTCAGGCCAACCACAATAAAGAATGCCGCCATGCGCAAGCTGCGATTGATTGCTGCCAGGGGATAATGCTCGTAATAATCCTCGCTGGACTGAAAAAATTGCCAGAAGACTGAAGGTACAATCATGGCCATGGGGGTATTCTCAGCCATAATCCCCACCCTGCCTTCAACCAGGGCCGAGGCCAGTTTGTCCGGGCGCTCGGTGGTGGCAAACAGACGAAAAGGGGTGTAACGCACATCAGCTAACAGTTCGCTGACCAGGTTCACCGAATACATCGCTTCAACATTAATTGCCTCCACCCTCTGGCGCACCTTTGCTACCAGCTTTTCATCCACTACGCCTGTGAGATAGCAGATAATCACATTGGTATTAGAAGTAGTCCCCACGGGAATGGCTTCCAGGACCAGGTTGGGAGTGCGCAGGCGCCTGCGCAGCAGGCTGGCATTGGTGATAAGGCTTTCCACAAAACCCTCTCTCGGCCCCACTACTGAAGTCTCGGTCTGGGGCTCGCTTATGGCCCGCTCCTTCCATTTCCGGGCTTCCATGATGACCGCCCGATCGTAGCCATCAATAAATAAGATGGCATGGCCGGTGACAATCTTTTTTTCCAGAAGGGCCCAGTCTGCCTCCTCTTCTACTTTCAGGGCGGAAGGCAGGATGTCGATGATTTTGCCGGGGATCCGGGTCACTTCATACTCTTCAAAACAGAGATAATTTAAAGGCTCCAGGACAAAGTCGCTAAGAGTTTGTTTATCTGTAAGGGTTTCCAGGAACACCATGGCCATTCGCACCTGGCCTGAAGGGCCAAAGCTGACCTTGCGCACTATAAAATCCAGGCTGTTCTTAAAAGTATGTTCAGCAGCAGAGATATTGTCTTGTAATTTGGTACTTACTTTCTCCAGCTTTTCTGCAGGCTTTTTATCCTGAAACTCCCCTGCCTTTTTGGGCAGGCGGTACCGCTTCCTGGGCTTTTTGTACATCCAGCGCCCCCCCTTGCGAAACTCCATAGAATTAGCTTGACCCCTGCGGCTCCTTAGTATTCCACAAAAAAACCGGGGCCAGTCTCACTGAGACTGACCCCGGTTAGGCTTATTTTTATAATGCCTGTTCTAAATCTGCGATGATATCCTCTACATCTTCCAGGCCTACTGCCAGGCGAACCAGGCCGGGAGTAATATTGACAGCCAAGCGCTCCGCTTCCGGCACCACTGAGTGGGTCATAGAAGCGGGATGCTGAATGAGGGTGTCGATGTCACCCAAGCTCACAGCCAAGTGGCAGATTTTGACGCCGTTCATCAGGCGCACGCCTGCTTCAAAACCGCCCTTGAGTTCAAAGGACATGATGCCGCCGAAACCGCTCATCTGCTTTTTCGCCAGTGCATGCTGATCAAAAGATTCCAAGCCAGGATAGTATACCTTGGCGACAGCCGGGTGTTTCTCCAGGTATTTGGCGATGGCCATGGCGTTGCTATTATGACGGTCCATGCGCAAGGGCAGTGTTTTCAGGCCGCGCAATATCAGCCAGGCGTCAAAGGGACTCATGATGCCGCCAATATCTTTGAGAGTGGTCATCTTGATTTTAGTCATGGTTTCCTTGTCGGAGATGACCAAACCGGCGACTACGTCCCCATGGCCGTTGATGTACTTCGTGGCGCTGTGGAGAACCACATCGGCCCCCATTTCCAGGGGACGCTGCAGGTAGGGGGTCATGAAGGTATTGTCCACTACAACCTTGGCTCCATGGGCATGGGCAATTTCCGCAACCGCCTGGATATCAGTAATGCGCATAGTGGGGTTCGTGGGGGATTCGATGTAGACTACCTTAGTATTGGGGCGAATGGCCTTTTTCACCGCCTCCAGGTCGGCGGTATCTACGCCGGTGGCAGTAACGCCAAAACGGGCGATTAATTCATGCAAAAAGGCGAAGGTGCAGCCATACAAAGCCGCGGAGTGCACTACATGATCTCCCTGATTGACTAGGGCCATGATTGCCGCCGATACTGCTGCCATGCCGGAGCCAAATGCGGCAGCGTCTTCACCGCCCTCCAGGCAAGCGATCTTTTCTTCCAGAGCAGTGACAGTGGGGTTTCCCAGGCGGGTGTAGATATAGCCCTCTTCCTCACCGGCAAAGCGGGCTGCCCCTTGGGCCACATCCTTAAAGACAAAGGTGGAAGTCTGATAAATAGGGGTGCTGAGAGCGCCATACTGGGGGTCCGGTTCCTGCCCGGCGTGCACCGCCCGGGTTGCAAAGCCAAGTTTCTTATCAATCTTCATGAAATTCGCCTCCAGAGATTATTATATTGTGTCCATCTACAAATGCAAAAACTATGCCAGCGGAAGTCCAGGGCTTTTTCTCTTCCGAACCACCCAAATTGGAAACTAATCTTTCCGTTCGGTAAGAAAAGTTTCCAGATGGTAGCGCCTGACCTTGTTGAGGACGCTGGTATGGGAAAGGCCCAGGGCCTCTCCCGCCTTGCGGGCGCTTCGGTATTTGCGCAGGGCCTCCGCCACCAGCTTCCGCTCCAGTTCCGCCACCTGCTCTTTGAGGCTGCCGCCGGCGGCAGCCATGCTGTCCTCATCCAGCAAGAGATGCTCCCTCTGGATGAGCTGGCTGCCGGCAATGGTCATGGCCCGTTCCAGGACATTTTCCAGTTCCCGCACATTTCCCGGCCACTGGTGCCGGGAGAGCACAGACATAGCCTCAGGGGCAATGCCCGTCTTGCCCCTTGCCAGCAGATGCTCAACCAGGACGGCAATGTCTTCCCGGCGCTGGCGCAAAGGGGGAATGGTCAGGGGAATGACATTAAGGCGGTAATACAGATCCTCCCGGAATTTGCGTTCCCCCACCAGCTGGCCCAAGTTTTTGTTGGTGGCGGCAATGATGCGCACATCCACCTGAATTTCCTCATTGCCCCCTACCCGGCGGATACTCCCGGACTGCAAGGCCCGCAAGAGTTTGGGCTGCAAATGGGTAGGCACCTCGGCGATTTCATCCAGGAAGACAGTGCCCCCATGGCCAAATTCAAAGAGGCCCATGCGGCCCCCCCGGCGGGAACCGGTAAAGGCCCCATCCTCATAGCCAAAGAGCTCACTTTCCAGCAAGGCATCAGGGAGGGCGCCGCAGTTAATGGGCACGAAAGCCCCATCCCGGCGGGGGCTGGCGGCATGGATGGACCGGGCAAAAAGCTCTTTGCCGGTGCCGCTTTCTCCGTAAATCAGGATGGTGGCATCGCTGTTCGACACCTGTTTGCACAGGCCCACCAAATCCTCCATGCTCTTACTGCGGTAGATGATGTCGGCAAAGGTTATTTCCGGGGCCCGGGTGACTGAATGGACCAGGGCGCGAATTTGGCCCGAGTCTTTGAGGCTTGCCACGACCCCATACACTCGGCCTTCCTGATCCAGCAAAGGACGGCCGCTGGTTATATATCTAGCCTGAACAGGCCCGTTGTTGATCACTATCTCCTGGTTGTCATAGCTTTGGCCGGTTTTTAAGGTGGCAAGCATAGGCACATCAGGACGCAGGACCCGGCCAATCTTCTTGCCCAGCACCTTAACCGCCTTGAGCTTGAGGATTGATTCTGCAGCGGCGTTAAGCAGGGTAATACGGCCCTGGGCATCGATGGCCACCAGGCCTTCGCCGACAGCCTCAACAATGGCCTGAATTTCCCGACGCCGCTGCTCCTGAGGCATGCTGGCAATTTCCTGGATTGAATGCACACCTGCCAAAGCCATAATCCGCTCATGAATTTGGCGATACACATCCCCCTCGGGAAAGCGGACATAGATGGCCCCGGGTTCTACTTCCATAGCCTGGATGTCAATGCTCAGGGGGGCAAAGACCTGGAGCACGTCCAGCACCATGCCCACTCGGTCGGCAGTATTTATCTTCAGGCGCAAATGTCTCCCCTCCTGGAAAGATTTCTTTCCAGAGACTTCGCCATTTATCCCCCTTATTCCTGCAAATTCGGGGACGGTCCTCTTATTTGTCAAAATGGCGTCACGAAAAAGAATCGCAATCTTGAACCTAGGACAAATAATCTGTATTATTGTACTAAGAACACTGGGGAGGTTTTTATATGCCGCGAAAACCTCGGGAACTGAGTCCTAGTGGTTATTACCATATTATTCTCAGGGGAATCAACAAGCAAACTGTTTTTGCAAGCCACCAGGAAAAGTCATACTTTCTAAAAGTTTTACAGCGAATGGGTAAAGAGAGAGAATACGAAATCTATGCTTACTGTTTGATGAACAATCATGCGCATTTGCTTATTAAGACCGGCAGCAAGCCCCTGGATGTTTCCATGAAAAGAATATCTGTCAGCTATGTTTACTTTTTTAACAAGCTGCACAACCGGTCTGGATCTCTTTTCGAGAACCGCTATACAAGCGTGGTCATCAAGGATGAAGTTCAATTGATGATTTGTGCCAGGTACATCCATAACAATCCCGTCAAGGCAGGATTGGTTAAAAAACCCCAGCATTACCCCTGGAGCAGCTATAGTTATTATTTGGGTCTTGCTTGGGAAAGCCCTATCCCCCTTAACACCAAGACATTGCTGTCCTTCTATCATTCCGATATAAACCAGGCAATTCAATACCTGCAGGATTTTACCCAGGGAGAGGTTTATAAAGACCCCGCACCATTAACGGACTGTATTGAAAATATCCTTGGTCAAGAGAGTGTGCTCCCTGAAAAGCTCAAACACTTGCCCCGGCAGCGCCGGGATGAAATCATCCGCAGGATTTTGGCGCAAACCGGGGCGAAGGTGAAAGAGCTTTCCGAAATACTGGGGATAAGCACTGCTATTATCTATAATTCTAATCGGAGCTGCGACAAAAAGTAGGACCGTCCCCGATTTGTACGATGTAGGCTGGGTCTCCTCGGGAGACCTTGCCCTTTTCCAGGCTAGTTGAGGAGACAATGCAGCCTTTGTTTGTCACTACCAGGGCCGAGTGCAGTTCCTTGCCAGCGGCCTTGATTTTTTCCGGGTCAAATTTCACCAATATTTCTCCCGGCTGGACCTGCTGGCCATCCCGGCAGATTTGTTCAAACCCCTCTCCTTCCAGCTCGACGGTGTCCAGGCCAATATGGAGCAAAAGTTCCAGCCCTTCAGGGGTCTTCATCATCAGGGCATGAGCGCCGGGAAAGACCTTGACAATTTCGCCTGCGACAGGGGCTGCCAAGATGCTGTCTGAGGGCATGAACCCGATACCTGTCCCCACCAATCCCTGGGCAAACACAGGATCAGGGAACTGCTCCAGAGGGATTATCTCTCCGTCTAAAGGCGCAGTCAATTCTGTAATTGCTGCTTGGGTTTTCAGCTGACGGATGCCTTCTTTAATCAGGTCGCTGTCCCCGCCAAAGACAATCTGGAGATTGCCGCCGCCCAGCATATTAATTCCCGAGGCGGGCAATTTTTGCAGGGCCTCAGCGTCGATTTTGTCCGGGGCATAAACCTGCAGCCGCAGCCTGGTGAGACAGGCATCGACCACCCTAAGATTGGTAAGCCCTCCCAGGGCGGCAACTGTCTGTTTTGCCGTCTCAGCCAAATCACCTTTAAGCCCTGCCCCTCCCCCTTCCTCAGCTCCCGCGGGTTCGCGACCGGGAGTAAGATAGTTAAACTTGCGGATGATGAACCGGAAAATAAAGTAATAGATGACTGCGTAGACCGCCCCCAGGGGAAAGATCAGCCAGGGCTTAGACGACAGGGCGTAATTCATAAAGAAAAGGGGCAGGGCATAGCCGTAATGGCGGATGCCTAAGAGATAGGAAAAGAAAAGAGCGCTGCCGGTAAGCAAGCTGTGGACGATAAAGAGCAGGGGCGCCGTAAAGATAAAGGCGAATTCCACCGGTTCGGTGATGCCGGTGATGATCGAAGTCAGGGCAGCCGTCAGCATGATGCCCGCAGTCTTTTTGCGGTTTTCACTCCTGGATTCATGGACCATAGCCAGGGCTGCGGCGGGGATGGCAAAGATCATGGTAACGAAGAAGCCCCCGGAAAAGGCGCCGGCAGTGGGGTCCCCGGCAAAGAACCGGCCCAGTTCTCCCGTGACCACCTGGCCTTCGGTAACAAAGCTGCCAAACACATGGAGCAACAGGCTCTGCAGTATGTGATGGAGGCCGGTGGGAATCAGCAGGCGGTTGAGGAGCCCATAGACAAAGGCGCCATACTCGCCGGTGGAGAAAATCCAATCCCCCACAGCAAGGATTACCTGATTGATGGGCGGCCAAAGATAGCCAAAGACCACTCCGGCAACCACCGAAACTAGGGCCGTAATGATGGGGATGAAGCGCTTGCCGGAGAAGAAGCCCAGGAATTCCGGAAAGCGGATATTGCGAAAGCGCCAGTAGAGGGCGGCGGTATAAGCCCCTACAATAATGCCGCCGAGGACGCTCATGTCGTTGGACTGGAACTCCCCGCTTGCCAAAGTAATCCCCGGGTTGATGGCTTTCATTACCGCCGTCAGGACCACATGGCCGGTAACAGCGGCAAAGGCCGCCATGCCATCGGAATCAGTAAAGCCAATGGCCACTCCCACTGCAAAGAGCAGGGGCAGATAATCCACGATGATGGCGTTGCCGGCAGCGGTGAAAAAATCCGGTCCAAACTGGCCAATGGCAATAAACAAGGCGGCTATAGGCATGACCACAATTGGCACCATCAGGGCCTTGGCCACCCGCTGCATAATTCCCTTCCAGTTCATTACACCCTCTCCTCCTGGTATATTTTATAGCTGACAGGGGCGACGCCCGCTGCCGCCAGACTTTCTTGCACCCAGTCCGAACAGAGCAGCTCCGTCTCCCGGACCCGCTTTTCCGTCAAAGAGCTGATGTTTGCAAGCTCTTTATCATTTTCGCTGCCGGGATGGCTGAAGAGCTCATGCACTCCGGGGCCCAGCTGTTTGAGATAAGCTGTAAAACTCTCCTTGCTCCTGCCGGCAATTTCAAAGGCAGTGACAGTGTCCGGCTTGCCCAGGGGGAATTTTTCAGCCCGCTGCCAGGAATCGGCGGCGATTCGCCGCTGCCAGTCGGGAACTTTCATGAGCTGAAAGCTGGAGGGGCTGATGGCCCGCACTCCGGGGATGCCGAATTCCCGGGCCAGCTCACAGGCAATTGTCATCAGGGGAGGCCACAGGTGGATATGGTGATGGCTGTCCAGATGTGTGGGTATTAGCCCCGCCTCCATAAGGCGCTGAATTTGCCCACGCCATTCTGCTTTTATCTGTTCTCTATTCCACACCAGCACCCGCCAAAACTGGCGGCGGAAACGCCCCCCCTTATCCACCAGGGAAGATACTTGCTCGGGGGGCAGCACCGGACCTAAGGCAGTGAGGGTCAAATGCACCCCCACACCCAGAGTCGGGGTTTCGGCTGCCAGTGCCACCGCCTCCCGCCAGGCAAGGCCCCCGGCCATCAGCGTAGCCGATGTAAGGAATCCTTGCCGGTGGGCACGGGCGACTGCCGCATTTATTCCTTGGGTAAGGCCGAAATCATCGGCGTTGACAATAAGTTTCATCGCAAAGTAATTAAGTCCCCATGGGCTTGGATATAATCAGTGAGGATTTTTTCCGCCACTTCCAAAGAGGGCACCAGGGGATTGAGATTTAGGGCCCGCAGGGCCTTATTGTAATCTTGTTCCATGGCCGCTTCCACGGTGAGAGTTTCGTAGGCCGCCACCACCTGCATGAGACCCAGCATATCTGTATCGGGCCTATCCACATGCAGGGGCCGCACGCCTCGCTTATCGATGAGGCAGGGTATTTCCACACAGGCCTCGGGGGCCATGCCGGGCACGCAGCCGTTGTTGATGACATTGACTACATACTCCTGTCCCTTGTCGTTATAGATGGCGCTAAGCATGCCCACCATTAGCTCTGAATGCCACTGCCCACCCCTGCTCTTCCACAGGTGGGCATCTTCATGCTGGACAACCTCTTTAAAATGGGCCAGCAATTCTTTTTCAATGCCCTGCACCACTTCTCCCCGGGTCTTATCCGCTGCCAGCTGCGCCTGCAGACATTCCCTGGTCAGGTAGTAGTACTGCAGATAAGATGAGGGGATGACTCCCAGCTTCTTGAAGATGCGCAGCATCATTTCGCTCTCATGCAGGGTCTTTTCATCATCACTGGGCAGCATGCCAAGAATATCAGTGTTTTTGGCCATTTCCCCCAGCATGGGCATTATGTCCTTGCCGCCCACAAAGACCTTGCGGAACCAGCCTAGGTGGTTGAGGCCCACATAGTCAAGTTTCACCTGCTCCCGAGGCAATTTAAGCAAGGAGGCGATAAAGTGCTGGACGCCAATGGGCACATCGCAGATGCTGATGGCATTGATATCGGTGTACTTGGCCAGCATCGCCGCCACCATCCCCGAGGGATTGGAGTAGTTGATTAGCCAAGCTTCCGGCGCGTATTTCTTAATATCCCCGGCAATTGCATACATTTCCGGCACAGTGCGCAGGGCCATGGCAAAACCCCCGGGCCCCACTGTCTCCTGACCGATAACCTGGTATTTCAGGGGAATCTTTTCGTCCAGCACCCTGCCCGCCAAGCCGCCCACGCGAATCTGACAGAGGATAAAATCGCTGCCTGTTATGGCCTCTACACGGTCGAGGGTGGCAGTGACTTTGACCTCCGGCAGAGCTTCAGCCATGATTTTCCTGACAATGGCCGTCACAATCTTAAGCTTAGGAGCGTCGATGTCCATGAGGCACAGCTCGGTATAGGGCACCTCCCTGCGGATCTTAATTAATCCTTCAATCAGCCCGGGGGTATAAGCGCTGCCGCCGCCGATTACGGATATCTTCATTTATTTCTTCCTCCCTCATTTCTTTCTACCTTATGTATTATCCATTGCCGGCAAATTCCCTGCCTGGGCTTTTTTAAATTAAAGGGAGGAAATGGCATTATTGTGGCGAACTGTTAATATAATTAAATTGTTGCCTGGGATTATAGGGCAAAGGGGGATTTTTATGATCTGGTGGATATGGCTGATTGTGGCTGTAATATTACTGGCGGGGGAATTGATGACC
>DIPE01000063.1:6067-6696 GCA_002427015.1 Firmicutes bacterium UBA5496 | reverse complement strand
GCGGGAGAATTGATGACCGAAGGTTTCTTTTTGTTTTGGTTTGCCCTGGGCGCTCTTGGGGCGGCAATTACCGCGCTGATTACAAAATCTCTCCCCCTACAGCTCCTGATTTTCATCCTGCTCAGCGGTTGTCTTCTCTTTTTTTCTCGCCAAATAGTCGAAAAACTCAGCCGGGGAAAATCCGATCTTCAGACTAATGTCCAAGCGTTGGTAGGTAAAACCGGCATAATCACCAAAGCAGTCTCGCCCCATGAAAAGGGACTGATTAAAATCAACGGCGAAGAGTGGAGCTGCGTGTCCCAAAACAATACTGTCCTGCCCGAGGGCGCTCTGGCGCAAGTTGAATCTTTGCAGGGAGTCACCCTGACAGTGTCCCCTGCCCCTGAAAGAAAGGTGGGTTAATTATGTGGCCATATTTTCTTTTGGCAACCATTCTGTTTTTGCTGTTTATCATTGCTCTTTCTTCAGCCAAGGTAATCAACCAGGCAACGGTGGGGATCATTGCCCGCCTGGGCAAGTTCAACCGCCTGGCCAACCGGGGAGTAAACTTTGTCCTCCCCTTCATCGAACGGATGATTGTCGTCATCAACTTGCGGGAACAGGTGGTGGACTTCCCTCCCCAGCCGGTA
>DIPE01000063.1:0-5977 GCA_002427015.1 Firmicutes bacterium UBA5496 | reverse complement strand
GACTTCCCTCCCCAGCCGGTAATCACCAGGGACAATGTCACTATGAAGATAGATACCGTAGTCTATTTTCAGGTCACCGACCCGGTCCGCTATACCTATGAAATCGCCACCCCCATCCAGGCCATAGAAAACCTGACCGCCACTACCCTGCGGAATATTATCGGCGAACTGGACCTGGATGCCACCCTCACTTCCCGGGATATTATCAACACCAAGATGCGGGCAATCCTGGACGAAGCTACCGACAAATGGGGCATCAAAATCAACCGGGTTGAACTCAAGAACATCATGCCTCCCGCCCAGATTGTTGAAGCCATGGAAAAGCAAATGCGGGCGGAACGAGAACGGCGGGAAGCAATTCTTAGAGCTGAAGGGGAAAAGCGCGCGGCAGTCCTCAATGCGGAAGGAGAAAAAGAAGCCAATATCCTCAAAGCAGAAGGAGAACGGGAAGCTATGGTGCGCCGCGCCAGGGGCGAGGCCGAATCCATCCTCCTGGTCCAGCAGGCCAAGGCTGACGGCATCAAGGCGGTATTCTCCGCCATCAAGGATATAGAGCCCACCCAGGAAGTCATCAGCATCCGAGCTCTGGAGGCCCTGGAAAAAATCGCCGACGGCCAGGCCACCAAGCTGGTAATCCCCACGGAAGTCTCCGGCATCCTGGGCAGCCTGCAGCTGCTGGGACTAAACAAAAAATAGAGCGAAAAACAGCCAGTGGGGACTGTCCCCACTGGCTTCTTTTTACAATACGGCGGCCAACAGGCCCCCTGTCAGGAGGGCGACGGCTAATGAGCTCAGCCAGATGGCAATGCCAATCAGGAGTCCGTGCTCCTTAACGGCTACCAGCACCGAAGCGATGCAGGGGACAAACAGAGTCATGGTCACCAGGGCCACGAAGCGCTGGGGGGCCGCCAAATTCAAAGCCATCAGGCCGGCGGCGCCAAAATCTCGGCGAATCATGCCCATGATAAATGCTCCCACCACCTGGGGCGGCAGTTTCAGCCAACTGACGGTCAAAGGCGCAAGCCCATTCTCCAGGGCTATGAGGCCGCCCCCATAATTCAGAAGGGTAATCAGGGCGGCGCCCACGGCAAATAGGGGCAGAGCATCCTTGAGGAAGGCCATGGACTTGGCCCAGCTTTTTCTCAGGATGTTGCGGGGCCGGGGCAGGCGCAGGCGGGGCAGCTCCAGGAACAGGCCCGCTGACTGCCCCGGCACTGTCTTATTGAGGATGACGCCGGCGGCCAGGAAAATACTTAATAAGATCAAGGCATATAAGCTTAGCCATCCCAAACCCATGGGCACAAGCATCATGGCGATGACGCCGGTTTGAGCCGAACAGGGCACCGCCAGGCCCAGCAAAAAGGCCAGGATTATCCTTTCCCGGCGGGTAGAGAGCATCCGGGTAGAAATCACCGCCATGGTCACACAGCCAAAGCCCAGGATCAGGGGAATCACTGCTTTGCCATTGAGGCCCAGTGGCCTAAAGGTATTATCCAACAGCACCGCCAACCGGGGCAGGTAGCCGGAGTCCTCCAGGAGGGAAAGCAGCAGGTAAAAGCTGAAGACCAAGGGCAGCAGCAAGCCGATGCCATAGGCCAGAGCCATGGTGAGGATGCCAAAGTCGCCAATGAGAATCTGCTGCAGCAGGCCCTCCGGCAATAACCGCAGCAGCAGCCTTACTATCGGGGGAAGGAGCCAGCGGTTAAAGACAATCCCCTCGGTAATATCCACCACCTGGTTTGCCACCAGCCCCCCGATCAGCCACCAGATCATCGCCAGCACCAAAGCGGCGGTAAGGAGACCTGAGAAGGGACGGGTCAGCCATTTGTCCAGGGAAGACAGTCCAGGTCCCCCCCCGGAGGCAGCTATTTTCCCATAGATCTCATTTGCCCTGAAGCGCAAACTCTCGCCGTCCTCTAGCCGGCGGCAGCCGCTTTTTTTCTTGTGGCGTAACCCCCCAAGGACTTGAGCCAATTCCTCCATACCTTCCCCGTAAGCAGCCGCCGCAGGGATGACAGGCACTCCCAGCAGCGACTCCAGCCTGGCCAGGTCAAGTTGCTGCCCTTGGCGCCGCACCTCGTCCATCATATTTACCACTACAACCATGGGCGCCCCCCGGCCGATGAGCTGCAGCGTCAAAAACAGATCCCGGCGCAGGCGGGTGGCATCCACTACATTGACAATTACATCTGCATCTCCCAGCAGGGCTTCCGTCAGGCGCTCTTCATCATTGGCGGCATTCAGGCCATAGATGCCGGGGGTATCGGCAACGGGATTCCCCTGCCAAAAGCCCCGGCTGACCTCTACAGTTGTTCCGGGATAATTGGATACTTCGGCGTACCTTTTGGTCAAGTTGGTAAAGACCACGGACTTGCCCACATTGGGATTGCCGGCCAGCACTATTTTTTTCGGGCCCGCCAGGGGGCTATCTGAATGCCCCGAGCTATTTCGCCTCCTACCGCCACCATTTGTCCCCCACGGCCGAGGATAACCGGGCCATTGTCTTTTCTGGCGACGCAATAGACATCCTCCCCTTCTCCCATCCCTAAGCAGTCAGCCTGACGGCGCACTTCGGGATCCTTGATTTTCAGCACCACATAGCGCTTGCCGGGGAACGCTGCTAACAAATTCATAGACTTCCTCCCACTGCCCATTTTTGCTATCGATATTCATTTCCCCGCTCCTTTATAACCAAAAACCGGGGTTATCCCCGGCTTATGCCACATGGCCCTGCTTGCGCAGGATTGTCAATTTTTCATCAGCCGCCGCCACCGGTTCCGACAGTTCTGTGGCCAGGCCGCTGCGCTGCAGGCCGTAGTACAGCAGCAAATTGATAAATCCCACATAATCCATATTTACTGCTGCAGTCATTCTGGCCAGAGAGCTGGCACGGCCCAGGGAGGGAGTGCCGTTAACATCAATGACATATAAATTCCCGGCGGCGTTGGCCTTGATGTCAATTCTGACCACATCGGCGCAGCCCAGAGATGCATAGGTCCTGAGGGCCAAATCTCTCAGGGGAAGATACTGGGAATCCTGGGGGGGGATAATTTCCAGGGCAATCTCATCCCTGGACTCTGCTTTTTTTACCTCCGTTGAGCGCACCAGGTTGTGGGAAAAGGCCACCGGCGGCAAGACAACAGGTTTGCCATTGCCAATTACACCGACAGTATACTCCTTGCCCGGCAAATATTCTTCCACTACAAGGCTGATGGGACCCAGCAAGTCATAGAGTTCCTCCATGCGCTGGGCCAGTTCCCCAGGAGTCCGCACCACAGAAGTGACGTCGATGCCAACGCTGTTGCCGCCGCCGGCTGGCTTAACAAAGAGAGGAAACTTGACATGAGCCCCGGCAAATGCCTTGGCAAGCGCCGGGGTGGGAAGGGACCGATACCAGGGAATACTGACCCCGGCCCGGGAAAGAACCTGATAGGTCCGCTCTTTATGCCGGCATAACTCCATGGCCTCGGCAGGAGAATGGGAACTGGGTATGCCCATTTCCGCCAAGGTCTGGCGGACCAGAGCGGCGCCGCTGCCGTCATACAGGGTGGCGGGGCTGTCCAGAAAACCCTCGGCAATAACAAACGCGAAATCCGGTCTTCCCTGGCGAAAGCGCTGTTCAAGCTGCCGCTGTGACTGCAAATTTACTGACATGGTCTTATATCCGCCCAGGTACAGAGCTTCTTCTACGGCAGTTACAGTTCTCCTGGTAGTACATTCGCTGTAAACTCCTTTTCTCTCCACTGTGGGCACCCAATTATAGATGAATGCAATCTTTCCGGCCATTGCCACCCTCCTCTTTTGAATACAAGCTAATTAAATCTATTCGCTTTAAGCTGACAATATCCTTGAGAAATAAAAAAACCTGCGGATTATCCGCAGGCGTCCTTTAACTGGAAGCCACCAGCTCCTGATCTTTATACTGCAGCTGATAGAGCTGGTAATATAGGCCCTCCTGGGCCAGCAATTCCTGATGGCTGCCCATCTCCCGAATCTTGCCTTTGTGCATGACGATGATTTTGCTGGCATTTTGAATGGTGGACAGGCGATGAGCGACTACAAGGGTGGTGCGGTCCTTAGAGATAGTGCGCATAGCCTTTTGAATTATCTGTTCTGTTTCGGTATCGATATTGGCTGTGGCCTCATCTAAAACGAGAATCTTGGGATCAAAGGCCAGGGCCCTGGCAAAAGCCAGCAGCTGGCGCTGTCCCGCCGACAGGGTCGCCCCCCGCTCCTTAACTTCACTCTCATACTGGCGGGGCAGGGCGGAGATAAATTTATCGGCGTCCACCGCCTCGGCAATTTGATGGATCCTTTGGTCGTCAATTTCGTAATTGTTGAGGCGGATATTATCGGCAATGGTGCCTGTAAACATAAACACATCCTGAAGGACCACGGCAATGCTGGTGCGCAGGTAATCCAGGTCAATATCCCGGATATCTACGCCATCAATCAGAATCTGCCCCTGCTGAATGTCATAAAGACGGCTGATGAGGCTGATTATTGTCGTCTTGCCTGCGCCGGTGGCGCCCACGAAGGCCGCAGTCTCCCCCTTTTCCACAATAAAGCTTACATCCCGGAGCACCCATTCACCGGGGTTATAGGCAAACCAAACATTGCGGAATTCAATTTTGCCTTGAATATCAGCCTTGACAGGTTCCGGCACATTTTCAATTTCCGATTCTGTGTCCAGGAGCTGAAAAATACGCTCGGAAGAAGCCATGGCGGCCTGCATGATATTGTAACGCTCCGCCAGGTTGTTGATAGGTTCAAAAAACATCTTGATATACTCGATAAAAGCATAGAGCACTCCGAATTCAATTGCTCCCTGGAGGACTTGTCCGCCGCCATGCCAAAGCAGCAATGCCAGGCCAATGGTGTACATGGAGTTGATAAAAGGCCGAAAGACTGCAAAGACCTTGAGTTCGCCAAAGCTGGCCTGAAAGTGTTCGGAATTAATTTGGTCAAATTTCTCAAATTGTTTCTTTTCTCGGTGGAAAATCTGGATAACCCGCATGCCGGAAATGCTTTCCTGCAAAGTGGCGTTAATGCGCGCTAAGCGCACCCGCACCAGGCGGTAGGCATCCCTGGCCTTTGTCCTGTAGATAACCGTGGCTACTGAGACCAAGGGCAAAAGGGCAAAACAGATTAGGGCCATGCGCACGTTAAGGCGCAGCATGACAATAATGATGCCAAAGAGCATAAAAAAGTCTTTAAACAAATTGACCAGCACATCGGTAAATAAATCGTTAAGGGTCTCGGTATCATTTGTCACCCGGGTGATGAGCCTGCCCACGGGATTGGTGTCAAAAAAACGCATGGACAGGTTTTGAATGTGGGAAAAGATCTTGTGGCGCATATCAAAGATAATCTTTTGCCCTGTCTTATGGAGCAGATAGACTTGAGTATAGTTTATGGCAAAGCCCAGCCCCAGACTGATCAGGTACAATACAGCCAGGCGCACAAGGGCGCTGATGTCCGACTGCCTGAGGGCAGCATTTTCTTCCCTTGAAATCAGTTCACCCTCATAGCGCTCCCCGGAACTGAGAAACAGGACTTTGCCGCCCTGGGTCTCTATACTGTATTCCTTGCCGCTGAGGGCTGCAGCCACCAAGTAGTTGTTGCCCTTATAGGCGATAACTTCGTAAGTCTTGCCGCCAGAGTCATCTTTGACCTTGCCCGGAGGCAGCAAAATTTTGCCGTTGACCAAGGCGCCGGGGGCAGGCTCGCTTCCGGGCTCCCAGCCCATATAGGCGCCGGTATTGATATAGTCATCGATAGCCATGCGCACCAGCCAGGGTTTGGCCAAATCCACCAAGGTGATAATCATCAGAAGCAGGACCGCCAAGACCAAAGCCCCGCGATAGGGTTTGGCATAGGTCAGGAGACGCTTCATCAAACGGGCATCATAGGCCTTGCCGATTACTTCTTCTTCATGATAATTCTGCATCTGTCTCCCTCCTCGTATAATATGTTT
>DIPE01000048.1:13935-16357 GCA_002427015.1 Firmicutes bacterium UBA5496 | reverse complement strand
CATCTGCTGATGTCGTTTTTTATCTGGGGTTAGATTAATCTGGATGACAGGAGCGATACTATTCTCCTTAGGATCGGTTAATCCCTGCTTAAGCGAATTCAGGTGGGGCGGCTTGATTGCTGCCCATTATTTTCAGACTGGGGGCATATACATACTGCAGGCAGTACCCGGGGAGGTGCTTAGATGCTTGTCTTTACAACATTTGCCGGCAAGAGGATGCTGGGTATGGCTCTGGCCTTGATTTGCATAATCGGAGTCTTGTCTGTAACTGGTCATCTGCTTTTTCGCCAGCAGCCCCAGCCCATTCGGGTAGGGCTGCATTCTTCCTCTTCCGCCCTGGCTGTTGAAATTCTTAGGAGCTATGCCGGGGAGGTGGAGATTGTGGCCTTGGCCGGGGAGGACCCAGCTGAGCTCCTGGCCAGGGGGGAGCTGGATTATTTATTGTCCGGGCAGGGGGCGCAGGGATTTGAGCAGCGGATAGTCGGCCATGTGGTGGCGGCAGCGGTGGCAAATTACTTTGATCCCCGGGAAGAAATTTCCTTGCGGGAGCTGGAAAACCTGCTGGCGCAAGGGTCTGAGCAGGTGCTGATCAGTGAGGAGCTGGCCCTGGGGAATTTCTTCTGGAGCGGGCATGAGAGCTTTCTTCCCACCGCCGAGGTAGTTGCAGCAGTTGCCGCCGATGCTCACCTGCTGGGCCTGATTCCCCTGCAGCGGCGGGCGCCGGCCCTGCGGGTGCTAAGGGTAGAGGGATTTGATCCCCGGGAGGCAGAGGTGCTGGGAAGCAATTATCCATTAAAGAGCCGACTGACAGTGCAAAAGCGTCCCCCTTCCTGGCGGGAAAAGCTGCAGGCGTTTTTGGCGAAAGGGCAGGAGGATGTATTGATCAGTTATCTGCGGTCGGCGGCTAACCCTTACTGGGATCCCTGGCATGCCCAGGCTAAATTCGGGGCCGCCGGGGATGTCATGCTGGACCGGGATGTAAAGAAGGCAGGCTTGGAGAAGGGCTGGGAATGGCTCTTTGCCGAAGCTGCCCCCATGCTGCGGAGCATGGACTTCACCTTTTGCAATCTGGAGTGCCCCCTGGGCAGCAAGGGGAAATTTATTAACATGTTTCAAGCGCCGCCGGAAGCCATTGCCGGAATCACCTATGCAGGATTTGATGTGGTGTCCCTGGCCAACAATCATATTCTGGACTGCCACCATGAAGGCATGCAGGAAACTATAGAAATCTTGGCGGAAAATAATATTGCCGGTGTCGGCGCCGGCGGCAATATTGAAGAGGCGAGAAGACCAGTAATAATAGAGGTCAATAGAATTACCATCGGCTTTGTCGCCTACACGGAAATGTGGTTTGTTCATGCCCGGGAGCCAATAAGCTGGCAGGCGACGGAGGTGGAGCCGGGAGTGGTCCCGGCCCGGTTGGATTATGTATGGGAAGATATCACTGCCCTGAGAAGCAAGGTTGACATAATCGTCGCCTCTTTCCACTGGGGCAAGGAATATGAAGAGGAACCCACGGCGGAGCAAAAGGCTCTGGCCCGGACAGCAGTGGATGCGGGCGCGGACCTGGTCTTGGGCCACCATCCTCATGTCCTGCAGGGCATCGAGTTTTACAAGCAGGGGGTGATTGCCTACAGCCTGGGGAATTTTGTCTTTGACCAGCGCCTGCCCGGGACCCAGGAATCTATGGTCCTGGAATTTACCCTATCTGGGACGGGAGTGCTGGACATGAGCATACACCCGGTTTATATTCAGGGCATGCAGCCGGTTATCCTGGCGGGGAACAGAAAAGCTTACTTATATAAAAGGATCAGGGAGCTCTCTCTTCATTTGAAATAACCAGGAGGCTGGAGCATTTTCATCTGTGGCAAGCAAAAGGATCCCTGATAAATTCAGGGATCCTTTATGGTAGGTATTTAAAGCTGGTTGTTTTTCTTGAAGAGGCTGTAGGCTGCGGCCACCAGGAGCAGGTTATAGACATAGCCCAGGCCCACATACTGATAGAAGCTTAGATTCATCGCAGTGAGCCCGGCCTCGATTGCCGGCTGCAAGAGGGAGTATTGGACAGCCTTAGCCACCCAGTGGGCCGGGGCGATGGCGAAACACCATTCCACCCAGTCCAGGAAGAAGAAAGCCGGCGATGGGGAAGACTAGAGTGAAGCCTAGGCCCTTCATAGTGACAAAGCCTTCGACCTTGTTTTTGGCAAAGGCGTTGATGAAAGAAGGCAGCAATGGGGGTCTGCAAGGCGGACAGGGCCGCCAGGAGCAGGATGTCGCCAAAGCCCAGTTTAAGCGCCCCGGTGTACCAGATGACGAAGACGCCGGCAATAACCGCCAGCACATAGGCAAATCCCACCTTAAACCAGATATACCAGTGCACCGGGATAGGGGAAATCTGAATGGACTCCAGAACCTGATCGTC
>DIPE01000048.1:6535-13762 GCA_002427015.1 Firmicutes bacterium UBA5496 | reverse complement strand
ACCAGCATGGCCGTGAGGCCGATGCCCTGCCCTTTGACAATCTCCCTGTCGATGAGAATGCGGCCGATAACACCGAGGATTAAGGGGTAGAGGAGCATCAGCACCGTCATTTTCTCCCGGAGGATATTCTTCAGTTCATGTTTGAGCATTGTGGAGAGCATTATTACACCCCCGTTTCCCGCATGGCGTATTCATTGAGTTTGGGCCTGATGACAAATTTGTAGATTGCCAGGGAGAGGGCAATGAGGTAGACAAAGCTGAAAATAACTTTCCCTAGCTTGACTTCCTGAAAGCCTGCCTGCAGCAGAATCAAGGAGGCCTCAGGGGGCAGCACAATCAGGAACCGGGCTGCCTTAGGACCGATTACATCCAGGGCGGCAAGCACCGAGGGCATTGCCAGAACCAAGACGTATATCATGAAATTAACCAGCAGAGAGGTAAAGTTCTTGGCGTAATAAGAAAACCAGATGCCTATGAGGGTGTGAAAAGCGGCAATGACAATTACAGCGCCTGCAACAAGCAGAAAATTAAAGGAGATGTCTTTGAGGAAATAGACCATTGCCCACAGGGCAACAAGGGTAATTAGGGAATTGACGATGCCGGTGATGATTTTTGCTATGAGGTATTCATCTTCCCGCACAGGCGAGACCAGAATGGAATTCAAGGTATGCTCTTTCTTTTCATAAAAGAGGGTGGCACCCACCAGGACAATGGCCATCATGGTGCTGTCCATGAGGAGGATGAGGGGGACAAACAGTTCCAGTTCTTTTGCCTCCAGCAGCCAGGCAATCGCCAGCCACATGAGGAGGACAACGGTAAGGGCAGTAAAGAGATTGTATTTTTTCAGCCGGTCCAGTTCGCCTGCCACCAATACTCCCAGTCTATTCATGGAGAGCAACCCCAGTCACTTTGATGAAGATATCCTGGAGGGTAGTTTCGCCGCTGTGGATGGTCTCGATATTCTTGGTCTTCAGAAGCTCATGGAATTCCGGCTCTTTAATTGCCTCCATACTGAATTCTTTAGCAACCAGGTCTCCATTTTCCCGGTATTCCACCTTGACAATGCGTTTGCCGTACTTGAGCTTGAGATTGCGGGGAGTATCCTCTTCCTGGAGTTTGCCGTTGACGATAAAGGCTACCCGGTCGCAGAGCTCATCCACATCGCTCATAATATGGCTGGTGAGGAATACTGTCCCCCCCTCCTCCCGGAATTCCCGGATAATATCTTTCATAATCTGGGCGTTGACGGGGTCGATGCCGTTGGTGGGCTCATCCAGGAAGAGGATTTTTGGCTTGTTAAGGAGGGCACGGACAAAATTCAGGCGGATTTTCATGCCCTTGGAATACTCGCCGGCTTTTTTGTGCCGGTCTTCCCACAGGCCTACCCGCTTGAGCAGGGGTTCTACATCGATGGTGTTCTTGTACAGCCGCTTGAAGAATTCCAGGTTTTCCATAGCCGTCAGCTTGGAGAAGGAGATGGGCATCTCAAAGGAAACGCCGATGTCTTGATAAAAGTCGTCGCCGTACTCAGTTAGGGGCTTGCCCCGGTAGAGGACTTCCCCCTCGTAACCCTTAAGCAGCTTGATCAGCAGGCGCTGGGTGGTGCTCTTTCCCGCGCCGCTGGGGCCGAGGAAACCGAAGATTTCCCCATCGTTAATAGCAAAATCCACTCCGTTTACCGCGCAGATATCACTTTTCGGGTACTTGAACTTCAGATTTCTGACCTGAAACAATGGCAAATCCCCCCTGTAGTATTTATTCTGCCTGCGGCTGCAGGCTATTTGTTAGCAGCGCTGACACTGCCATTAACTGTATATTATCATTGCAGGGTGTGTGAGACAAGTTTCTCCGCCAGCAGGGGTGGTTCAGGGAGGCATAAGGGAATGCAGTGTGGTAAAATAACACCTATGGGGGTGGGGAAATGAATGAGCGCAAACTTTCTGTCCTTATTTTTTCCTCCCGCCTTCAATTCTGTGGCTGTTCTCGCTCCCGGCGGCTTCGCTTTTGGCCGGAATCTGCGTTGGCGCCTGGGGCTTTTTTTATAAAAGTTGTTCGCCGGCAAATGAGCGCATCAAGACTGCTGCCGACGGTTTAATTTATTCAAATATCCTAATGATTATTATTAACATGACTGCTGTGCATCTGTTTCCCCGGGCTGGTCTTGCTTTATCCATGCTGATGCTGGCTGGCGCCATCTTTCTTGCTTGTCGGCTGCCGGAAAGGCACGGGAAAGAAACAGTTTTTAAAACTGGTCAGATCAGTCCGGTAAAGCCCCTGGCGTTCTTGTGCCTGTTCGTAGTCATCATTACTATTAATTCAGGCCTGATGTACCAGGTGATGAATCCTGCTTTTGCCCATCACCAATGGCTGGTGAGCTGGTATTGGGCGGCGCCTTATATTATTGCGCTTATCATCATGCGCAATCTCCCTGCCAAAGCCAGCCGAACCTATCTGCTTTATGTGGGCATCGCCATGATTGGCTTATCTTTTATCGCTTTCATGATTTTAGATCGTTCGGCAGTTAGTTACTTGATTATTGATACCCTGATGCTGGGAGCTTGCGGCATTTATGACTTGTTTTGATGGAGCATCCTTGGAGAGATGCTTGATTTCGGCAAGAACCCGGCAAAGATCCTCGGCATCGGGCTCTCTGCCAATGTGCTGGGGGTGCTCCTGGGCGGGCTGCTGGGGGAGACAATCACCACCTTGAGGGCGGAAAATATGTATTCATCGGTGATAGCTTTGATTGTTGCCTTTATAATCCTAATCATTCTTCCCCTGCTGCATAAGCAACTTTCCCGGCTTTTGCAAAATCATGTCTATCTTACCGAATTCAGCGCCATGTCGGCCCCGGAGCAAAAAAAGGCAGTAAAGAATGTTACCTTGCTGGCCAATCTCACCCAGCGGGAGAGTGAAATCGCCGCTCTGCTCATGGGGGGCAGGACCTATAAAATGATTGCCGATGAGCTATTTTTAAGCGAAAACACAGTCAAAACCCATATAAAAAATATCTATTCCAAACTAGGTGTAAACAACAAGACTGAGCTGATCAAACTGCTGCTGAAATAAAGCATGAATTTGTCAAAACATCCCCTCAGCAATTGAAGCTGAGGAATTTTTATATGAATTTATCCTTTTTGGGTGATAACTTTTGCACGTGTATTAGCATATTATTTGCTTAAAAGTAAGCAGAGCTTACTGTTTCCCTAAGGAAGGAAGAGGATGGTTTGGCTGATATAAAACAAAAAACCACCGCTGTATTATTGACAATTGTCCTGGGTATAACGCTTTTGGCCGCTTGTTCGGGGTCGGGGAAAGATCCTTTTGCAGAAGGGGGAACCTTAGACGCAAGTGTAAAAACAGACAAGGCCAGCACAGTGGGGAAAGCCTCCAGGGACGGTTATGAGCTTTCCCTGCCTCAAGGCGCCTTAGCGGAAGATGTTACCCTGAACATGACCATTCTCTCAGCAGCAGACAGCGAAAACCTTGCTCCTGCGGGCTTTGAACTGTTGGGCACGCCTCTGGAAGTGAAAATTCAGGGGAAGGATTTCGTCCGCCTTGAGCAGCCAGTGTCGGTGACAATTCAACTGTCCAAAGAGCAGCTTAAGGACATGGCTAAGGAAGATGTCTATGCCGCCTATTTCTACGATGGCCAATGGGAATATTTTCTGCCGGACCGCATTAACTTGAAAAAAGGCACCGCCACTTTTACACATATCATTTTAGCCTCTTTAGCTTTGGCAGACTGTCTGAAGAGGAACAGATCAATAACTTCGCCCAAAAGATGGCGGTCCAGTCCTGGGCAAAAGAAATGAGTAAAGAAGAATTTCATGCCGCCACCAGGGAAGAACTGGGCTTGAGCAGCTCCACTGCCAGAGAAAAGCTGATCATGGACATCATTACTGCCGAAGATATCCCTGATTTCGCAGCTACCATGCTCAGCGGCGATTCAGCCGCTATCAATCAAAAAATCAACGAGACCATAGGCACGGCCATGCTTCAGGCCTTTAAGCTGGACCCGGATTTGTTTGCAAATGCCGCTTTGGTGGCAGGTTCAGCGGCAAGCGCCGCCGGCCATTTTTCCGAGGGGGATTTTTCCGGAGGGTTGGAAGCTATTGCTGAAGGCTTAAAAGGCGCTGTTCCGGCTGCTAAGATTATCACCGCCGTATCTGAATTCGGGGCAGCAAAAATTAATGAATTCATCGATGGCTGGAAAGACAGAGAGCTGGAAAAGGCCTACCAGGTCTATAAAAACGGGGCCGATGGCAAATGGGGCTATGATGTTTCCGCCGGTGATTTCGCCCAGGTCCTTGCGCAAATGAAGGGCGGCTACCAAAAGTTCTGCGTCGACGCGGTGGCCGAATACTGTAAGCGGACCACTTTGTGGTGGATAGAGACAATACCGCAATTAATCTGACTGTAACTGCCAACGCGCCCATGGGCAGCGCTCCCGGGGAACGCATAGCGCTGATTACAGCCTACTTCCCCGGCGTCAGGGTAGGCACCGCCTATATCTATGAACTGAGGACTCCGTAAGGGTAGAGTTTTCTTAATGCAAACAGGGCGCTAGTTTTCCTATATGTTCCCCTCCTAGCAGGCAGTTAAAATGATTTTGACTGCCTCAGAGATGGGAACTTTTATTATGCCTCACAATAAAGATTAGTAGCAGGAATCCGAAACATTTACAGTGAATCATACAATTATGGTATTTTTAAAAAGGGAGGTAGTAGAATGGAATATGTTTTAGTGTATATTTTAGTCGCTATAGGAATATTTTTTCTTTTCCGAGAAGTTAACTGCTGGTATTGGAAAATTAATGCATCTCTTATGGTACAAGAGAAAATTTTGCATCAACTAGAAAGACTTAATAGTAGAATCGAACATACGCAAGGATCAAACAGTATTCAAATTGAAGAGAGTAACCGATTTCTTAAAAGTAGTCAAATGGCAAATCCAGAAGCTCCAAAACCAATCCCAGAACCAGATCTATTTCCACAACCGGACCAACCCCCTAAGCCTGAGACAAAACCCAAGAAACCTAAAAAACCTTATTGTCCAAGGTGCAATGAGAAAAACACTTTTGGTGAGTATTGTAAATTCTGTGGCGCAAAACTCGAGGATGTTGAGGATGAATAGTTAAAAGAAGTATTGGTCACCAATACGGGTGACTTTTTTTGTATCATGTTACATCGACCTAGAGAAAAGGTGGTTAGTGCGAATGACAGTTATCGGATTAATTAGAGGCATTATCGGTCGCTAGTGCAATAGCCCAGGTACTGCAAGGGGTTGTTTTCCTTCTAAATAAATATTCCGGACAAGAAGGAAAAAATGGCGGCAGGTTGAAATAATATAGACTATAAATATGTTCGGAATTTTCATCGGGCATGATTTCGACGGGCTGATGTAGTTTTTTAGTTTGCTTGATCCTTGGGCCGAGAAGAAGGAGGGATGGGATGCAGGGTTTGAGGTGCTTCCTGGAATTGATTGCAGCTATAGGAGCCATGGAGGATATGGATGAAATCCGGAGATTAGTGCTGCAATTAATTCGCAAAGTCGTTTGGTTTGATACGGCGAATTTTTGGCTGTATCCCCCCGCCCGGAACTGGGCTGAGCACATTGTCATTGATACTCCTGCAGAATCCTTGCTACAATATTTGCAGCACTACGTGGATATCGATGAGTTTCACCAGACTTATAACACTTGGGGCAATTTAGTGATAGCACGCAGCACGGATTTGTTGGAATACAGTGATTGGATCAGGAACAGCGAGTACTATAACGACTTTTTGCGCCGCCACAATATTTATTACCTCCTTGCCTTCGACATTAAAGACAGCGACGGGATATATGGAGCAATATGCCTGCACAGGGCTAAAAGCTGCAACGATTTCTCGGAAGACGAACGCAGTCTGCTCTCTTTGCTTTATCCGCACCTGCTAAATCGACTGCGCTGGTTTTCCGAAAGAGAGTCCCTGCTCATGCAATTGGAAGCAAGACTGAAGGCAAACAATGCCTCTGCTTGCTGGTCTGATTCCCTTACCGTCCGGGAAAGGGAAATCGCGCAGCAGGTTCTGGCAGGGGCGTCAAATTTAGAGACTGCCAAAAACCTGGGTATATCTATCAATACTGTGAAAATGCACCTTCAGAATATCTATGCCAAGCTGGAGATTAAAAGGCGCAATCAGCTGTTTCAAAGGTAATATCACAAGAATAAGGGGTACCCAATTTCTGCTTGGGCGCCCTATTTTTTGTGGTAATACTTTTGGGCGTAGCAGGGGAAAATCCCTCTTCATATAATTAAGGTGCAGAAAATTTTCCCAGGCTTGTCCGGGCTGGTCTCTGCAGAATTATATAAATAGAAACCTATGAGGGGGATGAAGTAAGGTTGAAGATCCATCGCAAGGTCTGGGCCATGCTGCTGATTGCATCTATACTGGCTGGCATTTTAGTTGTCACGGTGGTTGCTCTGAAACCTAAATTATCCACAGCGTACAAGGGTATTGGCGATGACGCCATTATGGCGGAAGTCAATATTCTGCCCTCCCGGCCCTATGTGCTGAAAAGCCTGAGCCGGCCAGAGGACTTGACGCTGCAGGAATTCCTGACTGGTGAAGATCTGTCGGTTGAACTGTTCTTTTCGGTCCCCCAGTTTGAAGGGGAAATTCTCCGGGCGAATTCCCTTACCGACCTTGCAGGTTCCAGGACGGAAATAGAAGGGTTAAAGGCTATTCAACGGGGTATCCGGGAACTGGGGGAAGCGGCTGCCGCGGTCAATTGGTCTCAGGAAAGACTTAAGCTTTTAGACCAAAAAATAGACATGCTCTTGAGGGATAAATCCAGCGCCTTTACCGCCTACAGCGGGCCGTTGAAGGGAACCTGGACCACACCGGATAAGGTTTTGCTGCGCTGGGCCCCCGAGGAAAGCTGGATTCCCGAAAAGGGCTATGACCTATACAGGACCGCAGAGGGGAAAACGGTAAAAATCGCCTCCGGTCTTGGCAGCCAGCAGAGCATTGAGGAACTGGCGCATACAGATCCGGACTTTGAATTATCTCTGTGGGCGTTTCAGGCAGCCCGCTTGGATGCCGCGGAACTGAAACTCCTTGGCTTTGCCTCCCAGGCTGCTGCCGATAAGGCGCTGTATGGGAGCGCCACTCCCAATTCCCAGAGGGTGAGAATCCCCGGCGCCCTGGATTTTGCCCTGGAGTTAAATAACAAGATAGCAAT
>DIPE01000048.1:4693-6440 GCA_002427015.1 Firmicutes bacterium UBA5496 | reverse complement strand
TAGCAATTCCCGCCGATATTTTGGGCAAGATCCCTCAGTCTGATGGCTTCGGCAACACCGCCCTTCACTTTGCCAGGGATATCCGTATTCGGCCCTCGGTTCTTGGTGTGGCAGAGCTGTCAGTGGCGAGCCCCCAACTTGCGCCTCAGCTGCCCCTGAATGAGACCCGGCTGAAGCTTGCGGAATTGGCGGATGCGCGCAATACAATTTTGACCAGAGCGTTTACCGATGATGAATTTGCCCTGCAGTCGGGCTTTGGGTATCAAGATAATTTCGAAGCTGCTTCCGGGATTCCGGCAAAGGCGGCAATTACCTACTTGGTGGTTCCGGTGGAGGGGGAGAACGAGAAACTGTCTGCTGCCGATGTAGCCGCAGGCCAAAGACCCAAAGGCGCATTTAGCTTAACCCTGGAGCGGGGCGCTGAAACCCCGGTTGAGACGCCTGCAGGGCTGGCGGGCTATGGCATAGATGATAAAGTGTCCCTGCGCTGGGATTCCCCTAAGACTGAATATGGCAAAAGCATAATCGCAGGTTATTATATTGAGAGACAGAAAAAGGGCGAAAGCGAATTTACCCGCATTACCGAAACTCCGGTGGCAATTTCCTACTCCGCGGATGAACTGGGCATTTTGTACGAAACGCCTTCATACTATATGGACTTGGAGCTGAAAAACGGAAAAGAGGCTGCCTACCGCATTCAAGCCCTGGATGTCTTTGGTCGTGTCAGTGACTACTCAAATACTTTGGAAATTAAGGTATACAAGGTCACGCCTCCCCAGGCGCCCCATGTGGGCCAGCCTGAGCTGTCCTCACAGGTCAATGGGCCAAAATCCGAGGCTCCCTACCAGGACATCGCTAAAAGCAATAAGGCCGAAGGTGTTATCTTGCCGATAACAAGCCTTTCCACCGATACCGAGCATTTCGTCATTTACCGCAGCAAGGCAGAGGGCACGGGGTTTTTCGATACTCCTGAGGAACTTGTGCGCATTAAATTTGAGCCTTATGCTGAAGCGCGGACTCCCTTCATCGCCAAAAACAGGAATGGCGGCAAATTCTTGCTGAAACCCCGGACACAAGCAAAAATAGATGTCCTCTATTTCGACAATTCGGCAGAAAAGGGTTGTTATTACCGGTATTGGGTAGCTGCAGTGGACAGTTGGGGAAATGAAAGCCCCTGGTCAGAATCCAAGACCATCGGCTTCCCCCTGGAAACAGCCCCCGCGTTTCCGGAAAAAGTAGCCGCAGCCTTGGAGCCTTACAAGCTTGAGAATGTGAATTTGCTTGCTCCAGGCTTTTATCGTCGATTTAACAAACTGGGTACTGGGGATGCCCTGACTGCCAAATCCAATTATCTCGGCTTTTCTTTCTCCCAGGCAGTGCGTCAAGGGCTTGCCCTCCCCAAATCTTTGTCCCTGGCGATGAATAACCTGCCCAAGGGCAAAGATATCCATGACTTAATCGCTTTGGATAATTCCGATATCCTGCCTGACGGCACGGCCTGTGTTCCCTGGTACCATTACGGGGGAGAAGGCGTCTCCGGATACTCAATTTATCGGACCTATGCCGACAATACATCCGCGGCTGCCCTGGGCCAGATGTCAGCGGAGGAACTGATTCAGGGCTTTGAGTGGAAACTGGTGGCGGAAAATGTCGGGGTTAATCAAATTGCCGACAAGGTGGAAACAAAAGAGGGCAGATTATATCTCTACATGATTTGCCTGGTCCCCAAAGAGGTCAGCGAACCCCT
>DIPE01000048.1:3343-4495 GCA_002427015.1 Firmicutes bacterium UBA5496 | reverse complement strand
GACTGGCATATGGTGGGCGATAACCTGAAATACCCCTGTTATTCAGAGAAGGTGGATCAAACCTTCGCCCATTACTATTACTTCCAGGTGACTGCCGTCAGCACTTGGGGGGTGGAATCTGCTTCTGGCGCTGCAGCCAGGTTCCGTGTGCCAGCCACCTCTCCCCCCCAGGCGCCGGCCATGCTGGTTCCCTTCTCGAAAAAAGAAGTAAATCAAGTGAACTGGATGGGTGTTCCTCATGCCTCTAAATATGTCATCTACAGGCACACTGTGCCCAGAATCACCCCGGCGGATTTGATTTCCGTGGAGGCGGTGGCGCCCAGCTTATTTAATAATTTGTTCAGCCCGAAGGTAGTGAGCAATATTTATTTTGCCGAACCCAGCAAATTAAAATTGTCATCCGGCCTCAAACTGCCGGGCCAAGACGCTGCTAAACCTGCGGCAACCAGCAAACAGATGTATGCACTCACAGGGAAGCTGAATACACTTAAACTCAAGACTCCAACCATAATCCGCCAAAGCATTGAAAAAGCGGATGTTGCCGAAAAACTGGATATGTATTCGGAAATCGTGGAAAAACACGGCGTTCTGGCTGTGGCTCCATATGGCGCCCTGGATTTATCAACGGCTCTAAACGTCCTCTGGACCCCTATGGGGGAAATAAACATCCCTCAGGGCCAGGATTCCACGGGGGAGATGAGCTTCTTCGATGAGACTGCAGTCTTCGGGGAGACCTATCTCTATACTGTGCAAGCTTTTAATGACGATAATCTAGGTTCCGACAGGCCCGACCCCGTATCTGTATTTACCAGAAAGGGTCAACCCTTCCCGGCGGTAACCGGTTTAAAATTTAAAGCAGTTGACGGCGAAGCTGTAATTTCCTGGAATGCGGCTAAAGATCCCAATCTAAGTATCCTGGAGAGCCAGGAATATGTGGCTGGTTATATCCTCTATCGCAGCAATGAAGAATCGGGGCCATATTACCAGGCCAGCGCCCTGCTGCCATGTGACCAGCTCTCCTACACCGACCCCAACGTCAACCTGACCTCAGAAAACTGGTATGTGATTCGGGTGGTGGATACAGCCGGCTTTATGTCGGACTTTTCCCAGCCTCTGCATGTGACCGTTGCCGATACCCGTATCCTGCCTAAA
>DIPE01000048.1:0-3143 GCA_002427015.1 Firmicutes bacterium UBA5496 | reverse complement strand
CAGAATCCAGCCACATGCGCCCTGCTGCCGGCAGATGACAATGATATTGTTTTGGCGGCGTCCGAGGATTCAATATCCCGGGGCGACTCAACTGTCCAGGTTCTGCCGATAATCAACCCCCCGGTAATCAACCCTCCGGTAATCAACCCCCCTGATCTGATCTGGGAGACTATGACTCTCAACGGGTTTACCATTAGTCAAATCAAGATTACCAATTTGCGGGAAGCAAAGGGCGAGGGAGTCCTGAATATTGAGGGCGGTTACGAAATCCCGGTAACTGTGCACGTGAAAAAATACAGCAATGGAGTAATTACGGAAGGCACTGCCGAAAGCAAAGAACCGATTGCCCTAGGGAACACGGGCGTTTACCTTAAATCCGTCAGCCTCAATGCCGCTACCGGGAAATCCCTGGCCACGGGTTACGTTATAGGGGATGCCGGCAATATAATGGGCGACATGAGCATCCTGGCTTTTGAAGAGAGCCAGATCAATCCGGGAGGCATAATTTTCATTTTAGATATCCCGGTCTTCCACTATGAAAACCTGACTTTCACCGGGGTTTCCAAAATAACCTTGAATCTGAATCAGGTAAATTATACGGGTGTGCCTGTGCTGAACAAACCGGGCGGGATTGCCGTGCCGACACTTGTGGGAAACTGTTTTATCAACCTCCATGAAGGCACAGCGGAAACGAACATGGGACTGGAAACTATGGACAACAAGGGTCTGGAATTCAAGTTTACCCTGCTGGGATTTGACGCCCAGGGGCGCTTAAGCGGAGACCTTGCTCTCAACGGCGAGCAATATATGCGCCCAGTCATTCCCGCCGGGCTGGGAATCAAAGCCACAAGCGGCGCCCTGGCCTACCGCGCCGGCGGTGTAGACGCTGCCAAAAGCTCTCTTGCCGGCAAAGTGCTTACTCCCTTCCTGACCTTTAAAGACGAGGCGCCCAAAGACCCGAAACAATCTTCCCTAATCCAGATTAACGCTAAGCAGATAGATACACTGGCGCGCTGGGCTGTAAAACCCGGTTCGCTTAGCGCCGCAGACATTTCTGTTCTCAATAACGGGCTCAATTACTACGCGGGCTTGGCGCAAAACAATTCCCTGCTGGTAGCTCCGGAAAAGCCCGGGGCTTTGACCACAGTTTCTTCCCTTCCCTTTTCAGTAAACAATTGGGACGGCAATGGCTTCCTGCTTCAGGACACCAGCATGACACCTGTATGCATAGGCGAAAAACCCTATTCCTTTGGCTTCCTGGGTGACGAGCATGTGGATGCGATCGGCGCCACCCCGGACAAAGTGGCTCTAGACCTTTCAAAAACCGCAGCTTATGCCGGCGAAAGCCCAGAAGATACCCAAATTCCTTCCTGGATGGGCATCGTCGTTAAAAAGGGAAATGTATCCCTGCCGCCGGATTATATCAAGAACAAGCAGGGCCAGCGCATCCGCTTTAACTTGACAGCGGGAGAGCTCCTGTATGACAGGAACGGCTTCTTTTATCAAAACCAGGCCTACACCCCTGAGGGCGTGCCCGCCAGTTTCGGGGATGCCCTGGGCGGCTTTACGGATGTAACCGTCAAAAACGTGGCAATAGATCTGTATAACAACAAGACCAATCTTCAGATTGCCGGCGAATTGGCCGTCCCCTTGTTCAACAGCAGGCTCCAGGTCAAACTCTACACCGATGAAAAAGTGCAAAAGCTGGTGTGCACTGTCGCTGAAACTGAAAAGATGGATCCCAGCGGCAAGGGCATGGTCAAGGTAAAAGTGCTCAACGGATACTTGGATCCCCTGGGCCTGCATGTGGATGGGACGCTGGATTTTGCCTTTGCAAACAGCATCGCTTTCGAAGATATCCAGTTTAACGATCTTTTGCTCCCGGCAGATTGGAGCAAGCTGGAGCAGGAGGACCCCCAGAGTCCATATGGCCGTGCGCTCTTTGACAAGCCCTACTCAGTGGACTTTCACAAGTTCCCCATGGAAGTGCGGGCCCTATCTGTAATTACCTGCAAGACAGACACGCAAATTACCAACGCCAATTATTCCGGCCCTGCTTATGATACCTCCATGACCCTGTGGGGAGGCATGCAGCTTTCCGACAATTTGTCCCTGGACGCCAACCAAGATACAGACCGGATTGTCATTGCCAATGCCTTTGCGAATCCCGCAGTTGAATATACCGAGACAAAATCCCTAATCGATTTAGACTTTGAGGATTTTGCCCAATTTGAAGGCGTGGGGACACCAAAGCTTGCAGACAGCGGCGACGGGATTGTGGAATATGAGACCCAGGGGCTGGAGATGGTCTTTAATGGCGGCTTGGATGCTTTTACTGGAATGCCCTTGCAGGTCAATACCCGCATTGGCTACGACAGGCAGAAAGAGCGCTCCTTCTTTGCCATAGCCATTTTTTACGGCCGCGAAAACTCCAGCTTGCCCCGGCCGCCGGGAATTCCCCTGGTGTTTGGCGAACTCAATGACATCACAGGCGTGATTGGCTACAACTTGGATATGCCTAAGAATCCCGACGGCACCTTTAATTTTCCCAAGGAAAAAACGGGACTCTTCCAAGCCATCGACACCATGGCGGTAAGCAAATCTGCCGAGAGCAATTACTTTATGGCCATGTCCGCCTGCTTGTACATGGGGTATGGGGGTTTCAATCTTGGCGAAGTAAGAAACCTCTACTTGGTTGTTGAAAAGGGTCCTTGTGTTGAGATGGGCGGCTACTTTTACGGACCTGATTCCCTGGACGATTTTGTTAGTACCGATGGCGCCGGCCTGAAGCTCATGGGCGAGGCCCATCTGGGCTATTATCATCCCCAGCGGCTGTTTAAATTCAGCCTCAGTCTTTATGATGCCGGCATGTACGGATTTACGGTCAGCGGCGACATCGGCTTTGATATGTGCCCCAGCTATTGGGAACTGAGGCTGGGATATCCTGATGCCCTTAGCACAAATGTATATGGCTCTGTGGCATGGTTTGGCCTCGGCATCCGTTCTTCGGATATTGACCAGAGCTTCATCAAGGCCCAGGCCGGCTTCGGCTATGATACAGGGGATGTAACCATTGGCATTGTCTATGTGCGCGGCTACCTGTACGCCGGCGGCGATGGTGAATATGTTTTCGACGATGGCTC
>DIPE01000079.1:16695-23485 GCA_002427015.1 Firmicutes bacterium UBA5496 | reverse complement strand
CTGATTAATCGCGGGGAGGGTAAAGAATGGCCACCAAAATAACGGCTTTGCTGCTTTCTGCTTCTCTTTTTATCAGCTGTTCCGGTCCTCAGCCTCAGAGTATAAATCCAGCAGCTCCTTTAGACCCCCAACGGATATACATAGTTGAGTACTGGGATGTGGAACCGCCTATGGCTATGGATCCTCTTGGGCTGTACCGGCCGGGGGTGGAAAAGCTGGCCCAGGAATTCTGCGGGAATAACCCCGGCATCGATGTGCGGATCAGGTGGCTTAAGTGGGCTGAAGCTGAGGAAGAACTGACACGGGCTTTGCGGGACGGCAACCCCCCGGATATTTTTGCTGACTGGCAGGGAATTGCCCGCCGAGACCATGCACTTCAGATTCCTGCAGATACATGGTTGAATGAAGAACTGTTAACGGAGGCGGGGAAACGGCTGGCGGCCCATGAGGGGAAAATCTGGGCTTGGTCCCGCTGGCTTTGGCCCATGGGTCTTTTGGCCCTTGGAAGCAACATTAATTTAAGGGATGAAGAGCTGGCGCAGCTGGTTGTTTCCTCCTGGGATTGGCCTCAACTGGGTCAGTGGCTGCAAAGCAAGGGGCTGCATTTGGAGGCCAACGACTGGGAAGGTGAATTTGCTGCCCAGGCCCTGCTGGCCTCCACAGGCTGCGGCTGGGGCCTGTGGGGGGGCCAGGAACTGCACCAGGTCTTTGCCGGGCTGGAATTGCTCCTCCAGGAAGGGCTGGCTTCCGGGGAGGGCAGGTATCTCCATATTACCGAGGGCAATGGCGTAATCGGCGGGGCGGCGCCGGCTTTTATGACTTGGCTGGCAGGTAAATATCCTCAGGAAGGAGCGGTGCTGCTGCCGCTGCCCAGTGCAGGCCCTTCTCGCTATCTGCCCATATCAGGCGTAAGCCTGGTCCAATTTCGCCAGCTGCGCTACAAGGGAGATGATCACAGCCGGGCGGCGGCGTTGACGGCAGAATTTTTGGCCAGGGAGCAGGGGACTCAGCTGGCTCAGCCCCTGTGGGCGGCTTCAGCCTGGGATGAACCCCGGCCGGATTGGAGCATGTTTCCCTCTTGGTATGTCTTGCTGCTGCAAGAGGCGGGGAAGCGGGGCATTCCCTGCCGGGCCGTAGATGCAGCCGGGCGCCGCCGGGAGCAGGAATTAAGGAGTCAGGCCGCTCTTTTGCTGGCTAAATTTTGGGCCGGCAAGATTTCTGCTCAGGAACTGGCCCGGGGTTTTGAGGATTTGCAGTAGAGAATAGGGGCAATATATGGTAGTATGGAAAAAAAGATGGAGCGAATTATATGGAACAGGTTTATCTAGACAATGCAGCAACTACGCCCTTAAGTCCCCAAGTGATTACAGCCATGACCGCGGCTATGTCTTTCTATGCCAATCCCTCATCCCTTCACGGCCTGGGTGTGGAAGCGGAAAAAATGCTGGATGCAGCCAGAGCAAATGCGGCCCGGCTGCTGGGGGTATCCCCGGCCAGCCTGGTTTTTACTTCCGGGGGAACTGAGGCCAATAATTTAGCCATAAAGGGTTTTCTGGCCCGGTCTCCGCGGCGAGGCCGGATTGTGACCTCCAGTATTGAACATCCGTCAGTATTGGAAGTTTTTAAGGATTTGGAGCAACAGGGGTGGGAGGTGCTGCGCCTGCCGGTAGATGCTCAGGGCAAGGTGCAAATTAGGGCCCTGGAAGAAGCCCTGGCCCAGCCGGTGCAGCTGGTGAGCATAATGGCTGTCAATAATGAAACCGGCGCCATCCAGCCCCTTAAGGATATAGTCAGCCTGGTGAAATCCAGGCAGCCCGGGGCATGCATTCATGCAGACGCAGTCCAGGCTCTGGGGAAAATCCCCTTTCACCCTGCGGAACTGGGAATCAATCTGGCTTCAGTCAGCGCCCATAAAATCCACGGTCCCAAGGGTTCAGGGGCGCTGTATGCAGACAGGCGGGATTTGTTGCTTCCCCTTCTCTGGGGAGGCGGCCAGGAAGGCGGTTTGCGCTCGGGCACGGAAAATGTCCTGGGGATTATTGGCTTTGGCCAGGCGGCCCTTGAGCTCACAGAAAATCTGGCGGGAAACCTGACCCATGTGGCCAGGCTGCGGAGCCAATTTCTTAAAGGCCTCCAAGGCTTGTCCTGCAAGGTAATTTCCCCTGCCGACGCTGCGCCTCACATAGTTGCGGTTTCTTTCCCCGGCTTCCGGGGGGAGGTGCTGCTTCAGGCCCTGTCGGCCTATGGCGTGTATGTATCCACGGGGGCGGCCTGTTCCGGCAAGAAGGGGCAGCTCAGCCACGTGGCAGAAGCAATGGATTTAGACAAAAAGACGGCTGAAGGCTTGCTGCGCTTTAGTTTTTCCGCCCTTAACACTGAGGCGGAAATTGAATACGCTTTGCACAGAATCAAGCAGGTTTTGGCGGAATTGGCCTTTGTGCGGGGAAGGAGGACCCGATGACATACAATAAAATGTTGCTGCGCTTTGGCGAAGTGGGACTGAAGGGCAAGAACCGGGCATTTTTTATCAGAGCCTTGGCCGCCAATGTGCGGCGGGCCCTAAGCCCCCTTGGTCCGGGTTTCCGGGTCAGCACTCCCTACGGCCGGATCTTTGTGGATTTGCCTGCTGGCTGCAATTTAGGCCTAGTTATCCCTGCCCTGGGAAGGGTTTTTGGTTTGGTTTCTTTTAGTCCGGTGGTGCAGACCCAGTTGAATATGGAGGCCATTGGCGCCGCCGCTTTAAATGAGCTGTTGGCCGATGGACAGCCGGAAACCTTTAAGGTGGCCGCCCGCCGCTCTCTCAAAAGCTTTGAGCTGAACTCCATGGAAATTAACCGGGAGTTAGGCGGCTTATTGCTGGACTCATGCCCCGGGCTGAAAGTCGATCTCCACACGCCCCAGCGGGTTGTCAATGTAGAGGTCCGACCGGATGGGGCCTATGTCTTTTCCCGGGTGTTTCCCGGTTCCGGCGGCCTGCCGGTAGGGGTTACTGGCAGAGGGGTGCTCCTGCTCTCTGGCGGCATTGACAGTCCCGTGGCGGGCTGGATGGCCATGAAACGGGGGATATCCCTGGAGGCGGTGTACTTTGACACTCCCCCCTTTACCTCTCCCCGGGCCCTGGGCAAGGTGGAGAAGCTGGCCGCTATCCTGGCTGAGTGGGCGCCGGTCAATCTGCATGTGGTCAATTTTACCCCAGTGCAGCGCAGCCTCATGGAAAATGTGCCTGAAGACCTGACCATTACTATCATGCGCCGCTTCATGTTCCGGGTGGCGGAAGAACTGGCCCGCCGCCGGGGGGCTTTGGCCCTGATCACCGGCGAAAGTGTAGGGCAGGTTGCCAGCCAGACTCTGGAAAGCATGCTGACCATTAATTCGGCAGTCTCTCTGCCGGTGCTGCGCCCGGTGGTGGCCCTGGACAAGGTGGAAATCATGGATATAGCCCGAAGAATTGGCACTTATGATACTTCAATTGAGCCTTTTCAGGACTGCTGCACTCTCTTTGTCTCTCCTCATCCCAAGACACGGCCCACCTTGGTCCAGGCCGCAGAAGCGGAAGCAAACCTGGATATTGAGGAATTAGTGGCCCAGGCCGTTGAGGGAATTGAGACCAAGACATATAAAGGGCAGTGAAATTCTTGTTGTAAAAATCCAAATGTATTGGTATAATCTTCATTAACTCAGGGAGGAATTTTTTAGAGGAGGGGGTGTGTAAATGAGCAAATGGCGCTGTACAGTATGTGAGTACGTATATGATCCAGACCTTGAGGATGGAATCGCCTTTGAAGATCTGCCCGAGGACTGGGTATGTCCTGAATGTGGCGTAAGCAAAGACTTTTTTGAGGAAATCTAGCTAAATGCAAAAGGGGGTGCCCCGGGCCCCGGGGCACCCCCTTTTTTTAATATGTTTGTTGCTGGGAACTGTATTTTTGCCAGGCCTGATCTATTTCCTGGGTAGGAGCGGTTTGGGGCATGTACAGGCCCCGGCGCTGCATGACGGTAAACAGGTCCTGATGGAGCTGATGTGTGTCCATGAGAATGCTGCGAAAATCATCTCTGATTGCTGTGGTGCTGGCTTCGGTGGCAGCGGAATTGTACAGACTGGTCAGGTGTTTTTGACAGGATATTGCCTCTTCCAAAATATTGCTTGCTGTCCAGCGAATTTCCGGGCTTATTTTCATTTTCCCTCCTATTGAATTCCCCTGTTGCGGTTCTGTAAATGCTGCAGCAGTGTGTTATAATGCTGTTGATGCCTGTTGGCCATATTCATACAAATTTCTGAGACTTCCCGGTCCTGGGATTCAGAGCCAAAGAAATTGCATTTGTGGATGGCCAGCTGCTCTGCCTTGAGGCAGTCCTCCAAATAGTGCAATTCCTTATGGGACATGTTGCCCTGCATGTATGCGCCTCCTTTTTTGTATTTGTTCCTTACTAGCTTGGCGCCGGCAGGGAAAAAATATACTGTCTGGCCATTCCTTTGTTCTGTGGTATACTGAATTTACAAAAGAGGTGAGTCTGTGCAGGCAGAAAAGCTTAGCCGGGCGCAAATCAGGGAACTGCATCAATGCCTGATGGAGGCGCCTTTAGATAATTATGAACTGCTCTGGGTGCTGGAATCCTGTATTGAGACTCCCGCCAGCGCAGTATATGGCTTGGGCTCATTCCCCTGGACTGCAGGACTGCTGGCCGTCCACCGCCAGTGCATCTGGCTTAGGCTGGAAAATGAAATGCTGCTGGAGACGCTGCTGGCTCAACTGCCGGAGCTTGACCTCTGCCGCTTTTATACCGCCAGCCCCCATACCCTGGATATGCTGCAGCGCTGGTTTCCTGGGGGGGCGCTCACCCAGTCCTCTCTCTGCGTCCGCAACTTGACCCGTACCTGGAAAAAGCGGTTTGAGGTTTCGGTGAGCTCTGCTCCCGATCCCAATACCTTGGGGGGCTGGGACTATGAAGTCCGGGATTCTGAGGGAGGCTTGGTGGCCGCCTGTTCCAGTCAGCAGGTGGTGTCCCCCTGGCAGGAAATAATTCAGTGGGTCCCGGTCAAAGAGGAGAGCTACTGGACAGAACAGGCCTGGGGAGCTGTTACCAACCTCCTTCTTGCTCAAGAGAGCCCGGTGGTAGTGCGGGCGGACAGAAAGTTGTTGGCCATCCTGGAACCTCTGGGCTACCGTGAATTCAGCCAGCTCTATTATTACGTAGCCGCCGGGGAATAGTATATTTGCTGCAGACTTATTTGGAGGAGATCAGATGCACTACGCGCTTGTGAGCATATACAGCTACCTTCTGGGGGCAATTCCGTCCGCTTATATAATTGGGCAGCTTAAGGGCAAGGATATTACCAGCGAGGGCAGCGGCAACATTGGCGGCACCAATGCATACCGTGTTTTGGGCCCACGCTTAGGCGTTATTGTTGCCCTGATGGATGCGGGCAAAGTCCTGCTGGCTCTATTGGTCACCCGCGCTTGGCTGGGAACGGAAGCAGGCTTGTTTTGCGCCGTGCTGGCGGCTGTAGTTGGCCACAACTGGTCTGTATATGTTGGATTCAGGGGGGGCAAGGGCATCGCCGTTTCTGTAGGCGCGTACCTCTTCCTTTTTCCGGAATTGGCTGTTGGCGCCCTGTTGTCGGCGGTATTTATCGTGCTCATGACTAAGTATGTTTCCCTGGGATCTTTGAACTTTATTCTGACCATGGCTATTTTGTTGCTGGTCACAGATGTCAGCCTTTGGTTTAAGGGGCTGGGCGTCTTGCTGCTGCTCATTGGCATGTACAGGCATAAGGTCAATATTAAAGCGCTGCGGGCAGGCAGCGAGCGCAGATTTGGAGATAAATAATTTGGAATTTTTTTGGAGGTGTAATGATGATTATCGGCAATCGGGATGAGCTGATTGAGGCTACCCAGGAAATAGTGCGCATTGCCAGTGTCAAAAATGCTTCTGCTGGGGAAGGCAAACCCTTTGGCGAGGAAGTCGCCTGCGCCCTGGAGTATGTCTTGGCCAAGGGCAGAGAGCTGGGCTTTAAAACAGAGAATTTTTCCGGCTATGCCGGCCACATTGAGTTTGGCGACGGTCCTGAAACCTTAGGAGTCCTGTGCCACCTGGATGTTGTTCCCGCCGGCGAGGGCTGGAGTGTTGATCCCTTTGGCGGGGAAATCATCGATGGCAAGTTGTTTGGGCGGGGCGCTATCGATGATAAGGGACCGACCATGGCAGCGCTCTATGGAATGGCCGCTTTGAGGGATTCCGGCTGGCAGCCTCAGCGCCGCATCCGCATAATCCTGGGCTGCGATGAAGAAAGCGGCTGGGATTGCATGCATCATTATTTGCCCATAGCAGGCAAGCCCGAGATTGGCTTTACCCCTGATGCGGAATTCCCTGTAATCAACAGCGAAAAAGGCATTCTCATGGTGGAGCTGTCCGGCGCCCTGCAATGTCCCAAGGGCATTGAACTTGTGGATATTCATGGAGGCAACCGTCCCAATATGGTTCCCGACCGCTGCTGGGTCAAACTGAGGGGCATCGAAGATGAAGGGCTGCTGGTAAAGACGGCGGCTAAGATCGGCGCCAAGATGGATCTGGAACGGGATGAGACGGGGATTACCATGGTTTTTAAGGGTGTATCCGCTCACGGCAGCACCCCCGAGACTGGCGTCAACGCCATCAGCTATGCCTTAGCCATGCTTAACCATCTGGGATTTGAACAGGGCATTATCAACGATCTTTATGAACATATTGGTTTCAGCCATGATGGCCGCGGCTTGAATATTGAAGTAAAAGACTCCGTTTCCGGCCCCCT
>DIPE01000079.1:16173-16564 GCA_002427015.1 Firmicutes bacterium UBA5496 | reverse complement strand
GTGAGCTTTACCCAAGAACAGATTCTTGAACGCCTCACTGCGGGTTTGCCTGCTGAAGTCACCCTGGTTTCCCACGGCGGCAAGGGGCCACTGCATGTGGCTGGGGATTCCCAGCTCATTCAGATTCTGCAGCGGGTATATGAGAAGCATACCGGCGAAGAAGCTAAGCTTATTTCCATCGGCGGCGGCACCTATGCCAGGGCCCTGGAGAATGCTGTAGCTTTTGGCCCTGTCTTTCCAGGTCAGAAGGAAGTAGCCCATCAACCCGACGAATATATTTCCGTTTCGCACCTGGTCAAGTTGGCAGAGATTTATGGCGAAGCCATCGCCAAACTGGGCAGGCCGGGAAGAGAATAGACATTTATTATAATCTTAAGGGATGGAAGGGGAG
>DIPE01000079.1:0-16088 GCA_002427015.1 Firmicutes bacterium UBA5496 | reverse complement strand
AATGGAAGGGGAGAGGCTTTATGAGGATTGGAATTTATGCTGATGACCCCGGGCAGGTGGAAAGTTTGTCCCGACAACTGACAGCCCAGATTCTATGGGCGGCGGGGCCGGAATTGGGGGGGGCATTTCCCTTTCCGGTTTATGGGGATTATGCCCAGGCAATGGCAGAGAAACCTGCTGGCATGGTCATCGACTGTATCGGCGATCTGCGGGATCAACAGGTTATGGTGGTGCCGGCCCAAGCAGCTTATCTTCTGCTGGGGGCAGGAAAGGATAAATCCAGTTCAGGAACCAACACCGGTTTTTTGGCGGCCTCTGCTCAGCTGAGCGCAAGCATAGATAAAATTCTCAAACAGCTTAGTCTTCTAAACGACTATTCCGAGAAATTGTCCCAGGTTGGGGCGCAATTAACCTCAACCTCTGCCGGCATTGCCGGCGACCTGGAGCGCACCGGCAGAATCCTGGATTCGATTACGCGAATCGCCAAGCGCAGTAAAATCATTGGCCTTAACTCAGCCATTGAGGCCGCCCGGGTTGGTGAACAGGGCCGGGGCTTTGCCGTTGTGGCTGAGGAGATTAAGACTCTGGCTGATGACAGCGCCCAGTCCATTCTGGATATCGAAAGAATTCTTGCTGGCATTCAGCGGGGTTCAGAGGAATTTTCTGCCGGGACAAGTTCTGTCAACGAATTATCAGATTTGCAGCAGCTGACGGCAACCGAGATTTCCGCCATGCTGCAAGCCTTAAAGGAGTTGGGGCAACATCTCAAACAACTTGCCCAGGACCAGCCAGCCTGACATTCCTCAACTGATTAAGACAAAAGCGGCGAGACTTGGTTTTTGCGCCCTGGGAATTGCTCCCGCGGCTCCCGACGGGGAAATGCTCAGGCGCTTATCCAGCCGTCCCCAGCCGCCCTACGTGCCCTGGGAGCCTGAATACAGATGTTCTCCTCAGTCTTGGCTGCCAGGGGCCCGGTCGGTGCTGGCAGGGGCTGTTCCCTATTTTGCCCGCTACTCCCGGAGGCCCTTTTCTCCCGCAAAGGGCAAGGGGTATCTGTCGCCTTTTGCCGGGGAGCCGGACTATCATCATTTTGTGGCAGACAAGCTTTCCCGGTTGGGAGAATATCTTCTTGAGCTGCAGCCGGGAACTAAGTACACAGTCCAGGTTGACAGCGGTCCAGGCTGTGAACGCCTGTATGCTTTAAGAGCAGGTGTGGGCTGGCAGGGGAAGAACAACTTTATCATTGTTCCCGGGGTGGGTTCTTTTGTCTGGCTGGGCTTAATTATCACCAACCTGGAGCTGCCCCCTGATACACCTTTGGCCTGCCAATGCGCTGACTGTGACCTTTGCCTGCGGGCCTGTCCCACCAAGGCTTACGGAGGAGCCAATGACTATGACTATGACCGCTGCATGGCTTACTGGCTTACCACTAAAAAGCCTCTTGCTCCGGATCAATGCACCGCCCTCAGCAGGCATGGGCTAATCTACGGCTGTGATTTTTGCCAGCTTGCCTGTCCCCACAATCTTTCCGGGGAGGCGGAAGGCAACTGGCCGGATTTGCGCGAGTTGCTCAACATGCCGGCAGCGGAATTTAAAGCCTTCTTCCAAAACACTGCCGCCCTCTGGCGGGGGAGCAATGTCCTTAGGCGCAATCTTGTCTTGGCGGCTGCGGGCAGCAAAGAATGCAGAGACGTCCTGGAGAAATTTGCCCGGGGCCAGGGATTAGCGGCTGAAGCCGCCCGGGCAGTTCTAAATGCCTCCCAGGGGGATACCGATAAGTCCTTCCATTAATAAACACATATACCCATTCTATGGCAGTTTCCCTTGACTGCAAGCAAATCTATGATATCCTTTGAGTATGGGTATTTTCGCTTAATGAAATAATTCCTGGAGGTGCGGTGTGGATACAGTCACTTATGATCCCTACGTGGCAGAGATAGACAAGTTAATTCGGCGGGTCAGTTTCGTCATCAAGTGCCGGGGCAGGGAAATACTTAACGAATTTGACATCACAATCCCCCAGTTTAACGCTTTGCTGGTGTTAAGAGACAATGGGGATATGACCATCGGCGATTTAGGCAACAAATTGTTCCTTGCCAGCAGCACAGCTACTGATCTCATTGACCGAATGGAACGGGACGGACTGGTTATGCGGGAGAGGGACAGCAGCGATCGCCGGGTTGTCAGGCTGCACATGCAGGAAAAAGGGCATCAGATGATTCGGGAAGTAATGGAGAACCGCAAGCGCTATCTCAATGAAATCCTGAGCCATCTGTCCCCTGATGAAATTGAGGCCTTGAAAAATTCACTGGAATCTTTGTATGTCTTGATGAAGCCGGCTTGCAAAAAACAGGACTAAAGGCAAAATTCATCCGCAGCCCCAGAAAAACTGCTGCGGATTATTTATGCGCTAAGACATTTATCTTAGTCTGGTAAAGAACGCAAAAGCTGAATACAATAAGAGAGGAACTTTCTTTGAGGGAGGAATCAGAGTGAGAGATATAATCTTAACCGGAATCTTTATTTTCTTTGCAAGAGTGGCGGACGTATCCTTGGGGACGCTGCGGATGCTTATGCTGGTCAAGGGACGGCGGTTGCCTTCAGCGTTTATTGGCTTTTTTGAAGTAATTATCTATGTGCTTGCCCTGGGCCGAGTTGTCAACCAACTGGACCGCTGGGAATACCTGCTGGTATACGCTCTTGGCTTTGCCATCGGCAATATCCTGGGCATTGCCTTGGAAGAGAGAATGGCCTTGGGCTATGTTGGGGCGGAAGTGGTAGTGGAGGCAAACAGCGACAGCCTGATCAATCTGCTGCGGGAAAACGGCTTTGGGGTCACTGTCGCCGAAGGCTGGGGCAAAGACGGCCCCAAGGACATTTTGACCGTTATCATGGAACGCAAACTGATGCCCAAGCTGATGGACCTGGTCAACGAACATGATGGTCATTCTTTTACCATTGTAATGGATGCCCGCAAGACCATGGGCGGGTATTATCAGCGCAATAAATCCAAATAACACAGGCAGCGCCTGTGTTATTTGCTGTTTACACAACCCGTTCCCGCTTTACAGCTGCAAAATGAGTATTGTTTCCAAGGGGTTACAGGCGCATAAATTTATCTTACACAGCTGGAGAATCCTATAGTATAAAGAAGATAATTGTGCTATATTGGTACTGTCCATAGGTCCAATTATGGTTAGGGAGGTCATACATATGGAAGAGAGGAAAAAAGCCATTGGCCTGCTTGATTCCGGAGTGGGGGGGCTGACCCTGGTCCGGGAGCTCAACCGGCTGCTGCCCGGGGAGAATATCGTGTATTTCGGCGATACCGCCCGCATGCCCTATGGTCCCAAGAAGCCGGAAGAGGTTCGCATTTACGCTACAGAAATAATCGAATTTTTAGCTTCTACTCAGGATATTAAGCTGATGATTGTGGCCTGCAACACTGCTACAGCAGTGGGACTCAGCCATTACCAGGACAGGTTTTCTTTTCCGGTGCTGGGGGTGCTGGAGCCCGGCGCCCAGGCGGCTCTGGACAAGAGCCGGACTCGGCGCATTGGCGTCATTGGCACTGAAGCCACCATCGCCAGCAAGGCTTATCCCAATGCCATCCTGGCAATGGATAAGGGGGCGCAAGTCTTTGATAAGGCCTGCCCTCTCTTGGTGCTCTTGGTGGAGAACCAGCTCATTGATACACCAGAGGCATACAAAATTGCCCAGAGCTACCTGGAGCCCCTGGGTCAAAAAGGAATTGACACCTTAATCCTGGGTTGTACTCACTATCCCCTTATGGAACATGTGCTGGCGACGGTCATGGGGGCACAGGTGGCCTTGGTCAATTCTGCTCAATATACTGCCCTGGCGGCAAGAGAGACTTTGCAGAAAAAAGGATTGCTCAATGCAGAGAAAGGGGGCTGGCAGCGGTTCTTCGTCAGTGGAGAGCCCAGTAATTTTGAGCAAATCGGCGGGCGTCTGCTGGGGTATGACATTAAAGCATACAGAGTATTGTTCTAGGAAGGAGACACAAAATTGGCCACAATAGTATTGGGAGTAATCGGCTCTGACGTCCATGCCATTGGGAACAGAATTCTGGAATATGCCTTTACCGAGGCGGGATTTAAGGTAATCAACCTGGGTGTGCTTACCACCCAAAAAGAGTTTGTGCAAGCTGCCATAGAAACAGATGCCGGGGCTATCCTGGTTTCTTCCCTGTACGGCCACGGTGAAATCGACTGCCGGGGCTTAAGGGAAATGTGCATTGAAGCGGGCATCGGCGATATCCTCCTTTATGTGGGGGGAAACCTGGTAGTAGGCAAGCAAAAATGGGAGCCCGTGAGGGACAAGTTTCTCGCCATGGGTTTTGACAGGGTCTTCCCCCCGGGGACCATGCCCGATGAGGCCATTGCCCTGCTCAAGCAGGATTTGGGAGTGAGCTGATTGGCACTGTATTTGCTGGCTGATGTTGGCAGCACCTGGACCAAGCTTACAGCTGTGGATGACACAGGCAGCGTGGTTGCCCGGGCTTCAGCGCCGACCACGGTAAGTACAGACATAATGCAGGGATTTAACGCCGCTCTGTCGGAGGTCCGAACCCAGGCGGGTAAGAAGGAAGATAAAATATATGCTTGCAGCAGCGCCGCCGGCGGCTTGGCGATGATTGCCTGCGGGCTGGTGCCGGAGCTTACGGGCCAGGCAGCTAAGCTGGCTGTGCTGGGGGCCGGGGCCAAGGTGCTGCGGGTCTACGGCTATAATCTAAATCGCGATGATATCAAGGAGATCGAAAGTCTCCGCCCCGATATCCTCCTGCTGGCGGGGGGAACTGATGGGGGCAACACTAGGTTTCTTCTGGAAAATGCCCAGGCCTTGGCGGCAAAAGTAAAGCCCCTGCCGGTGGTGCTGGCGGGGAGCAGAAATGCCGTCCACGAGGCGGCGGAAATTTTGGAAGCAGCAGGATTCAGCGTGGAAATCACCGGCAATGTCATGCCGGAACTGAATAAACTGGACATTGAACCAGCTAGGGGATCCATCCGGAACTTATTCTTGCGCCACATTGTCAGGGCCAAAGGCATGGAAACTCTCAGCCGCAGCCTGGCCGCTCCCCTGATTCCTACGCCTGCTGCCGTTCTTGCTGCAGGCAAGCTGCTGGCTCAGGAAATTGGCCAGCTGCTGATGGTGGATGTTGGCGGGGCAACTACTGATGTCTATAGCTATGGCGGCGTAGAAGTGCCAACGGGCATGATGCGCAAGGGCCTTGAGCCTCCCTGGGATATGCGCACAGTGGAGGCGGATATAGGCATGCGCTACAGCCTGTCCAGCCTGGTGGAGCAGGCGGGTCTGGAAAATATCCTGGCCCAGGCCCCCCAGGAAGAACAGTGGCGGCAGGAGCTGGAAAAAATCCTGGCCAGTCCCGGCCGCCTGGTCAGCCCCGGCCTGGAGGGGCTGGAGATGAATTTAGCCCGGGCTGCCGTGAGGATTTCGCTGTTGCGTCACGCCGGCACGGTGGAGCGGATCTATTCTCCCACCGGCGCTGTGGATGTGCTCACCGGCAAGGATCTGCGGGCTATAAAGACAGTGATTGGCATTGGCGGCGTTATGGTCAACAGCCCTGAGCCCAGGGGCATACTGGCAATGGGCAATGAGGGGCTGCTGCCGGAAAATCCAAGACTGATGCTGGATAGCAAATATATAATGGCTGCTGCAGGGCTGCTGGCAGGCGACCAGCCAAGACTGGCGAGCAGAATGCTGGCTGACAGCCTTGCTACCTTGTAAGGAGGACGGAAATGGACGTTGCAAACAAACGCTGGACAACTGATGAACTGTTTGCCATGCGGGAAAAGGTCCTGCAAACCTGGCCCACAGGCAAAGAAGTAGATTTAGAAAATGCTGTAAAGTATCACAAGGCCATGCCGGAGACAAAGAGATTATCCAGTGTCCTGGCTGCTGCTATTAGGCAGAAGCGGACGCTGGTGCAGCCCCGGGCCGGCGTGCCCCTTATAGAAAACCATATTGAGCTTTTGCGTTACTTGGAAGATTCCGGCGCAGACTGTCTGCCCACCACCATCGACAGCTATACCCGCCTGAATAAATACGAGGAAGCCCAGAAGGGCATTGAAGAGAGCATGGCCACCGGCCGCTCAATGCTCAACGGCTTTCCGGCAGTCAACCACGGGGTGGGGGCCTGCCGCAAGATTATCGAATCTGTATCCGTTCCTGCCCAGCTTAGGCACGGCACCCCCGATGCCCGGCTGCTTGCGGAGATTTCCCTGGCCGGAGGGTATACAGATTTCGAGGGCGGCGGCATCTCCTACAATATTCCCTATGCCAAGGATGTGTCCCTGGAAGCCACCATTAAATATTGGCAGTACGTGGACCGTCTGGTGGGCTGGTATTATGAACAGGGAGTGGAGATAAACCGGGAGCCTTTCGGGCCCCTGACGGGCACCCTGGTGCCGCCTGCAGTCTCCCATGCAGTGGCCATCCTGGAGGGCCTGCTGGCTGCCGAACAGGGCGTTAAGTTCCTCACTTTGGGTTACGGCCAGTGCGGCAACTTTGCTCAGGACATTGCCGCCATCCTCACCCTCAAGGAACTGTCCCAGGAGTATCTGGAAAAGGACGGCTACCAGGTGCAGATTTCCACAGTGTTCCATCAGTGGATGGGGGGATTCCCCCAAGATGAGGCTAAATCTTTTGGCGTCATTGGCCTGGGAGCCGCTGTGGCTGCCCTGTCGGGAGCGACAAAGATCATTACCAAGACACCCCATGAGGCCTATGGCATTCCCACTAAAGAAGCCAACGGCCAGGGCATCATGGCTACCAAGCAAATCATCAATATGCTCTGGGGCCAGCCTGTGCCCATCACTCCGGAAGTTGAGGCGGAAAAGCAGATTATCCTGGCTGAAACCCGCTGCCTGCTGGATACTGTCCGCACCATGGGCGAAGGGGACTGGGCTGTGGGAACAGTGCGGGCCTTTGCCGCAGGGGTCCTGGATGTGCCCTTTGCCCCCAGCCGCTATAACGCGGGACGGCTGCTGCCTGCTAGGGACAGCCAAGGGGCGGTGCGCTTGCTGGACGCCGGCAACCTGCCTTTCACCGAAGAGATCAGGGAATATCATCGCCAGAAATTAGAGGAGCGTGGCCGCCAGGAAGGGCGTCAGCCCAGTTTTCAAATGGTCATCGACGATATTTACGCAATCGGAAAGGGTATGCTTGTAGGCAGACCTCAGGGGGCAAGAAAATGAAAATAAAAGACATATTAACAGTGCCAGGATTAACAGGATTCTTCTTTGACGACCAGCGGGCCATTAAGGCCGGCGCCGAAAGTGACGGCTTTACCTATAGGGGAGCGGCAGTTACTCCGGGCTTTAAAGCAATTCGCCAGCGGGGAGAAAGCCTTGCCATCATGCTGGAGCTGGCGGACGGACTGTGGGTGCATGGGGACTGCGCCGCCGTTCAGTATTCTGGAGCCGGAGGGAGAGATCCCCTGTTTGTGGCGGGAACCTATGCCGAGAAAGTCACCCCCATGCTGAGAGAGTTTTTCCTGGGCCGGGAACTCACTGGCTTTCGCCAAACCATGGCTGACTTCTATGCCTGGTGCGCTCAAGCTGGGTTTCCCAGACACCAGGCCCTCTACTACGGCATCAGCCAGGCGGTGCTGGCAGCTGCCGCAGCTGCGCGGCGGGAAACTATGGCGGAAACTATCGTCCGGGAGTTTGGCTTGACTCCAGATTATAAGCCTGTGCCTATATTCTGCCAGTCCGGGGATGCCCGCTATGACAATGCAGATAAGATGATTTTGAAAAATGCCGATGTCATCCCCCATGGCCTCATCAACAATGTCCGGGACAAATTGGGCCGGGAAGGGGAAAAGCTTGGGGAATATATTTGCTGGCTGCGCCAGCGGGTAAGCAAAATTGGGGCGTCGGACTACAAGCCCGTGCTCCATATAGACGTATACGGCAACTTAGGCTTGGCCTTTGCCAACGACATGGAGCGGGTTGCGGAATACTTGGCCCGGGCGGCGGAAATAGCCAGCCCCCTGCACCTGCGCATTGAAGGCCCGGTGGATATGGAAGGCCGGGATCTGCAGATCGAAGCCCTGGCGGAGCTGCGGCAAAAGGTTGAAGCCATGGGCAGTGATGTGGAAATAGTGGCTGACGAATGGTGCAACACCCTTGAGGACATCAAGGAATTTGCCGATCATAAGGCCGGTCATATGCTCCAGATCAAGACTCCTGATTTAGGCGGTGTGGAGAACCTGGTAGAGGCAGTTGGCTACTGCAAGACTGCCGGCCTGGGCTCTTATCTGGGGGGCACCTGCAATGAGACTGATCAGTCCTGCCGGGTCTGCGTCAATATTGCCCTGGCTACCGGTCCCGATCAGATTTTGGCAAAACCCGGAATGGGCGTTGATGAAGGACTGATGCTGGTGTACAATGAAATGTACAGAACCTTGGCGATAATTCAGTCCCGTAAATAAGCGATAATATATTCCTCTCCCGGAAGCATATATATAAAAAAAATGGGGGAGGAAGATCAGGTGCGCAAAATCCTGTGCGTGGTTTTAATCTTGACTTTGGCGGCGCTGGGTAGCGGCTGCGGGCTGATAGACTGGATTTTCCCGGATAAAGACCCGGAACCCTCGGGGGATGATGGTTATACCGATGAGCCCGGACCGGATGAAGGCAGCGCTGCCAAGGCGCGCAAGAGCGTTTTGTATGTGGCGGATACCCAGGGCAACTATATCCTGCCGGTGAGTTTCGACATACCCTGGGAAGAGGGAATAGCCAAGGCCGTCATCCGTCATTTGGTGGAGGGAGGGCCAGCCCATCAGTATTTGACTACTAAAGGCCTTAAGGCGATGCTGCCTGCAGGGACATCCATTTTAGGGATGACAGTGAAGGATGGCCTGGCAGTAGTGGACTTCAGCCCGCAATTGCTTGAGACTGCTGACCAGGTCCATGAGCGCCTGCTCCTTGATGCATTGACTTATACTCTTACAGAATTTGAGAATATCGACAGGGTCACCTTGTGGGTAAATGGGTATGCCCTGACCAAGATGAGCCATGGTACCCCGGTGGATGCCGTGCTCACCCGGGAACGGGGAGTAAATTCCAGGGTGTCTGCCAAGGGAACCGGAGTTGCAGTAACTATATATTTAGGCATGGACAGCTTGGCCGGCGGCCTGTTTTTGGTGCCGGTGACCCGGCCGGTGGCTTCTGCGGCTGAGCTGGGTTCTGCTGCCCTGGAACAGCTGGTTGGCGGCCCGGCAGCCGGTGAAACCGGCCTTAAGGGAGTCATTCCGGCCACTGTCAGGGTGCAGCGCCTGTCCATGGAGGGGAATACGGCTGTTGTGGATTTTAGCGCTGACCTTGCAGGGGCAGAAAAGCTGGATGTGGCAGTGGCGGCAATTGTGCTGACACTGACGGAACTGCCAAACATAAGCGGGGTCAAGTTGACTATCGACGGGCAGAATATTACCTTGCCCGACGGCCGGATTTTGACAGAGCCGGTGCTGCGGCCAATATCTACCAATCCCCTTGCCTTTTAGCAGGGGTTTTTTTTCGGGGCATTACAGACAAGCTAGACAGGGAGGAATGAAAAATGAGAAAACTAACTGTACTTTCACCAACCGCCATCCTGGGTTATGGGTTCCCCAAGCAGTCTTTCCTTGAGGGGCTGGCCCACAATCCCGATGTCATCGGCGTCGATGCCGGCTCTGTTGACCCGGGCCCTTATTATCTGGGAGCAGGCGTCTCCTTTACCGACCGGGCTGCAGTCAAGCGGGATCTGGCCTTAATTCTGCCTGAGGCATTAAAACGCAAGATACCCCTCATGATTGGAACCGCCGGCGGGTCCGGGGCCAGCGTGCATTTGGCCTGGAACCGAGAGATCATTGAAGAAATAGCCGCAGAGCAGAACCTGTCTTTTAAAATGGCAGTGATACCGGCGGATATCGACAAAGAATATTTGCTGGCCAACCTGGATAAAACCACTCCCCTGGGGCCGCTGCCGGCCTTGACCGCCAAAGATGTGCAGGACTCCACCCATATTGTCGCCCAGATGGGCTGGGAACCCTATAGCCAGGCTTTGGAACAGGGGGCGGATGTGGTGCTGGGAGGACGGACCTATGACCCGGCAGTCTTTGCCGCCCTGGCCCTGAAATTAGGCTTTCCCAGCGGGCCTGCCCTGCACATGGGGAAAATTCTCGAATGCGCCGCCATCGCCGCCGAACCTGGCAGCGGCCGGGACTGCATGGTGGGAATCCTTGATGAAGAGGGCTTCACCCTTTTCCCCACAAGCCCAGAGCGCCGCTGCACTGTAAAATCCGTGGCTGCCCACTCCCTGTATGAAAAGTCCAACCCCTGGCTGCTGCCGGGACCGGGAGGGGCCCTGGATTTAAGCAATACCCGCTACCAGCAGGTGGATGAGCGCACAGTCAGGGTTACCGGCAGCGCCTATGTCAAGAAGGATTATGCCATTAAGCTGGAAGGTTCCCGGCTCATTGGCTTTCGGACCCTGGCCATTGCCGGAGTGCGGGATCCCATCTTTATCAGCCAGCTGCAGCAGGTTCTGGACCAGGTGCGTTCTGCCGTCAAGGATAATTTTGAAGAGAGCGCCAATTACAGCCTGGAGTTTAAAGTCTACGGCCTTAACGGCGTAATGGGGGACTTGGAACCCAATCCCGTCCCTGGCCATGAAGTGGGCATCATTATTGACGCCGTCGCCGGCACCCAGGAGGAGGCCAATACAATTTGCTCTTTCTGCCGTTCGACGCTGCTGCACTACGGTTATGAAGGCCGCATTGCCACTGCCGGAAACTTGGCCTTGCCCTATTCGCCCTCGGATGTGCCTGCAGGGGCGGTTTACGAATATTGCATTCACCACTTGCTGCCCTCAGAACCCAATTTCTTTAAGCCAGAATTTATGGAGGTGGGGAAAAGATGAAGAACGTGCCCATTACTGAATTAGCTCATGTAATCCGAAGCAAGAATTCGGGTCCCTTTGAACTGACCTTTGATATTATCTTCAAGGATGACCAGTCCTTTGACTTAGCCATAAAATCCGGGGTCTTTACCCCCCAGCTCTTTGCGGGGCTGTACAAAATCCCGGTGGATAAAGTGCTGGGAGTCATCGAGTATCCCCCTGCCCGGGCAATCAAAGCCACTATTGCCAGAATCCGTCCTGCCGGTTCCCTGGGAGAAACCGATGTCTACGGGGCTCAGCAGCATGCGCCCCTGTTGACGATAAATGTGCCTGTAGAATAGGAGGATGAAAATGAGGATTAAGGCAGAAAAAATCTCTGCGGCGGTAGCTCAGCTATGCATAGAGGCTAACCGAGTACTGCCTGAGGATGTTTACACTGCCCTGGCCAAGGCTGCGGAAACAGAAGAATCGCCAGTGGGCCGCCAGATGCTAAGCAGTATCCTGGAAAATGCACGCATTGCCCGCACGGAACAGATGCCCATTTGCCAGGATACAGGCATGGCTGTGGTCTTTGTGGAGCTGGGCCAGGAGCTCCGGGTGGAGGGTGATTTGTACGAGGCAATCAATGCCGGTGTGGCCAAGGGGTACACTGAGGGGTACTTGCGCAAATCTGTTGTCCGCCATCCCCTGGACCGGGTCAATACCGGTGACAATACCCCCGCGGTGGTTCACCTGCGCCTGGTCCCGGGCAATAAAATGAAGATTACTGTCGCCCCCAAGGGATTCGGCAGCGAGAATATGGGGGGCATTGCCATGCTCAAGCCCGCTCAGGGCCGCAAAGGCGTGGTGGATTTCGTCACCTCGGTGGTAGAGGCCGCCGGCGCCAACCCCTGTCCGCCAATAATTGTGGGTGTGGGGCTGGGAGGGACAATGGAATACGCGACTTTTCTGGCAAAAAGAGCCCTGCTGCGTGAGGTGGGGACGCCAGCGGCAAATCCCCTGGACCGGGAGCTGGAACTTGAAATTTCAGGGGAAATCAACAAATTAGGGATTGGACCCCAGGGCTTTGGCGGCACGGTGACGGCCTTTGCTGTCCATGTGGAAAGCTATCCCACCCATATTGCCGGGCTGCCGGTGGCAGTAAATATTAACTGTCATGCTGCCCGCCACAAAGATATAGTTCTTGAGGGGGAGGAAGAGTAATGGAGCCCATTAGACTGCAAACGCCGCTGACAGTTGCAGATACAGCCGCGCTGCGGGCAGGCCAGACTTGTCTTATCAGCGGAATTATCTATACAGCCCGGGACTCTGCCCACAAGCGCCTGGTGGAGATGCTGGAAAAGGGAGAAGAACTGCCCTTTGCCCCCCGGGGACAGCTTATATACTATGTGGGTCCCTGCCCTGCTCCTCCCGGTCGGGTGATTGGCTCTGCCGGTCCCACCACCAGCACCCGCATGGATGTCTACACACCTGCCATGCTGGCGGCGGGAGTGCGGGGAGTTATTGGCAAGGGCGACCGCAGCCAGGAGGTCGTACAAGCCCTGATGCAGCATAAGGCTGTGTATTTCGGGGCAATTGGCGGCGCCGGCGCTTTAATCGCCAAATCAATTGTCCAGGCAGAGGTAGTGGCTTTCCCGGATTTAGGTCCGGAAGCCGTCCACCGCCTGCAGGTCAAGGAAATGCCGGCAATAGTGATCATTGACAGCCTGGGCCAGAACTTTTACACTTTAGGCAGGGCGGAATATTCTAAACGCTGAAAACTTGGACATATTAGGCTAGGAGAGGGTGAGTGAGAATGTATTCCATCGCTCAGGAGACCTTGATTCATGCCATGTACTTTGCCCCCCGGGGAAAAGCCCGGCTGCAGATGTTGGGAAATCACTTGTCCCAGCGGTATTTGAGTCCCACCGACCGGCTCATTGGCTTTGTCGGTGACAGCGGCGCCGGCAAGTCCTTGTTGATTCGGGGCATGTTTCCCGGATTGGAGCTGACCAATGATGACGAAGGCATCAACCTGCGCCCCCTGCCCCTGACCGCTCATTACCAGGGGGGCAGGTTCCTCTCCCATACATATCATGTGGATGCCCGGTTTGAGCTGGCCTTCCAGCAGAGCTGGCAGTTGGTGGAGGCCGTCAAGGCCGCCATCCTTCAAGGCAAGCGGGTGGTGGTGGAGCATTTTGACCAGCTCTATCCTCAGCTTAAACTCAATCCTTCCATCCTCATCGGCGTTGGCGAAGAAGTGTTGGTTACCCGGCCAGGGGTATTTGGGCCTGAGCCTCAGGAGATTGTCGATGTGGTGTATAAATCAATTCGCTACAGAAAAATGGCCCATACAGCTGAGGATTTGACGGCCAAAGTGCTGGTGGAGATGGGCTATGACCGCCCCCAATATCACAGCGACGTTCGCCACGGCTTTATTCTTGAGTTTCAGGAGCAGCCGGAGTTTGACCTGGAGTATGTGGAAAAGCGGGTACAGGAATTGATTGCGGCGGATACGGATATTTATTATCATGATGAAGACCATATCCGCATCGGCCAGCGCACCATTTTCCCCTGCACGGGGCCCCGTATCCATGTTTCCAGGACCGGGGAAATTCAGGGATTTCGCTTGCTCAAAGAGTTTATCTGGGATCCGGTCAAAGAGAAATATTATATGGTCGGGCTGGTGGGCGAATCCCGGCTGGAAGGAGTGTAAATATGCGCAATGACGGACGGCATCTGGAGGAAATGCGCACGGTGCTCATTACTCCCCATGTGAATAAATATGCTGAAGGCTCAGTCCTCTATGAATGCGGTGATACCCAGGTTATCTGCACTGCCACCGTTGAAGAGAAGATTCCTCCCTTTTTAAAGGGGAGCGGCCAGGGCTGGGTGACGGCCGAATATTCTATGCTGCCCAGAGCTACAGGCATCAGAAATGTGCGGGAGGCTGCCCGGGGCAAAATCGGGGGCAGGACCTACGAAATTCAGCGCCTCATTGGCCGGGCCCTGCGCTCTGTGGTAGATCTCTCCCAGTTGGGAGAGCGTTCAATCTGGCTGGACTGCGATGTCATTCAAGCCGCAGGCGGCACCAGGACTGCTTCCTTGACAGGGGCCTTTGTCGCCATGGCCTTGGCCATGGAAAAGATGGTGGCCCAGGAGAAGCTGGAGTTCGTCCCCATCACCGATTTCTTGGCTGCAGTCAGCGTGGGCATCGTCGACGGCCAGTGCATGTTGGATTTGGAATACCAGGAGGATTCCCGGGCCCAGGTGGACATGAACATTGTCATGACCGGCCAGGGGGAATATGTGGAAATCCAGGGCACTGCTGAGCAGCAGCCTTTTAACGCCAATGAGCTTGCTCAATTGCTGGCTTTGGCCAAGGAGGGGATACTGACCCTCATTGATAAGCAAGCTGCCATTCTCCCGGAGATCAAACTTTGGATTCCCCCTGAGGATGATGAGGAAGATGAAGCTTGAGAAAATAGCTATTGCCACCGGCAACGAGCATAAAGTTGAGGAAATCCGCAACCTGCTCGGGCCCTTACCCCTGATTGTCACGGGCCTTCCCCCCGGCGGGGAAATGCCGGCAGAAACAGGCAATGAGTTCAGGGAAAATGCCAGAATTAAAGCACAGTACGGCTTTAAGCTCACTGGCTTGCCGACTTTGGCAGATGATTCCGGCCTGGAGGTGGATGCCCTCCAGGGAGCGCCGGGAGTGCATTCAGCCCGCTATGCCGGCGAGGGCGCCGGCGCTGCCGCCAACAATAAAAAACTGCTGCAGGCCCTAGAGGGTATTGAGAATCGCCGGGCCCGCTTTCGCTGTTCCATTGTCCTGGTCATGGACGACATGAGCATTGAGGCCGATGGAACCTGTGAGGGCATAATTCTGGACGGGCCCAGGGGAAGGGGAGGCTTTGGCTATGATCCCCTGTTTATGCTGCCGGAATTAGGTAAAACCATGGCAGAAATCTCGCAGCAGGAAAAGAATGCAATCAGCCATCGGGGCCGGGCCATGGCTAATTTGGTGGCAGCCCTTAAAGCCAGGGGGTTGCTCTGATGCTCTTAGCCTTTGGCGACAGTCACCGCCATCCGGTGGCCCTGGAAGAAATGGCAGCAATTATTCGCCGTGAACAGCCCCTGCTCTTTGTGCATACCGGTGACAACTACGCCGACTTTCAGCGCTTGCTGCGAAAAACCAAGGTTCCGGGCTACGGCGTCCGGGGAAACTGTGATTCCCGCCTGATTGCCGGGGCTCCGGAAGAGCTGGTCTTTGATTTTCAGGGGTTTAATATTTTCCTGACCCACGGCCATCAGTATGGGGCCAAGCATTCCCTGGCCCTGTTGCTGCAGCGGGCCCGGGACTTAGGGGCGGATGTGGTGATTTTTGGCCACAGTCATGTGCAATTGGCCCGGGAAGAGGAAGGAATATTGCTGGTCAATCCCGGCAGCATTCCCCTGCCCCGTGGGGGCAGTGATTCAGGCTACGCCAAAATTTTAGTAAAAAATAACAAACTTCAGGGCCAGCTGCTGAAAATTTAATTTTTATCAGCATATTTATCCCGTTGCTTTTTCATTTTTTAAGGCAAAATATTTTTTGACAAATTATCTATTTCCGCTATAATATAAATTGCGGTTGGTTTCGGGCGGGTATAGCTCAGTGGTAGAGCTCCAGCTTCCCAAGCTGGCTATGTGGGTTCGATTCCCATTACCCGCTCCATTTCATTTTTTCTATTGACTAGCTTAGGCGCCAATGTTATAGTTATTGTTGTGTCCGCAGCTGGCGGGCAAAAATACGCCTGTAGCTCAGGGGACAGAGCAACGGACTTCTAATCCGTGGGTCGGGGGTTCGAATCCCTCCAGGCGTGCCACTTTTTAGAAGTTAGATGTTAGAAGTTGGAATTGAAGTTAGAACTATGTGAGTCATGTGTTGGAAGATTAGATGAAAAAAGGGGTTTCTAACCTCTAACCTCTAACTTCCATCCTCTAGACGTGGTGGGTGTAGCTCAGTTGGTTAGAGCACCAGATTGTGGCTCTGGGGGCCGGGGGTTCGAATCCCCTCACTCACCCCAAATTTACATTGGGGCGTAGCCAAGCGGTAAGGCACGGGACTTTGACTCCCGCATCGTAGGTTCGACCCCTGCCGCCCCAGCCATTTTTTTATTTTTGGGCCATTAGCTCAGTTG
>DIPE01000053.1:37056-37255 GCA_002427015.1 Firmicutes bacterium UBA5496 | reverse complement strand
TGACTGTGACCCTGGCTTCGGAAGCCGGTCAATTGGAACTCAATGTTATGGAACCGGTGCTGACTTTTAATCTTCTGCAGTCTTTGGATATTCTCAGCAATGTTGTCAAGGTATTTGCCAGCAGATGTGTCAAGGGGATTACCGCCAATATCCAGCGCTGCAGGCAGATGGTTGAGCAGAGCGTTGGCATTATTACCGC
>DIPE01000053.1:26018-36914 GCA_002427015.1 Firmicutes bacterium UBA5496 | reverse complement strand
CCAAAGAGGCCATTACCACAGGCCGGCCCATTCGGGAAATTGTCCTGGAAAAGGGAATACTAACCGAAGAGGAATTGGATATCATCCTTAATCCCCAGGAGATGACCAAACCCGGTATCCCCGGCGCCAGTTTGCTCAAATAGACTCTTTCATTTTTCGGGCGGCTGTTTATAATCATAATTAGTAAGGGGTGATTTATTTGAAAAGATTTCCCGGGGGTATCCATCCTAATTATAACAAGGAATTGACTGCAGATAAGGCAATCGTGGAGATGCCCCTGCCCAAGAAAGTGCGGCTATTGTTGACGCAACACTTAGGGCCCCCCTGCAGCCCGTTAGTGGTAGTAGGAGATAAGGTTGCTGTAGGACAAAAAATCGCTGATACCGATGCCTTTGTGGCGGCGCCAATTATTGCCAGCGTTGCCGGCGAGGTAACTGCTGTAGATGCTGAAGGCATTGATATTCTCACTGATCTGGACAATTCAGGCTTTAGCGGGCAAAAAAAGACTTACTCTTCTCCTGCCGAGCTCCGTCAGCTCATTCGTGAGGCGGGGATTGTGGGCATGGGCGGGGCAACATTCCCCACCCATGTAAAACTGACTCCTCCTGAGGGCAAAAGCGTCAGCACTCTTATCTTAAACGGCGCCGAATGCGAACCCTTTCTCACCACCGACCATAGGCTTATGCTGGAGCACGGGCAAGAGCTTGTAGAAGGCGTTAAGCTGTTAATGGAGGCCTGCGGCGCCAAGACTGCCATCATCGGCATCGAGGCAAACAAACCCGATGCCATTGCTGCGATCACTGATTTGACCCGGGAGTTGGACAATATCAGTGTGGTGTCGGTGCCGGTGCGTTATCCCCAGGGCGGTGAGCGTCAGCTTATTAAAACCCTGACGGGTAAAGAAGTGCCAGTTGGGGGCTTGCCTCTGGACCTTGGCATTGTCGTCAGCAATGTGGCCACTGCTGTTGCCGTGCAGCAGGCGGTTAACCTGGGCCGGCCGCTCCTGGACAGAGTGGTGACGGTATCCGGCAGGGGTGTTGCTGAGCCCAAAAATGTCAGGGTGCGCCTGGGGACACCCATTGCAGAACTCATCGATTTTTGCGGGGGACTGACTGCCGACGCGGTCAAGGTTGTCAATGGCGGCCCCATGATGGGCAAGGCGGTTGCCGACCTGAATTCCCCTGTAACCAAGGGCACTTCCGGCATCCTGGCCTTTACGGTCAAAGAGGCCAGGGAATATGAAGAGAGCACCTGCATTCGCTGTGCCAGTTGTGTTGATGCCTGTCCGCAAAAACTTTTGCCCAATTACTTGGCTCTATATTCCAGAAAAGCTAAACTTGATCTGGCCGAGCAGCTTCATCTGTTTAATTGTATCGAGTGCGGCTGCTGTTCTTATGTCTGTCCGTCCAGGATTCCCATTGTCAAATATATTCAGACGGCCAAGAACAGAATTAAGCGTCGGCGCCGCAAGTAGCTGTGCAGGGAGGGATAATTATGTCGGATAAATTCTTAACAGGCCCATCTCCTCACATTCTGGGGGGAAAGTCTGTCAGCAGCATTATGTGGGATGTAGTAATCGCCCTCATCCCGGTTTCTTTGATTTCAATTCTTTACTTTGGCCTTAAGGCCCTTACTTTGCTTGTAGTTTCTATGGCTTCCGCAATGATTATTGAAGGGGTCTTTATGGCAATTCGTCACAAAGGCCTGAAATCCGCGGGCGTCATCCGGGACGGCAGCGCCGCTGTCACCGGTTTGCTGGTTGCCTTGATCATGCCGCCGGCAGCGCCCCTGTGGCTGGTGGTCATCGCCAATGCAGTGGCAATTCTCTTGGCCAAGCAGGCCTATGGGGGCATTGGCAATAATATTTTCAACCCGGCTCTTGCAGCCAGGGCCTTTGTCTTTATGGCCTGGCCGGCAATTATGACCACTTGGAGCACGCCCCTGGGCCTGGATAATTGGTTTGCCGATTTAATTACAGGCGCCACGCCTCTGGGCGGCGCTGACAACACTCTCTTAGAAATGTTTCTAGGCAATACCGGCGGCTGTCTGGGGGAAACTTCCGCCCTGGCTATTATCATCGGCGGACTTTATTTGCTGCTTAAAGGGCATATTGACTGGCGCATACCCGTGGGCTACCTTGGCGCCGCTGCTTTCTTCGCCTTTTTCAGCAGCCAGTTTTCCATCCAGGATGTTGCCTTTAATTTGCTGGCGGGGGGCCTTCTCTTTGGGGCGGTGTTTATGGCCACAGATATGGTCACTTCTCCCACCACTAAAAATGGGCGCCTGATCTTTGGCATTGGCTGCGGGTTAATAACCATATTTGTGCGTAAATTTGCCAGCGCCCCGGAAGGCGTCACTTATGCCATTCTCTTTATGAATGCTTTGGTTCCTCTGATTGATCGTTTCACTGTGCCTAAAACCTTCGGGGAGGTGAAGGTGTCGTGAATACAACCGCAAAGATGATTATTGTCCTTGGCCTGATTTCAGCCATTTCCGCTGGCTTGTTGGCCGGGGTGAATATGCTGACTAAGGACACCATCGCTGCCAACTCCGAAAAACGATTGTATGAGACCTTGGCTCAGGTAATCGCTGCCGATGAATTTATCCCCCAGGAGGGAACCGAACTTGCCCTCTGGCAAGCCTTGAAAAATGATGAGCTTGTTGGTTATGTGGTGCGGCTGACAGGGCAGGGTTACAGTTCCGCCGGGATTGACATTCTGGTAGGTCTGGACTCCCAGGCCAGCGTCACCGGTGTCCTGGTGTTCAGCCATTCCGAGACTCCCGGCTTGGGCAGCAAAGTTGCTGAAAAAGGCTACCTGGATCAATTTGTGGGCAAGGGCCTGGAATCTCCCATTGCCGCAGGTGAAGATGTGGATGCCATCTCCGGAGCCACTTCCTCCTCCATGGCGGTAATCGGCAGTGTGCGCAAGGCCGTTCAATTTGTCGGCGCTTATGCTGGCCTGGTAGAAGACACCAGCATCGATTTCGCTCAAGTCCCCGATGGGGTTTACACCGGCACTGGCCGTGGCTTTGGCGGCGACATTACTGTCAAGGTTACTTTTGCCGGTGGCAAGCTCACTGATGTGGAAATCGTCAGCCACAAGGAGAGCCCCAATGTCTCTGACCCTGCAATCGCGAAGATTCCCCAGGCGATGCTTGACCAGCAAACTGTTGAAGTAGACAGCGTTTCCGGCGCCACTATGTCCTCCGAGGGAATTAAGGCGGCAGTGCGCAATGCTTTGGCAGAGTTTGGCGGCGAGGGACCAGCCATCCCCATTGACATCAGCAGCCTGCTTCCTGGGAAATACACCGGCGCTGCCAGGGGTTACAGCAGTGATATTACAGTGGAAGTTACTGTTGCCGGCGGCAAAATTACCGATATTACAATTATCAGCCAGGATGACAGTCCTGATGTTGGGGTACCTGCTTTTGAAACCATTATTGCTGCAATAAAACAGGAACAGAGCCTGGATGTGGATTTGGTCAGCGGCGCTACCTTCTCCAGCCAGGGTCTGGTTGAGGCTGTCAAAAATGCCCTTCGCTCTGAAGGTGTATTGGATCTAAGCCTTTTGCCTGACGGAAATTATACAGGTGAGGCAGAAGGTTTCAGCCGGGAGCCCATTCGGGTAAGCTTTACCATGAAAGATGGGCGGATTGGCTCAGTGCAGGTCCTGGCCCACGGCGATACGCCTGAGGTGGCCGGAGCGGCCTTCAGCCAGCTGAGCGCTGCCATTGAAGCTGGCCAGACCCTGGATGTGGATTTGGTCAGCGGCGCTTCCTATTCCTCCCAGGGCATGTTGGATGCAATCATCAACGCCATAAAAGCCGGACCCAATTCCGGCACAGGCCATTAGGAGGTGGAAGCAATGTCAATCCTTAAAGAATTAAAGCGGGGCATATTTCTGGAAAACCCGACTTTTCGCTTGGTTCTGGGCATGTGTCCTACTCTGGCCATTACCACTTTGGCTATTAACGGCATCGGCATGGGCCTAGCTACCACGGCAGTGCTCATTGGCTCCAATGCTGTGGTCGCCGCCCTCAAGAATGTCATTCCCAGCCAGGTGCGCATACCCAGTTATATTGTCATCATCTCTACTTTTGTCACCATCATTTCCATGCTGATGGAGGCATATGTCTATCCCCTGTATGAAGCCCTTGGCATCTTCCTGCCCTTGATTGTGGTCAACTGCATTATCCTTGGCCGGGCTGAGGCCTATGCCTCTAAGCATTCAGTGGGCAAATCCATCTTGGACGGCCTGGCAATCGGTTTGGGCTTTACTCTCAGCCTTACCGTCATCGGCAGCATCAGGGAGATCCTGGGGGCCGGTTCGATATTTGGCTATAACTTGGTGGGCGAGAATGTATCAATGGCTACGATATTTTCCCTGCCTCCGGGGGCATTCTTTACCTTGGCAACACTGATGGCTTTGATTAACGCTCTTACCCGCAAGAAAAGCCCAGGCAAAAAAACAGCCCCGGCAAAAAGGGAGGCGTAAGCAGTGAATCTCGTGATGATTTTCTTTGGCGCCATCTTCTTTAACAACTTTATCTTTAACCGCTTCATGGGCATCTGCCCCTTCTTAGGTGTCTCCAAGCGGCTGGATACTTCTGTCGGCATGGGCATGGCTGTCGCTTTTGTCATGACTGTGGCTTCTACCCTGACCTGGCTGCTGCAAAAACTTCTGGTTCTTTGGCATCTGGAATATATGCAGACCATAGTCTTTATCCTGGTTATCGCGGCTTTGGTTCAATTTGTAGAAATGTTCCTGCAGAAGGTCAGCCCCACGCTGTACAAGGCTTTGGGTGTCTATCTGCCCTTGATTACTACCAACTGCGCCATTTTGGGGATTGCCATTCTCAACATTGGCTTAGGTTACAATTTGCTGGAGACCATCATCCACTCTCTTGGCGCTTCTGCCGGCTTTACTCTGGCCATGGTCATCCTTGCCGGTATCCGGGAAAAACTTGAACTCAGCGACGTGCCAGAAGCCTTTAGCGGAGTCCCAATTGCCTTGATTACTGCTGGGATTATCGCTATGGCATTTTCTGGATTCGTCCTTTAGGCGGTGATTGCGATGATAGATAAGCTGCTTGAGCTTTTGATGCCCATTCTCCTGCTCACGGGTTTAGGCGTCGTTTTTGCCGGGGTGCTGGCCTGGGCCGATGTCAAATTTAAAGTAGAGAAGGATCCAAAGATCGATGAGATCTTAGCCGTCCTGCCAGGAGCTAACTGCGGCGGCTGCGGCCATGCGGGCTGCGCCGCTTTTGCTGAGGCCGTTGCCTCGGGCAATGCGCCGGTAAACGGCTGCCCCGTGGGCAGGCAAAAGGTTGCCTTAGAGATAAGCAAAATCATGGGGGTTACTTCCGAATAATTGAGACTCTGTACCCAGGTGGCGCCTGTCTTCTGACAGGCGCCAGCCTTAATCCGCATGGGGAGGGGGGGGCGCTTTTGCAGAGGATTATAAAATTTATTCTTTTTGCCCTTTGCCTGTTAGGCCAGGTAATTCTGGCCGGGCTGCAAGCGGCCCGGCTTGTCCTCAGTCCAAATTTGCAGCTGCAGCCGGTGCTGGTTACCTTTAATCCCGGGATAAAATCTGATTTTTTAAAAGCTGTATTAGCAAATTCCCTCACCCTGTCTCCGGGAACTCTTACAGTTTCCGTGGAAGGGGAAAAATTTACAGTTCATGCCCTCAATCTTTCTGCTGCTCAGAGAATTGTCCAGTGGCCGCTGCTGAACTTGCTGAGGGGAATGGAGGAGGACAATGTCTGAATTTTTGCTGGGGTTGTGCATCACTCTCATATTCTTGATTTTCGCCTGTCTGGGGCGGGCAGCGACGGCCTCGGAAACACTTGACAGGCTGCTGGCCCTAAACACTTTAGGGATAATAATTGTCGCTTTGCTGGCAGTAAGCGCTTGCCTCACTGAAACCTATTTCCTGGATGCGGCGGTGGTTTCTGCTCTCGTCAGTTTTGTAATTACAATCAGTGTGGCCAAGGATCTGGAGAAAGGCAGACTGTCTTAGGAGGTGCCGGTATGGGAATTCGAGATATGGCAATAATCTTTTTCTTGGCTGGGGGCGGCTTTTTCTTTAGCGCCGGCGCTTTAGGGCTGTGGCGCCTTCCCGATGTCTATTGCCGCATCAATGCCGCGGGCAAGTGTAATACCTTAGGCAGCCTTTTAATGTTTACAGGACTTGGCCTGAGAACGGGATTTACATGGAGCACGTTAAAACTCATGATTATTGCAATCCTAGTCTTAATTACTAACGCTGCTGCTGCTCATGCAATGGCAAGGGCTGTTACTCCGGAAAGTATGGCTGCAGGCAGCGGCAAATGGAATTACCAGGGCAAAGGGGAGTAAGAATATGACCGCAACTCTGAATATCCTGCTTCTGCTGTTTTTAGTGGTCTCAGCGATAATCGCCGTGAGATGCCGGGATTTGCTCAGCAGCGTCATCGTCTTCGCCGCTTACTCTCTGGTCATGGCTGTCCTCTGGCAGCTGCAGGGAGCTCCATACCCGGCTGTGGCTTTGGCAATTTTCGGGGCGGGGGCAACACCCCTCTTGCTGTTGGCGGCAATTCGCAAGACCGGAGGCCAGGAATGATGCGGAAAGTTGTCTCCCTGCTGGCCGTGGCTTTGATTGGAGCCGTATTGATTGTGGCGCTGGCTAAAATGCCGGAATTTGGCGGCGGGACCGCTTTCGCCAGCTTGTTCCTGTTTCTCCTTGGTTTATATGTAATGCTCACTGATTCTAATCTGATTAAAAAAGTCATTGGCCTAAATATTATGGATACAGGTATATTTTTGTTTTTCATTGCTCTTGGTTATCGCAGTTCAACAAGGGGGGCAGCCTATATGCCTTCCCCCTTAATTTTTGGCGGTTTAGCAGCTGTTGTCAGTTTTACAGCTATTGGACTGGCAATGATTGTCAGGCTGTATAAATACTACGGCACTATCGATGCCGAAGAAATAATGCGCAAAAGGGGAGAGGACGAATGAGCCATTTGCCGGTTGTTATTCTTGTGGTGTACTTGGCTGCTGCCTTGGGGCTCATTCCGCTGTCCAAGCTGAAAAGATTTTCTCCGGGCTGGGGCGCTCTGGCGGTGACGTCTCTGGCCTTGCTCCTTGCAATTGTCTCGGCTTTGTTTGTGGGCGCTAATGGACCCTACAGCCTTTTCCCCGGGGGGCATGCCGGCCAGGGGATTGAAATCGCTGTGGACTGGGTCGCCGTCCTCATGCATTTGACCATCAATCTGGTGGGGCTGCTGATTTTAGTATTCAGTCAGGGAGATTTAGAGAGTGAGCTAAAGCGGTCTTACCTGCCAATTTATTATGCCGTTTACTTACTGGCGCTCTTTGCCTTAAACGGACTTATTATGGCCGGCGATCTCTTCAATCTCTATATCTTTACTGAAATTTGCTCAATCGCCGCCATCGCCCTGGTGGCAATCAAGCCTGGAAAACAGTGTCTTCAGGCCGGCCTCAAATACATGTTCCTCAGCGCCTTGGCTTCGGGAATGATCCTGCTGGGTATCGGGCTGGTGTACATGGTTGCCGGTGAGCTGAATATCAGAGCCCTGGCAGAGGCCATTCCTCAGGCCTTTCAAACCTGCCCCTGGAATGTGTATGTGGCTGTCTCCCTCATTATTGTCGGTTTTGGCATTAAGTCTGCCCTGTTTCCTCTGCATCTCTGGCTGCCTGATGCTCATGCTTCCGCGGCGACGCCTTCCAGCGCAATCCACTCGGGTTTGATTATTAAGATGTATATCATTGCAGTGGCCAGAATCATTTTCCAAGCCTTCGGCCCCAATCTATTTGGCTCTATTCCCGCGCCTAAGGTAATTTTGCTGCTGTCCACAATCGGCATCTTTGCCGGCTCGGTGCTGGCCCTTGTCCAGACTGATCTCAAGCGGATGCTGGCATATTCTACCGTCGCTCAAATCAGTTATATAATCATGGGTTTCGCCCTGGCGGTTCCTGCCGGCATCAGAGGCGGGCTCTTGCATATCGTCAATCATGGCCTTACGAAGTCCATGCTGTTTTTAACGGCTGGGGCAATCATTTATAAAACTGGCATCCGCAGAATTGAAGAACTCCGGGGGATTGGTTTCCGCATGCCCCTGACTACGAGCATTTTCAGTATCGGGGCGCTGTCCCTCATAGGGTTTCCGGGCTTTAGCGGCTTTGTCAGCAAATATTATTTGGCTTTTGGCGCCCTGGAGGCAGGAAAACCCATTTATGTGGCAGTAATCCTGGCCAGTTCTCTGCTCAATGCCGTCTACTATCTGCCTATAGTGATAAGAGCCTTTCTCGGCCATAAGACAGGCAAATTCACTTGGGACCAACTGCCATGGCCTATGACTGCGGCCATGACCGTTCTCGCGGCATTCAATTTATATATTGGCATCCTTCCCGGCGGTCTGCTGGGGCTTGTCAAATTGGCTGCCGCAGCATTATTGCCCTGAAAAACGGAGGTGAAATAAGATGAAAGGTTTCTCTAACTACCTGCCTGTTCTCGTTGTCTGCTTTCCCATTTTTGCGGCCCTGCTCCTTTTCTTAATCCAGCATTTCGCTGCAAAGCTGCGGGATCTTGCCGCCCAAGTCATTGCCGGCATTACTTTGGCGTTGGTGGCGTCAATGTATCCTTTCATAAAGTCCCTGGGAACAATCGGCATCAGCTTCTCCCGCATTATGCCTCCCTTTGGCATCTCCTTTCGTGCGGATCTGCTCAGTTTTATCCTGGCCCTCATTGCCGCGGCTGTATGGCTGCTGGCCACAATCTACTCCAAGGAATACATGGCGCATGAAGGCCGGCAAAACCGCTATTATCCTTTTCTCTTGCTAAGCTTGGGCGGCTGCCTGGGGGTGTTTCTCACCGGGGACTTGTTCAGTTTATTTGTTTTTTTCGAACTGATGTCCCTGACTGCCTATGTCTTAATTGTTCATGAAGAAAGCCCATTCGCTATGGCTGCAGGCTACAAATACTTGATTTTGACGATAATCGGCGGCCTGGCCCTCTTTTTTGGCATCGCTATCGCCTTTGCAGCAGCCGGCAATGTGCAAATCGCGCCGGGGAATTATCTTTTTACCCAGATAAACTCCTTGTCCTTTATCGCTTTTATTGCATTTTTAGTGGGATTTGGCATCAAGATGGGAATTTTCCCCCTGCATGTCTGGCTGCCTGACGCCCATCCCGTGGCGCCGTCGCCGGCCAGCGCCCTGCTCTCAGGGATAATGCTCAAGACCGGGGCTTACGGGCTCATTCGCGTTGTCTATAATGTCTACGGGCCCAGCCTCATTGCCCAGGCCGGCTGGGATAAAATTCTCCTGGCGCTGGCGGGAATCACTATTTTTCTTGGCTCGGCGGTGGCTATTGCCCAGACAGATATTAAGCGGCGCCTGGCCTATTCCAGCATCGGTCAGATGGGGTATGTGCTATTAGGCTTGGCTCTCCTCAATGTCAATGGCCTTACCGGCACAATCTTTCATATTTTTTCACATGGGTTGATGAAATCCACATTGTTCCTCTCTGCCGGGGCGATGATCTATAAGACCGGCAAGCGGCAAATCAGCGAGTTCGCCGGCATTGGCTATAAAATGCCCATTACCATGGGCTGTTTTACCCTGGCTGCCTTGGCCATGATTGGCATTCCGCCTCTCAACGGCTTTATCAGCAAACTGATACTGTCCATGGGGGCCCTGGATGCAGGCAAGCCGGGCTTCGTCTTTCTCCTTGTTCTCAGTAGCCTGATGAATGGAATCTACTACCTGCCGATTATCATCAATGCCTTCCTGGGAGTGGAAAAGGAAAAGCGGGTGTGGGCAAAGCCCTTTACTGAACTGAAATGGAGCATGTGGGCGCCCATAGTCCTTTTGGCCCTGGGTTGTCTGATTTTTGGGCTCTTCCCCCTAAACTATCCTCTGGACTGGGCGAAAGCCGCAGCCAACTTGTTGCTGGGAGTGAGCAAATGAATGCCCCGTTCCTGCTGGCTTTGGTCCTGGTTTTCCCCCTGGCGGGGGCGCTGACCACTTGGCTGGCGCCAAACAAACACCTGGGTTTCATCAATCTGGCATCTACGGCTCTTAGCTTGATTTTTCTGGCCTTGGCCTGGTTTGGCGGGGGGAGTGTGCCCGTATCTTTTCAGCTGCCGGGTTTTATGGCCTTGGGCTTAAACTTTACCCTCAGTGGGCTTACAGCTTTTTTTTCCTTGTTGTTCTTAGCGGCTTGGACGGCAGCCTCGATTTATTGTTTCGGCTACATGGAGCGCGAAGGGTCCAAAAGGCGCTTTTATGTATTTATGCAACTGACCCTGTTGGGCTGTGTTGGCGTGGTCCTGGCTGCCGACTTATTTACCTTGTTTTTATTTTTTGAACTGATGACTTTGTGTTCTTACGTGCTGGTCATTCATAAAGAAGATACTGAGGCAATGAGCGCAGGCAGTCTTTACTTATTTCTCGGGGTGTTCGGGGGGCTGGCTCTGCTCACCGGCATATTCTTGCTGTACTTTGCCACCGGAACAGTGAGTTTTACCGCCATTCCCGCCGCTGTGGCAGAGAACACCGGCTTAGTCATTGCCATAGGCATTGCTTTTCTGCTGGGCTTTGGCATCAAGGCCGGCATTTTCCCCCTGCATATCTGGCTGCCTAGGGCTCATCCTGTTGCGCCCACTCCCGCCAGCGCTTTATTGTCGGGAATAATGATTAAGACCGGCGCTTATGGCTTGTTCCGGGTGTTTTATTCGGTGCTGGCCCCGGCAGGGCAAAATGGGGCGGCGGCAATAATTTTTGGTTCAACCTTGCTGGGGCTGGGCTTGATTACCATGGTTTTGGGCGCCTTTCTCGCCCTCCAGCAGCGCCAGGTCAAGAAGACTTTAGCCTATAGCAGCGTCAGCCAC
>DIPE01000053.1:1090-25931 GCA_002427015.1 Firmicutes bacterium UBA5496 | reverse complement strand
CCTATAGCAGCGTCAGCCAGATTGGCTATATAGTCATGGGGCTGGGCGCGGCTGTGCTGCCCTTTGGCCAAGATCATTACGGGGTTTCAGGAATGCTCTTTCATATCCTCAATCATGGGGTCTTTAAGACTACTCTCTTTATGTGCGCCGGGGCCATCTATGTCTACACCCACAGCCTGGAGTTTGACCAGCTGGGGGGCTTGCTGAAAAAGTATCCTATAGTGACCTTTGCCTTTATAATTGGGGCCCTTGGGATTACCGGCATGCCCGGATTCAACGGCTATGCCAGCAAGACATTTTTGCATCATGCCCTCACCGATTTATACAGCGCCAACCCTTCCTGGCTGCTGTGGCTTGCAGAAAAAATCTTTGTCCTGGCTTCGGCCCTGACAATCTGTTATTTTGTCAAGCTCTTTGTCAATATTTTTTTGGGGGAGAAGGACTGGAGCCGGCTGCCGGCGCGAATGGCCCTGAGTTTACAGCTGCCCCTGGTAATCGGAGCAGGCGCCGTCATTTGTATCGGGCTTTTCCCTCAGCAGACAGCGGCTGCTGTAATCATACCCGCCATGAAGGCAGTTGGCTTCGGGGAAGTCTCCCTGGAACATGTAGCCGGAATCAATGTCTGGAATTGGCATGACTTGGCCAGCATGGCAATTACTATTGCCGTAGCCGCCGTAATCCTCTTCTTGGTATACAAGTTTAAAATTGATTCTCTTAAATTTCCCAAATGGCTCAGTCTGGAACGGCTCTTCTACCAGCCTGTATCCCGGGGGTTTGTGGGGTTGTGCCAAGGCCCCGTTGCCTATGCAGATAGCAAGGTCAACGGAATCTGCCATGGGATTGGCGGGCTTTTTATAGGAATTTGCAGGCACACGGCCAGTCTTGATGGGGCAATCGCTAGTCTATACCGACAGGCCGGCGCAGGTTCAGGCAAACTTATCAAAGCTGCCGGGCTGCTGGACAAAGGAATCAATGGGCTGTATTCTACTTTGGGCAAGGGCTCTCTCAGGGGCGCTGACAAATTTGCCGCTTGGGACCAGAATCTGGATGCGCTCTATAAGAATTTAGGCCTGGGTTTTTCCCGGGCAGTATACAAGCTGGACGCGGCGGAGAGAAAGGTTACTGAGCCCAGAGTGCAAACTGATGGAAATAAGGCTTGGCGGCTGCGCCTGCAAAAGGCAATGGCTGTAGTTAGCGGCAAGATTTCTCAGCTCAATGTAGAGATTTTAGTGGCGGCTTTTGTTTTGGGCCTTGTGGCGCTGAGCTTAATTTTGTATGGTCTTTTGGCAGCAAGATGAATTAGTTGTCCGCAGACTTGGGAAATGTTACACTGGTACTGTGCGCTGGACAGGAGGTAGGAACCTTGGTGAAGACTAGAATTTGCCTGATATTGCTTATTTTTGGAGTTGTCCTGTGCGGCTGTACTGCCTGCAAAGAACCCCTGCAGGCCTATGAAAAAACTTTTTTTGTCATGGATACCGTTGTCTCTGTGCAGATTTATACTGGCTCCGCCTCCAAGGCCGAGCTTGTATTTGACCAGGTTTTAGCCCGGATGGAAGCGTTGGAGGGGATCCTTAGCGCCCACCTGCCTGATTCAGATGTGGCTAAGCTTTCAAGGGCGGCGGGAATTGAGGCGGTGGCGGTAAACTCTGCCACCCTGGCTGTAATTGCTGAGAGTCTGGACTTTGGAGAGCGAACTGGCGGCGCTTTTGATATTACCTTGGCTCCTGTTTTGCGTCTTTATAATTTTTCACCGGGCAAGGAGCAAAAGCCCACCCAGGACCAGCTTGGGTCGGCTATGCCCTTAGTAGGCTGGCAGAAGGTAGAGCTGGACCCGGAAGCCCATAAGGTATATTTAACTGAGAAGGGCATGCAAATTGATTTAGGCGGTGTGGCAAAGGGCTATATAATCGACCGTTGCCTGGATGTTTTGCGGGAAAACGGGATTGATTTTGGCCTTACCAATGCCGGCGGCGATATCGGCCTGCTGGCGGAAAAGCCGGATGGCAGTCCCTGGCGGGTAGGCATCAAGAATCCCGAAAACCCCGGGACCAATTTCGCCATTATCGAAATCAGCCAGGGAGCGATTGCCACTTCCGGAGATTATGAGCGCTTCTTTATTGAGGGCGGCAAGCGCTATCACCATATCATCGATCCCCGCACAGGGATGCCTGGGGATAAAGTCCGCTCTGCAACCATTCTTGCTGGCAGCGCCCAATTGGCAGACTTGCTGTCCACGGCGGTTTTTGTCATGGGTCCTGAACAGGGACTGGCATTTATTGAAGAGCTGCCTGATGTTGAAGGGGTGATTTGGGATGCGGAGGGCAAGGTCCACTGGTCTTCGGGCCTGGTTCCCGTCCAGGACAAAGCCTCTGTTGATTATTACTTCCGCAGGCCCTAAAAAATCGGGGGAAAAGGGGGACAAGTTTGAAACGCGGCGATATAATAATCATTTTAGCGCTGTTGGCCATAGGGCTGGCAGGTGTATATATTTATTTTTTCTTGCCCGGAAATTCCCAGGGCGCCATTGTCATTCAGGTGGACGGCAGGGAATTTAAGACTTATCCTCTTTTTCAAGAGGGAAGAGATGAGTTTGTTGATATTCAGGGTATAAATGGCATTACCAGGGTGCATTTGCAGGATGGCCGAGTGCGTGTGGTTGAGTCTGCTTGTCCCGACAAGATTTGCGTAGAAACCGGCTGGATCAGCAATTCTGCCAGGCCCATTGCCTGCTTGCCCAACCGGGTGATTATTAAAATTATCGATTACAAAGATGGAGATATCGATCTTAGATAGGGCTGAGAATATGAACAAAAATGCTGATTCGGCACACAGGCTGGTTATTATTTCTATGCTTGTCACTATGGCTTCAATTTTGCATGTTATTGAGGGGCTGCTGCCTGCCATTCCGGTGACCGGCGCCCGCCTGGGGCTGGCAAATATCATCACCTTGACCACAATTATCTGCTTCGGCTATGGCGATGCCTTGGCGGTGGCTGTTGGCAGGACGGTGCTTGGTTCTCTTTTTGGCCCCGGCCTTATCAGCGTAGGTTTTGTTATGAGTTTTGCCGGGGCGCTGCTGAGCTGGGCATTGATGTCTTTGGCGCATAAATACGCGAAAAAATTGTTTAGCCTCATTGGCCTGAGCCTTGTGGGAGCGGTTGCCCACAATATCGCCCAGCTGGCAGTGGCTAGTTTGATCTTTGAAGAAATTGCCATCGTTTCAATGTTCCCTATTTTAATGATTTTTGCAGTGCCTACTGGTATAATGGTGGGGTTAGTGTCTCGTTATTTGACCCAGGCTTTAGAGAAAATTCCTCTTTTCCGGACTAGGGGGTAATGCCATGACCGTAATACTTGCATCCGGTTCACCCCGCCGCCGGGAATTAATCCGGCTGCTCTTTGCTGATGTGGAAATTCATCCTGCTGATGTCAGTGAAGAGGCGGGGCGATATCAGACCCCTGCAGAGTATGCGTTGAGCATGGCTTCCCGAAAAGCCCAGTTTGTTTCCCGGCGTTTTTCTCAGCCGGTCTTAGGGGCTGATACTGTTGTCAGTCTGGGGGCGAGGATTTTTGGCAAACCCGCCGGCCCGGCGGAAAATATCGCCATGCTGCGGGAATTATCAGGCAAGTGGCACGCTGTTATTACTGCCATAGCCTTGTGGGAAAAGGGTGTGGTCGTTGCCGAAGATGTTGTAACTACTAAAGTGCTGTTCGCCTCCATGAATAACCAAGAAATTGCAGATTATGTGCGCAGCGGTGAAGGTTTGGACAAAGCAGGCGGTTATGGCATCCAAGGTTTGGCAGGAAAGTTTGTTGCCGGAATCGACGGATGTTATTATAATGTAGTTGGACTGCCCGTGGCAGCAGTGGCCAGGTTATTTAAGGCCAAGAAGTAAAGGGGGTATTTTTTTGCGGTATACCATTAAGGATATACCTGCAGACATGCGTCCCCGGGAAAAGCTGCTCCGATATGGTCCTGGAATTCTTTCAGTGCAGGAGCTTTTGGCAATTATTATTAGGACTGGGTCCAGGGATGCCAATGCAATTCAATTGGCGGAATCAATCTTGTACCAGTTTAATGATCTCAGAGGCGTCAACAACGCCGGCATTGAAGAACTGTGTGCGGCAGCAGCGGGCATAGGCAACGCCAAGGCTGCTCAGATTAAAGCTGCTTTGGAATTGGGCAGGCGCCTCAGCCAGCAAGATTCCCAGGTGGTGCGCGTCAAATCCCCTCAGGATGTGGCTGCTTGGGTAATGGAAGATTTGCGTTACCTGCAGCATGAACAGTTCAGGATTTTGCTGCTCAATACCAAGAACGTGATCATTGCCTGTGAAGAGGTTTCCAGAGGCAGCCTCAACTCTTCCATCGTCCATCCCCGGGAAGTCTTTGCCCGGGCTATCAGGCGAAGCGCTGCCGCTGTCATTTTGGTGCATAACCATCCCAGCGGCGATCCTACTCCCAGCCAGGAGGATATCAATATCACCCGGCGTTTGGTTGAAGTCGGCCGCCTGGTGGGCATTGAAGTTCTGGATCATCTTGTCATTGGCGATGGCGTATTTGCCAGTCTTAAAGAAAAAGGCTATGTATAATTAACCTGGGAAAACTAATAAGAATTCAGCAAATTATGCAGTCTTGACATGAAAGGAGTTTCGGAATTTGGGATTGTTTAGCTTTTTGACCCAAGATATTGGCATTGATTTAGGAACTGCTAACACCTTTGTCTATGTAAAAGGAAAAGGCGTTGTGCTTAGAGAACCTTCTGTAGTAGCTATTCAAAAGAACAGAGAAAAAGACATTATCCTCGCAGTTGGCTCTGAGGCCAAAGAGATGATTGGCCGCACCCCCGGCAATATTATGGCTATACGGCCCATGAAAGACGGGGTCATCGCGGACTTCGACATTACTTTGGAGATGTTGCGCTATTTTATTACCCAGGCTTATCGCCGCAGTTGGTTTCGGCGCAAACCCAGAGTTGTGGTCTGCGTGCCTTCTGGGGTGACAGCAGTGGAAGAGCGGGCTGTCAAAGAGGCCTCTATTCAGGCCGGGGCCAGAGAAGTGCATCTAATTGAAGAGCCCATGGCGGCGGCCATTGGAGCAGGATTGCCTGTTTCAGAGCCTAACGGCAGCATGGTTGTGGATGTGGGCGGGGGCACTACTGACGCTGCAATAATCTCCCTGGGGGGCATTGTTACCCATCGTTCAATCAGAGTTGGCGGCGATGATATTGATGAGAGCATCGTCCACTATATCAAACGCAAGTACAACTTGATGATTGGCGAGCGCACTGCCGAAGATATAAAAATCACCATTGGCTCAGCTTTGCCTGAAGACGAGAAAAAGACCATGCTCATTCGCGGCCGTGACATGGTTTCAGGGCTTCCCAAAACCCTGGAGCTGTCTGCGGCGGAAATAAATGTCGCCATACAGGATCCAATTTCTACAATCCTGGAGGCCATTAGAATTACTCTGGAAAAAACTCCGCCGGAACTGGCGGCAGATATAATGGACAGAGGCATTGTCCTGACCGGTGGCGGTTCCTTGCTCACTAATTTTGACCGGCTGATAAGCAAGGAAACGGGAATGCCTGTGGTAGTGTCCGACAATCCCTTGGACTGTGTCGTCTTGGGCACGGGCAAGGTGTTGGATCACCTTAATTTGCTCAAGCGCATTTCTCTCAACCGCTAAACCAGAAAAGGAGGAGGAGACCGTTGTCAGCATTGCGAAACAACCGAAAAAAGATATTATCTGGCATTGTGGTGGTACTCCTCCTCAGCATACTAATGAGTTGGAGCACGAATAATCCCCAGCGCATTCTCTTTTTGGAGCGCTTGGCGGCAGAAGCTCTCCGTCCCTTTCAGAAAGGGGCCAGCTCTGTGACTCGATTCTTTACGAATACTTGGCAGTTCTTTGGGGATGTGCGCGATGTTTACAAGGACAATCAGCAGCTGCGGGCAGAATTGGAGAAATTAGCCGGCACAGATTTGCGCATGCTTGAGATTCAGCAAGAAAATCTGCGCCTAAGAAATTTATTGCAGTTCCAAGAGGCTGTTGAGCATCAGGTGACACCGGCTCAAGTCATTGGGCGCAACCCTTCCAGTTGGTTTTCCACCCTTACTATTGACAAGGGTTCCAGGCATGGCATCAAAGTGGACATGCCTGTGGTCACCAACCAGGGACTGGTAGGCAAGATTATCGACGTTCAGCCTGCCCACGCCAAAGTGCAGCTGCTTATCAGCCCTTCCAGCGGCATCAGCGCCATCGTGCAGCGCACCCGGGACAACGGGGTGCTGATTGGCTTGTCCACCCCCAGGGGCTATACTCGCATCACTCGCCTCAATCAATATGCGGATATTCAGGAGGGGGATGTGATAATCTCCTCGCCCCTCACCGGCATCTACCCCAAGGGGCTGGTTATCGGCCGGGTGGTTGAGGTTTATGACGATCCTGTTTCTCTTGAACGTTCCGCTTTGGTGCGTCCCGAGGTGGATTTTGACCGCCTGGAGGAAGTCTTAATTATAGTGAATTATCATTCGCCTGTTGACGAGCCTGCTGAAGGCGGTGACCAGAGATGAAATATGTATATTCACTTTTATGGTTGACTGGGCTGGTGATTTTGCAAAGCACCTTGCTGCCTGTTGTTTTTCCCTGGCTGCCCCTTGCCCCCGCCTTTGTCTTCCTGGTGGTTGTCTCCCTGCGCCTGGAACGCAGGTTTTTTCTGATTGCCGCTTTGTGGACAGGCCTGGTTCAAGATATTCTCTTAGGTGAATTCTTAGGTCTCTTTATGTTGCTGAACTTCATCAGCGCTGCTTTAATCTGGGAAATTAAAAATGAATTGTTGGATAATCTTGTCCTTACAGGCGGCCTGAGGCTGATTGCCGCCACCTTGATTCAGGAAATCCTTATGGCTTTTATATTTTATATTAGGGGTAGGGCCAATCTGGGCTCAGCGCTGCAAATTAACGCCGGGATAAATTTATTGTCCAACCTGCTCCTCTATATATTGTTCATGTTTATCTCTAAATTGCTTCGCCGCCGGGACAAGCTGGAAGCTGTACTGGAGGCGAAACTATGAAAATGACCCTATGGCGGATTACACTCCTGAGAATACTTGCCTTAATTATCTTAGCTGTGCTCATATATAATTTATTTCAAATTCAGGTTATTGAAGGCGAAGAGTGGGCAAATGTCGCCGATAACAATCGTTTCCGTCACTTGGTTGAGCTTGCCCCTCGGGGCAGAATCTACAGCGCCGATGGTGTCGAACTGGCGGCCAGCGTCCCTACCTATGTGGTAGCCCTGGCTGATGTACAAAATAAGGACAGACGGGAGCAGACAATAACCAAGCTGGCCGAGTTTTTGCAGATGGAACCGGAGATCATCCGGGATAAGCTGAAAAAGCATCGGCGCAAGTTTGAACCGGCAGTGATTGCTACCAATGTGGATTTTGAAACAATTCTGCAGCTGGAAGAATACCAACACCTCATGCCCAGTTTGGTCATTCAGGTAGTTCCCCAGCGCTATTACCCTGAGAAAGACCTGCTGGCCAACCCTTTGGGCCGGGTAAATGAGATTGACCGCCGGGGTGTGGAAGGCCTGGAAAGAAAATGGGATGAGTACCTCCAGGGGGCCGACGGCTTCAGTGTCGTTCAGGTCAATGTGGATAACCGGCCGGTGGGAGATGCTGCCAACAGCACCCCGGCTGTTCCAGGCAACAACCTCCATTTGACCATTGACACTAAATTGCAAAAGGCAGCCCAAGACTCATTGCACCGGGTGCTGGAAAAGCTTAGGACCGAAAAAAAGTCCAAGGATGCCTGGGCCGGAGCCGTTGTGGTCTTGGACCCTAATACCGGCAAGATTCTGGCTCTGGTCACTGAGCCTACCTTCGACAATAACCATCGCTATGACAAGGCCTGGTGGAAGGATAATCTGCCGGCAGAAATGCCGGACTGGGCCAAGAAGCTGACAGACAGAACCTATCAATACCGGCGCACAGTAGGCTCAACCTTTAAAATGGTTGTGGGCATGGCCGGCTTGGAAACAGGCGCCATTACTGCTACTGAAAAAATCTATGCCGGTGGCAGGACCCGCATTAATAATCAGCCTGTCAACGACTATGGCTTTGCCGTCCACGGCAATGTGGACATGCGCCGGGCTCTGGCGGTTTCCAGCAATATTTACTTCGGCACTGTAGGCGCTCGTCTGGGTTCGGAAAAGATCTATGAATATATTGAGAAGTTCGGCATGTCCCGGGAGCAAAAAAATGCCGGTTTTGATGACATCGCCCTGGATGAACAGTCCAGTTCCCTGGATTACCGCTTGGGCAGGACTTGGGTGGGCGGGAATACAGTGCAAATTTCTTATGGCCAGCTCAACGAATTTACTGCCCTCCAGTTGGGCAATTATGTCTCCATGCTGGCCAACGGCGGCATCCACTATAAACCTTATATGGTAGAAAAGATCAGCGATTATACCGGCAAAACCGTTGAATATTTTGAACCGGAGATTCTTGACCAGCAAAATTTTAAGCCGGAAAATCTCAAGGTGATTCGCGAGGGTATGCAGCAATCTGCTGCCAGGTCTCAATATCTTAAGAATCTTCCCTTTGCTGTAGCCGGCAAGACTGGATCTGCCGAACATGACCGCTCCAGCCGCAAAAATCTTGAGAGATGGCGGGATACTCATTCCTGGTGGGTGGGCTATGCTCCCTATGACAATCCGGAAATCGCTATTGTGGTCTTCATGGAATATGCCGGCGCCGGCAGCAGAAGCATCGAAGTCGCACGGGATATTATCGATTGTTACTTTGGCCTGGAAGAGTGAGGTGACCCTTAAGCCATGGGGAAAAAGCTGCTGAAGAATTATGATTATGTGCTTTTACTGACCATTGTCCTCATTGCTGTTTTCGGGGTGCTGATGGTGGGCTCTTCTTCGGTTTCCGGCGAAGTCACAGTTTCCTCGCTTTTTTCCAGCCGCACTTTCCTAAAACAGCTAATCTGGGCTTTAGGCGGCCTGGCCGGCATGGTGCTGCTCTCCTTCATTGACTACTCTGAGTGGCAGCGGCTGAAGCTGCCGATCTATCTTTTCAGTCTGGCCCTGCTGATTCTCGTTATCTTTAAGGGAACTTCAGCCGGGGGGGCCCAGCGCTGGATCGCCATTGGCTCTTTCTTTAATCTCCAGCCTTCTGAGTTGGCCAAGATTGCTATTATCATCACCCTTTCAGCCACCATGGCCAAGGAAGGGCGTTCTTTGGAGAAGTGGACGGGATTGATAGTGCCAATTCTCCATGTGGCTGTTCCCATGCTGGTTATCTTTATGCAGCCTGATTTGGGCACTTCCCTGATTTTTGTGGCAATTACCGGCTCAATTCTCTTTGTGGCCGGCATGCGCTGGCTGCATCTGGCGGTTATGGGTGCGGGCGGCCTTATTGCCTCCGTCCTTGCCTTTTTATTTGTGCTCAAACCTTATCAAAAGACCCGCCTCATTATTTTCCGGGACCCCTGGCAGGATCCATTTAATGACGGCTGGCAAATTATTCAGTCCAAGGTTGCTATTGGCTCCGGCCAGTTCAGCGGCCGGGGACTATTTAAAGGCACTCAGACCCAGCTTGATTTTTTGCCTGCGAAAAATACTGACTTTATCTTCAGCGTCATTGGCGAAGAACTGGGTTTTCTTGGGGCTTCCATCTTTCTGGTGATCTATGTCTTTTTAATTTGGCAGATTCTGAAAGTGGCCATGGAGGCCAAGGACGCTTTCGGCCGCTATCTTTGCGTGGGTGTGGCCGCCATGTTATCTTTCCAACTGCTGGTCAATGTGGGGATGACTATTAGCATCATGCCTGTCACAGGCTTGCCCCTGCCCCTGGTCAGCTATGGGGGAAGTTCATTCTTGACAACGATGATTTCCCTGGGGCTGGTATTGTCTGTGGCGGCCCATAAGGATACCTCGATTTTTTAGCCCGGCCCCTTGCCGGGTTTTTTCTTGCATATATCCGCCGCCTGCAAAAATACCTATAAGCGGAAGGCAGGTGGAAAGCATGAAGCGCTTTAAAATTTCAGTTTTCTTTGTGGTGTTCTTTGCGGCGCTGCTGGCCCTAGGCCAGATTAAAGAAACCATCAGCCTTTTGCTGGCATTAATTGTCCATGAGGCCGGGCATATTGCCGCCGCAAAAGCGCTGGGCTGCAAAGTGGAAAAACTCTCAATTCAGCCCTTGGGGGGATATCTCTACTTGGATCAGCTTCTGGAAGTGCAGCCTGGCGTAGAGAGCCGCATCGCTTTGGCCGGGCCCGCTGCCAATCTCCTGACGGCAGCGGCGGCCATGGCCCTGGCGCCCTATTCCCCTCAGGGCTATGTCAGTGCTTTTATTCGCGCCAGCCTAACACTGATGGCTTTTAACCTGCTGCCCGCCCTGCCCTTGGACGGAGGCAGAGTGCTGCGGGGGCGCCTGACGGGCTGGATTTCTTATTATCGCGCCACCAAGATAGTTTTAGCCTGCGGATTTGGCTGCGGCCTGCTCCTGATTATGCTGGCCATATGCCGGCTGGCCCAGGGGCAGCCTAATCCCAGCATATTTGCGGCGGCAGGTTTTTTGCTGTACAATGCCTGGGTAGAGAGAAAGCAACTGTTAGTCCCTCTTTTGCGCTATGTGCTCTCCCGGCAGCAGAGCCTGCGCAAGCATAAGCTGATGGCAGCGGATACTTTGGTGGCTGCTCCGGGAGCAAAAGTTAACGAAGTCTTAAAACACATTCGCCCGCAAAAGTATTATCAGATTTCGGTGCTGGATGAGAAATACGCCCTTGCCGGCACTTTGACGGAACACCAGCTTCTCAAGTTGATTTTGGCGGGAACCGGCCAGAGTTCGCTGCAGGAGGCGGTAAAAGGACTAGGGGAAAGGATGGATTAGCGCGTGTGGGATAAGCTCCAGGCAATACTGCCCTTTGTCGAGAAGCCTGCCCGGTATATCGGCAATGAAATCAATTCTGTGGTCAAAGCCAAAGAGGAGGTACTGCTTCGCTTTGCTTTGGCTTTTCCAGATGTGTATGAAATTGGCACCAGCTATATGGGCTTTCAGATTTTGTATGAGATTATCAACAGCATTCCCTGGGCTCAAGCAGAAAGGGTTTTTGCTCCCTGGCCGGATATGGAAGCAAAGCTGCGGGAACATAAACTGCCCCTATATGGCCTGGAAACTAAAACCGGGCTCAAGGATTTTGACCTAATCGGCTTTACCCTTCAATATGAACTGGGATATACTAATTTGCTAAACATGCTGGATCTCTCAGGGCTTTCTCCTTATGCCCGGGAAAGAACGGGCTTTCCCCTGATTATTGCCGGGGGGCCCGGAGCCCTCAATCCCGAACCCCTGGCGGATTTTATCGATGCCTTTGTCCTGGGTGAGGGTGAGGAGATCGTCCCCGAGATTGCCGAGACTGTGGCTCGGGGGAAGAAGCAAGGCTGGGACAAGGAGAAAACTCTAAAATCATTGGCGGCGATTCCGGGGATATATGTGCCCAAGTTTTATACCCCGGCCTATGACGCCCAGGGCAAGAGTATAGGGATACAGCCCATGGGTTCTTTTCCTCCCCTAAAAAAGCGCATTGTCAGGGATTTTGCCAGCTATCCCCTGCCGAAAAAACTGGTGGTGCCCCTGGTGCAGCCGGTCCACGACCGGGTCAGCATTGAAATCTGCCGGGGCTGTGCCCGGGGCTGTCGTTTTTGCCAGGCGGGCATGCTCTACCGGCCGGTAAGAGAGAGGCCCATGGAGCAGCTGGTCCAGCAGGGGAAGATGCTGCTGCAGAACACCGGCAGCAGTGAAATCAGCCTGTCTTCCCTGAGCAGCGCCGATTATTCAAAAATCGAGGAACTGGTGGGGACACTGATGGCCTCAGGGGATACCAGCGTCTCTTTGCCTTCCCTGCGGGTGGACAGCTATTCAGTGGAACTGGCCAGGCTGACCAGGGCAGTGCGCAAGACCGGCCTTACTTTGGCCCCGGAGGCAGGCAGCCAGCGCTTGCGCAATGTAATCAATAAAAACGTCAGAGAAGAGGATATTTTCAGCGCTGCCCGCGCGGCCTTTGCCAATGGCTGGGACAATCTGAAGCTATATTTTATGCTGGGCTTGCCCACGGAAACCGATGGGGACATTGAGGGTATTGTCCGCATGGTCTGGGGACTGGACAAGTTGTACCGGGAGATCCGCGGCAATAAGGGCCGCTTGCGAATGACTGTGGCAGTGTCAACTTTTGTGCCCAAAGCCCATACACCCTTTCAATGGGCAGCCTTTTTGGGGCGTGAAGAGGTGAAAAGGCGGCAGCGCCTGCTCCTGGAAAAATTGCGTCCGCCTAAGTTCAAGGTGCAGACCATGGACTGGGAGGAAAGCAAGTTAGAGGCCTTGCTGGCCCGAGGAAACAGAAAAACCGGCCAGGCGATTTTTCTGGCCTGGCAAAAGGGCTGCCGTTTTGATGCCTGGACTGAACATTTTCGCCCCCAATTGTGGGCGGAATCCTTTGCCCAGACTGGTATCGATGTGGAAGCCGCTTTAGGGGCAATTTCCCTGAGGGCGGTGTTGCCCTGGGAGCATATTGATATCGGCGTTTCTAAAGATTATTTGCTGAGAGAGCTGGGACGGGCACAAGAAGCTGCGGAGACACCGGATTGCACTCGGGACAAATGTTCGGACTGCGGGGTGTGTGCCGCCTTCGCTGTCACTCCGCTGAAAAGAAAGGGGAAGGCTGAATGCGACTGATCCTAAGTTATGCAAAACTGGGGCCTATGGCTTTCGTTGCCCATCTGGATTTCCAGCAATTATGGTGGAGAATCTTCCGGCTGGCCGGCATTACTTTAGAGATGACCCAGGGCTATAACCCCCGTCCGAAAATGCGATTTGCCTCGCCCCTGGCCACAGGTTTTCAGGGGGAAGGGGAATTGCTGGAGGTATTCCTGGAAGAGGGACAGAATGTGGTGGAGAGGTTAAACTTAGTTATGCCTCAGGGCTTAAAAGTTTTGGCGGCGACACAAGTGCCCCTTGCCTTCCCCAAGGTTACTGCTTTGGTAGATGCCCTGGCCTACCGGGTTAAGCTGCCCCATCCCCTTGACAGCCATGAGTGCATTGGCCGGGAGGCAGGGGATTATCTCCTGAATGCCAAGCTGGAGGGGCAAGAATTAAATCTGTTGCTGAAAGTAGAAAATCAGCGGACCATCCGGCCGGACATATTGGCGGGGGCGTGTTTTCCCGGATTTGACGCAAGGGGATTTCTCATTTCCCGGACGGGGATTTTTGCCCGTCAAAATGAAAAAATTTCACCCCTGCCCGCCGGTTTGCTGTTGCTTGACTGACCAGGCTGTGGTAATATAGTGTTTGGAGTTTTAACCGCTCAAATCGGGCTTGAAAAGCCTCTTGGCTGCCTGGATTTGGCGAGTACGCAGTATTGGAGGTGTAACCTGATGTACGCAATTCTTGAAAACGGCGGCAAGCAATACCGCGTTTGCGAGGGAGATGTCATTTTTCTGGAAAAAATCCAGGCCCAGCCGGGAGAAACCGTTTCTTTTCACGAAGTTCTGGCAGTGGGACTGGAAGACAAGCTGATGCTGGGCAAACCCTATGTGGAAAACGCCAGCATTACAGCCAAGATTGTCGACCATGGCAAAGCCAGGAAAGTATTAATCTTTAAATATAAAGCGAAAAAGAATTATCGCCGCAAACAAGGACATCGGCAGCCTTTCACCAAGGTCGCCATTGAAAAAATCAATTTGGCGTAAAGATGATTGAGATTAAAATTTTTCGAGATGAACAATCCATACTTGGCTTTTCTGCCTGCGGTCACTCTGACTTTAGCGCACGGGGTTCAGATATTGTCTGCTCGGCAATTTCTGCCCTCAGTCAGACCGCTATTCTGGCCCTTAACCAGGTGGCGGGGGTTGTGCCCGAGTGGAAAAAGAAGGATGGGCTGTTGGAATGCCGTGTGCCGGCGGATGTTGAGCAAGAGCGGTTTGTCACTTGTCAGGTGATTTTTAAGACCATACTGACAGGCATTGAAAACATCGCCGGGCAGTATCCGGATTTTGTCAAGGTATGCAATGAGGAGGTGTAATTGATGTTTAGAATAGATCTGCAATTATTTGCCTCAAAAAAAGGTGTTGGCAGCTCCAAAAACGGCCGGGATTCTATTGCTAAGCGCCTGGGCGTCAAACGTCAGGACGGCCAGTTTGTTACTGCGGGCTCAATTTTAGTGAGACAGCGGGGCACTAAGATTCATCCCGGGGCAAACGTGGGCATTGGCGGCGACGATACCTTATTCGCGAAGATTGACGGGGTAGTTGCTTATGAAGGCAATGGCGCCCGCGGTCGCAAAAGAGTCAGCGTTTATCCTGATGCTGAAGCAGCTATCTAAAACTCCGGGTTTCCGGAGTTTTTTTCACAATTGGGTTCATAATAAAAAAAAACGCAGGTGATGGCAGTGTTTATAGATTTCGTCACCATTGAGGTGGAAGCAGGCGCAGGCGGCAATGGGGCGGTCTCCTTTCGCAGGGAGAAGTTTGTCCCTCGGGGAGGACCTGACGGCGGTGATGGCGGCCATGGGGGCAATGTCATTGTTGAGGCCAGCAGTGATTTAAATACCTTGATTTCCTTTCGCTATAAAAAGATTTTTCGGGCTGAAAATGGGGTCAACGGCGCCGGCGCCAACCGCCATGGCAAAAATGGCCAAGACCTGGTAATCAAGGTGCCCTTGGGAACGCTGTTGTACGATGAGGAAAAGGGTAGGCTCCTGGCGGATTTAGATTATCCCCAGCAATATGTCCTGGCTAGAGGGGGAAAAGGGGGCCGGGGAAATGCCCGCTTTGCCACAGCTGTCAACCGCACCCCCAGGAATGCTGAGTTGGGGTTGCCCGGGCAAAGCCTAAAAGTGCGCATGGAGCTCAAACTCGTGGCCGACGTAGGCTTAATCGGTTTCCCCAATGTAGGCAAATCCACTTTCTTGGCGGCAATTTCAGCGGCCAAGCCCAAGATCGCTGATTTCCCCTTCACCACCCTTACACCTAACTTAGGGGTTGTAGATGTTCCTGGCGGTCAATCTTTCGTAGCAGCAGATATTCCCGGCCTCATTGAGGGAGCCCATGAGGGCAAGGGTTTGGGACACCGCTTTTTGCGCCATGTGGAGCGGACTCGCCTGCTGGTCCATATCATCGACATTGCAGCCATTGACGGGCGCAATCCCCTGGAGGACTATCGCCAGATCAATCAGGAACTGGCCAATTTTAATCCCCGCCTGGCGGAACTGCCGCAAATTGTCGCTTTGAACAAAATTGATTTGCTGGCCGATCAGCAGCCTGTGGATAATTTTCGGGAAAGCCTGGAGGGTGTTGAGGTTTGGGAAATTTCCGCGGCTACCGGCCGGGGCAAGGAAAGCCTGGTTTTTCGCATTGCCCAGCTGCTGGAGGCACTGCCCAAGGTTCCCTTAAATCCTCCTGAACCGGAAGGAGAATTGATTGAGCTCTCTCCCCAGCAGGGCATTATCATTACCAAGCTGGCCGATGACGTCTATAGCATTTCCGGGCGCCGGGTGGAAATTCTTGCGGCCAAAACCGATTTCAGCAATGATGAGGCCATAGCTAATTTTTATCGGGTTGCCAAGCGCATGGGTGTTTTCGAGCTGCTGGACAAAGAGGGGATTAAGCCAGGGGACACGGTTATTATTGGGGAGATGGAGTTTACCTATGAATAAAGATCCAATAATTCTTTTCGGCGGCAGTTTTGACCCTCCCCACCTGGGTCATTTAGTTATAGGCCAGTGGGTTGCTGAGGCGCTGTCGGGGATTGTCCGGTTTTTGCCCGCGGGCAATCCTCCCCATAAAAAACCTCTGGGTTCAGGGGCTCACCGGCTGGAGATGCTAAAAATTGCCACAGCAGGAAACCCAAGTTTTCTGGTGGATGAGTACGAATACCGGTTGGGGAAAGTCAATTATTCTGCGGAAACACTGCAAAGGTATCACAGAGAATTTGCTGTCTCCAGGGAGAACCTATATTTTGTCCTCGGCAGTGATTCCCTCCGGGATTTGAATACCTGGCGGAATCCCCAGGGGATAGCCAGTTACGCCACATTGGTGGCTTTTGCCAGGGAGGCAGTTGACTGGAGAGAGCTTTTGCTACCCCTTAACAACCTCAGAGCAAAAATAATCATCTGCAAAGCTCCGCGTATTGAGATATCCTCCACTTTAGTCCGGGACAGGGTAAGACAGGGGCTGTCTGTGCGTTACCTGGTTCCCCCCGGGGTTGAGGATTATATTGATAAAATGGGGCTGTATCAAGAAGGAATCTAGCCGGTGAATGTGGAAGGTAAAGGCAAGGAGCAAAGGGGGTGCACTATGCAATATTTACCTAGATCCAGCCGCTACAGGCGCAAGCGGAAAAGGGTTAACATCAAAAAGCTGGGCACAATAATTACCTTGGCTGTATTCCTGATTTTGATCTTTGCTTGTGTTCGCTACTTTTCACTTTTTAAGGCCCTCAAGGGGTCATCTGTGCCTGTAATCTGGCGGCCCGATGCTGGGGAACGGATTCAGTTTTTATTGGCTGGCCGCCTCAATAATCAGATTACATCCTGTACACTCCTTTCAGTCCCGGCTGCCCAGGACTCTCCCGTATACATATTGCGCATTCCGCCTTCTTCACTTTTAAACAATACAACTGAGGCCAACGACTCTTTTGCGGCAGTGTATGGGGAGCACGGGATTGAGGCTGCAATCAAGGGGCTGGATGCTTTGCTGGCCGATAAGCTGCCCGTAGACCATTATGTGGTCTATGATGTTCAGGGTATAGCCGAAATCGTTTCTTCCCTGGAAAAAGTTAAAGTAACATTGCCTGAAGGGTTTCAGGTCAGGCATGAGAATACAGACTTTATTTTTGCCCCGGGGGAAAACCTGATTTCCCCGGATAACTTAATTCCCTTTATTGCCTCAGATTCAGATTTTGGGGATAAGGCTTTTTGGGCAGAAAAATCTTTGCTTGTTGAAGCGTTTAATCAATTATTTACCTTAAACCATATCAGCTACTTTGTGGGCAATATGGGCAGCATTTCTGACAGTTATGAGACGGATCTGTCTCCTCGCCAGTTGGCCCGGTTTAGAGATTCTGTGCAGGCTTTGACCTGGGAGGACCGCAGTTATTTGATTTTGCCCGGACGCTGGCTGGTTTCAGGGGAGCAGCGCTTTTGGTCCCCGGATCAACAGCTAATTGAGTTAAATCTCAGTCAGATTGCTGATAATTTCCCCGGTTATGACAAATCCTTACTGGTAGTGGATATTTTTAACGGCAACGGCATCAGCGGCTTCGCCGCCAGCACCGCTGCTAAACTGCGGGACCGCAATTTTAATGTTGGCCGGGTTGACAATGCTGAAACTTCAGAGTATACCCGTATCTATTATCAGGAAGAATATCAGCTGGCTGCTATGGAAATTGCTCTCTTTTTGGAAGTGGAGGCAGTTCTCATCCAGGATCGCTATTTTGACAGTGATAATCCCGTGGCCGTAATCCTCGGACTTGACCTGGCAGGGAGGTAGCATATGCAAATAATGCAGGCAGTGAACTTGGCAAGTAAAGCCGCTGCAGAAAAAAAAGCCGCAGATATCAGGACAATTGATATCCGTTCCAGCTCTTCTTTTACCGATTATTTTATTCTAGCGACGGGGTTAAACAAAATACATACAAGAGCAGTAGCGGACTTTGTGGAGGAAACCCTGGCCGGGCAAACCCTCTTTCCTTTCAGCAAAGAGGGGTACCAGGAAGGAGAGTGGATTCTCCTAGATTATTTAGATTTTGTTGTGCATATCTTTACCTCCGAGGCAAGAGACTACTATCAGCTGGAAAGATTATGGCATCACGAGAAATGAGTGTTGATGCCTATGCTCTTTTAGCCAGGAACTATGATCTCCTGATGCAAGATATCCCCTATCAGCGCTGGATTGACTTTATCGCCGCCTATGCCGGGAAGATGGGCAAGTCTGATCTGCGCATTGTGGATGTGGGCTGTGGCACCGGCACCGTGGCTCTGGGCTTAAGGCAAAGAGGTTTTTGGCTTGCTGGTCTGGACTCGTCTTCCGAGATGCTGTCTCTTGCTCGAATGAAGGCAGACAGACTGAATTTAACTCTTCCCTTGCTGCAGGGGGATTTCAGCGATTTGCAGCTGACTGCAGATTTGGTCATATCTACTTGTGACGGGATTAATCATCTCCTTGGCTGCAGAGATATTATTAAATTTTTCCGCCGGGCCCATGCCTGCCTGAGCCCAAGGGGTTGCTTGCTCTTTGATATTAACACTGAATATAAGTTTCGGCGCGTTTTAGCAGATAATGTATTTGCCTGGAGTATTGAGGATTTGGATTTGGTTTGGCGCAATCAGTATGCCGCTCCCTTTAATTATGCTGCAATCGCTATGTACACATCCTTAGGCAAGGGCCGCTGGTCCAAGGCAAATTTCTGCATCAAACAGCGTTGTCATCAAGTATCATCCCTGATATACTATTTAGAGCAAACTGGTTTCAGGCTGGAAGGGTTATGGGAGAATTATGGTTCCAGACGCATAACCCCCACAGCTCAACGCATCACTTTTGCTGCCCAAAAAAGATAAGAGGAGTTGAGCTTATGAAATTCACTAAAGAAATGACTATCCGGGAAGCCCTTGAATTAGATCCCCGAAGCGCAGAGATATTTTTCAGCTTTGGCATGCATTGCATTGGATGTCCTACTGCCAGCGGCGAGCCCATTGAAGAAGCTGCAATCGCTCATGGAATTGATGTGGATGCGTTGATAGAAAAGCTTAATGCCCTGTAAAAAAGCGCCGCAAGCGCTTTTTTTATGCAGGATATTAATCCAAATTTGCAGAATTAATCCCCAATGAACCTTTTAGGGGAGGGTAAGTGTTGGAGCTTAAAACCAAGGAACTGGCGTATTTAATAGTTCTGGCGGTTTTAATAGCTTCTTTGGGAATGTGCAGCAGCCTTAGGGGACGGGTGTTTTCCGACAAATCTCCTTTGGCCGCTGAAGCTGTCTTGATCGTGCACGTGGCGGGGGCGGTGAAAAGCCCTGGGGTTTACACCTTGCCTGCCGGCAGCAGGATCCGGGATGCCATCGACGCTGCCGGCGGGCCGCTGCCGGAGGCCGATATCCATCGGCTTAACCTGGCAGATATTCTTATTGATGGGCGCAAAGTTCATGTTCCCATAATGGACAATAATCCGCCGGAAGAAGATGGGCTGGTCAACATCAATACCGCTGACGCCAAAGAATTGGAGACCTTGCCCAATATCGGCCCGGCCAGGGCCCAGAAAATCATAGAATACCGGGAATTGCACGGCCCATTTTCTTCCATTGAAGAGATTACAAAGGTCAGCACCATTGGTCCCAAAATTTTTGAGAGCATCAAAGATTTGATTACTTTTTAAGCAGGTCCCCATAAAAAAAAAGGCTCGGTGGAGCCTTGAGGGGTGGTTATCTGGCAAAGACATGGTTGCCAATGCGGGTGAGAATTTGTCTTGATCTAATCCATTGGTTGGTGGCGGTAACTGGGTTGTAGTAGTACAGGGCGCCATTTGTGGGATCAGAGCCATTCAGGGCCTGCTGAGCCGCGGTGTAGGCAGCCTGATTGGGAGTCAGCCAAAACTGGCCGTCATTAACTGCGGTAATTGCCCAGGGCTGGTAGATTACGCCGGCGATGGTGTTGGGAAAGTCAGGATGCGCTACCCGGTTGAGGATTACTGCCGCCACTGCCACCTGTCCCAGGAAAGGTTCTCCCCGGGCTTCACTGTATACTGCCCGGGCCAGCAGTTCCAATTCTTGAGCTGTGGCGCTAATCCGCTTTATGTCAGAAACATTGGAACCGTCGGGGATTATCAGTTTTTGCCCCACATAGATAATGGTTCCCTTTATTTGATTGGCTTTGACAATGGCATCAATGCTTGTCCCATAACGCTGCGCCAAAAGATACAGGCTTTCGCCCCTGACTACCTTGTGCTCAATGGGAATTTCTAAGGTTTCACCTGCTATAATGAGATCACTGCTTAGATTATTTGCAGTTATTAAACTGTCAATAGACACGGCGTAAGCCCGGGATATTTTCCACAAGCTGTCGCCAGATTGGATTTTGTACTGCTGTCCAAAGACAGGTGTCGCGAATAACAGACATATGCATACTGCAAGCGCGATTGTTTCCGGTATTCGCTTCAGCTTTTTATTCAGCATATCCATCCTCCTTAATGTGATATTGCTGATTATATCGGATAAGAGTCAATGGCGACAAAGGGCATAATCCAGTAAATCCTATGATTTAGCTTGTCCAAACGCGTGTTATGTTAACTAACATTTTACCAATCGCATTATTTCGGGGCAATGGTTAGATCAGCCAATGAAAGGAGGCCAATGATGAAGATTAAAAGCCGCATCCTCGATGCAAATCAAATCGCCCGTACAGTCAGCCGCATATCCCATGAGATAATTGAGCGCAATCAGGGAGCGGAGAATGTGGTTTTGTTGGGAATATGCACCCGGGGAGTGCCCTTGGCCCGGAGAATTGCCGGCAGAATCCTGGAAATCGAGGGGATAGACTTGCCGGTTGGGGAATTAGACATCACCCTGTATCGGGATGACTTGAGCCCGGAACAGGAGCAGCCTACTGTTGGCCGGATGGAAATGCCTTTTTCGGTGCGGGGAGCCAATGTGGTGCTGGTGGATGATGTGCTCTTCACCGGCAGAACAGTGCGGGCGGCCATGGATGCTGTCATTGATTTGGGGCGCCCCAAGAGCATACAGCTGGCTGTTTTGGTTGATCGGGGCCATCGGGAATTGCCCATTCGCGCCGATTACGTGGGGAAAAACGTGCCCACTTCCATACAGGAAAATATACTGGTCAGGTTAGAAGAAACAGACGGCGCCGACGAAGTCCTGATAGCCCAGAGATAGAAATATGTCACGGTGGGTTTTAGCAAGTCTTGTCTTGGGGATTCTCGGGGCCGAGCTGGCTAACTCAACGCTTTTGGGCTGGGTTTGTTTTGGCCTGGGGCTGCTGCTGATGTTGTTCAAGGACAGGCGGCAAATAGCTCTCTGCCTCCTGTTTTTGGCGGCGGGTATGCTGCTCACAGGTTTCCGGCTGGAAAGGCTGTACGCCCCTGATTATGGCAATGAAGATTCCTATACCCTTAAAAGCGCCAGACTTATTCAGGCAGGGGATGATTATTTCGCCTGGCAGGGCAAGGTAATAGAGCCGCAAAATCTGGCGGGGGCAGTTGTCCTAATTTTTTCGGAGCAATATCGCCCGGGTGTTTATCGGCTGCGTGGTTGCCTGTATCCTCCGGTTCAATACCGCAATCCCGGCCAAGGCTGGCATTATAAACGCAGACTGTATGCCGGTGAAATCGGCGTGCTCAACCACCCGCAAGCCCTCTCTTTCCAGGAGCGGCCCTTAAGTCTAATCGAGAGAGCCCGCAGCAGTTACCGCAATAATATTGCCGCTAATATTGCGAATAAAGACAGCGCTGCCCTTGCCTTGGCCCTGACTACCGGCGATCGCAGCCTGTTGCAGGGGGAGCTTAAATCTTCGGTGTATCTTACGGGTGTAGGCCATCTCCTGGCCATGTCCGGCCTGCATGTGGGAATTTTATTAGGATTGGCTATGGCTTTCTTGCGGCGGCTGGGCCTGAGCAGAGTTTTTTCTAGTGTGGCGGGCTTTGTCTGCATTCTTATTTTTTTACTCTTTGCCGGACCCTCGCCGTCGCTACTGCGGGCTGTGCTCATGTCAGCCTGGGGAATTGCCGCCTTGCTTTGGGGCCGGGAAAAACAGGGTATGCAAGCTCTGGAGTGGACCAGTGTTTTCATGCTCTTATATAATCCGCTATGGCTATTTGATTATGCCTTTGTCTTTTCCCTTTTAGCCACCTTTATCTGCCTGGCGGCAGGGGGGCGCTTGGAAACCTTTTTGGCCTTCTTACCTGAGCCTATTAGGCGAACGGGTTCGATAACAATCATCATCCAGCTTGTAGCTTTGCCTCTTACCATCTATCTTTTTGGCAGCTCCTCCCTCTGGGCCCCTCTGGCTAATCTGGCGCTTATCCCTCTAACGCCGGCGCTGGCAGGTTTTTCACTGCTCTCTGGGCTGATACCGGGGACAGCAGGCATGATTCTGTCCCTGCCGGCAAGGTATTTGCTAGGGGGGGTGGCAGAATTTTTATCCCTGCTCAACCAGTTTCCCCTGCCAATCAAGATGGGAGGACTGGGGTTAGCTCTCACTGCTGTTACCAGTGGCGGGCTGATTTTGTATTTGTCGGGCTTGACTCTGCGGAAAACCGCTTATCTTACTGTGGCCAGCTTGTTAATCGCGGTTTTGGTTTTTAATTTTTACGCTTATGGGGTTACAAGCGTATGGTTTCTGGATGTGGGCCAGGGAGACTCAATCCTCATCAGATCCAGGGGCCACTGGGTGCTGGTGGACTGTGGCGATGCCTACGCAGGCGAAAAGGCAGTGCTGCCAACTCTGCGCTTTCTGGGGGTGGACAAACTTAAGGCCCTGATTCTTACCCATTCCCATGCCGACCATGTGGGGGGGATGGAGACTGTGTTGGCGAATATACCCGTGGACCAGGTGTACAGCAACTTCATGCCGGAAGCTGCTGAAAAGGCTGCAATAGTAGTTAAGGAAGCTAAGGTCCTTGCTGACCTGGAGGTTTATTCTCATAACCTAAGTCTCTCAAATCTCAACGATACTTCTTTGCTGGTTTCACTTAGGGGTAAGCTGCTGCTCACCGGGGACATTGAAGAGGCGGGGGAAAGGCTGTATTGGCACAAAATTGGCCCCCATCAGGTGCTCAAGGTAGCCCATCACGGCAGCGACACTTCTTCTTCTCCCGAGTTTCTCGCAGCAGTTCAGCCCCAGGCGTCAGTGATTAGCTGCGGCCTGGGCAACCGCTTCGGCTTTCCGGATATGGCCACTTTAGATAACCTGGCCCAGGGAGGCTCCCAGGTGTTTCGAACCGATTTGTCAGGGTATGTGCGCGTTGATTTTTGGCCCTGGGGGCATGTGAGCATAATTACCTTTATAGGGAGATAGCTATGGCTGAAAATTACTTAATTATTGGCGAGGAGGACTTTCTGGTTGATGCCAAGGTAAAAGAATTTGTGCAAAAGTTTGGCGGCCAGGACGATTGGTCCTTGGAGAGATTGTCGGGCTGGAATGAGACCAGGGAAAAATTGCTGGACATGCCGATGTTTTCGGGTCCCAGGGTTTTTCTCCTTGAATATGAGGCCCTGGCCGAAGCCAAGCCAGACCCAAGTCAAGCCGGAGAACTCCTGGCTGGCCACGAAAACGTCCTCATTATCTATACCAGGAACAAGCTGGACAAGCGCTCCCGCCTGTTCAAAGAAATCAGCAAAAATGCCAAACTCATCGAGGTCGTCGCTCCAAAACGTCACGAGCTGACCAAATGGGTAATTCACCGGGGGACAGAGCTGGGGGCCACAAAATTCGAGGGGGGGGCACCTGAGAATTTAATCTATCTGGCAGGCACAAATATGCTGATTCTGGACAACGAACTGCGCAAATTAATAAGTTACAGCCCGGAAATCAGCGTGGAAAATGTGCGCAAGCTGGCAGTGCGGGATTTGCAAACCAGCATCTTTGAGCTGGTGGATTCTGTGGTTGGGGGACAAGTGGCAAAAGCCCAGGTGGCGGCCGAAGATATGCTGCGGACTGGCGCTGAAGTGCCCTATGTTTTGTACATGTTGGGCCGGCAGTACAGGCTGCTCTTTAAATTTCTTTTTTACCGGCAGCAGGGCTGCGGCAGTTCAGAAATTCAAAGGCTCTTGCCCCAGATGCACCCTTACGCATTTCAAAAACTATGCGCCCAGGCGTCACAACTTAATCTGAAACATTGCGCTTCAGGCCTTCATGCCATTTTGGAGGCAGACTACGGTTACAAAACCGGCATACAGCAAGGAGCAGGACTGCTCCAGGTATTGCTGGCAAAATTAGCAAAAAAATAATCCCGATGAACGGGATTTTTTTACATCTTGGCAGCCAGTCTTGATTTGCGGCGGGCGGCTGCGTTTTTATGAATTATGCCTTTGTTTGCAGCTTTATCCAACATGGAAGAAATTTTGCTGTAAAGGGCAGTGGCAGTATCGGCATTGCCTTCTGTAAGGGCGGTTTCGTACTTGCGGATATTGGTTTTTATCGAGGATTTGGCGCTGACATTTCTGGCCCTTTTCACCTCGTTAATTTTTACCCTTTTTAATGCAGTTTTACTGTTGGCCATTGGAACACCTCCCTTAATGCCTGAATTAGCAACATTAGGATTTTATCATGGGCTACCGATAAATGCAAGCCAGGAGCAGGGAATTATTTTACGGTTTTCGGTTACTCTATTAGCAAAGGAGGAATCAATATGCTTCGAATGATCATTAGATTCATTGTCTCAGCCCTGGTTTTGATGTTTGTGGGATTTTTGATTCCCGGCTTTGGTCCCATAACCTTTCTCAATGCTCTGATTGCTGCCGTGGTAATCAGCGTCCTGGGCTACGCAATCGAAGCTTTGTTTGGCAAAAATGTATCGCCCCAGGGCCGGGGCATCATCGGCTTTTTGACCTCGGCGGTAGTAATCTACCTAGCTCAATACATTGTGCCTGATCTGGATGTTACCATCATCGGCGCCTTGGTTGCTGCATTGATAATCGGGATTATCGATATCTTTGTCCCAACCGAACTCAGGTAAAGAAAGAGGAAACAACTTGATAAGAACTGATTTAGTCCTGGAAGCCCACGAAATATTGCTGCAGACCAGTGAGCTTCCTGAACTGGA
>DIPE01000053.1:782-991 GCA_002427015.1 Firmicutes bacterium UBA5496 | reverse complement strand
GAGCTTCCTGAACTGGAGGGAGTGGAGACTGAGTATCAATCCCTGGAGGGAATTGATATCTCTGTTACTAATATTTTAACACCGGCGGCCGCGAAAAAAATCGGCAAAGCTCAAGGCAAATACATCACCATTGAGGCGGCAGGACTGCGGGATAAGAACGAGGAACTGGAGAATCGGCTGGTTGATGTTCTGGGCAGGGAACTGCAAAA
>DIPE01000053.1:0-662 GCA_002427015.1 Firmicutes bacterium UBA5496 | reverse complement strand
CGGGCAGGGAACTGCAAAAGCTTTTAGATCTAAGGGATGAGACTGTGATCTTAGTTGTCGGCCTGGGCAACTGGAATGTCACTCCTGATTCCCTGGGCCCCAGTGTGGTTGAAAAGATATATGTGACCAGACATCTCAAGGCCATATACCCGGACAAAATAGGCCCGGGCTTTAGAAATGTCTGCGCCATAGCCCCCGGGGTGCTGGGGCTGACGGGGATTGAGTCAGGAGATATTATCTTTGGCATAGTGCAGCAGCTCAAGCCTGATATTGTTATTGCCATCGATGCCCTGGCGGCTCGGAGCATGCGCAGGCTTAACACCACCATTCAGATTTCCGATACCGGCATCTATCCTGGTTCGGGAGTGGGCAATAAGCGGCAAGGGGTTACCAGAGAAAGTTTGGGCATCCCGGTTATTGCTGTTGGTGTGCCCACTGTAGTGGATGCTGCCACCCTTACCAGTGATGTCATTGATTTGCTCATTCATGCTGTGCAGAAAGAAGCCAAAATCTCTACGAATGTCAGCAAGATGCTGACAGCCTTGGACAACTTTGCCCAGGATGATAAACAAAAGTTGATCAAAGAGGTGTTGACTCCTGAAGTAGGGGTGCTGATGGTGACTCCCAAGGAGGTCGACAGGTTATTAGAGGATATTTCCGAT
>DIPE01000111.1:11785-18241 GCA_002427015.1 Firmicutes bacterium UBA5496 | reverse complement strand
TATTCCAAGCCTGCTGGCCGGCGTCGAGCCATTCCAGGCTCCAGGCTGCCAAACCTGCCAGATTGTACTGGTCCATAAGCTGGCGGCGCTTGCACAGGGAATCATAGTCTTCCAGCCAGATTTCATTCAGCCGGTTTTGCTCATCAATATAGGTGACCTTTGTTTGGCCGCTGGCCGAATCCGCTTCTATCTGCACATTGCGCATCTGCACCACCGTCCCTGCCAGGGTAGTAAACTGGCTTGTCCCGGCGCCGGCATCATAATTGGCTAGAATGTCCAAGGCAGACTGCATGGGAATGGCGTAATTGCTTAAGCCCGCTTCTCCATATACTTCTCCCTGGGGAACGAAACGGGTATAGCCGGAGTATCCGGATACATAGCCCACCTGACCGTCTACATCCACCATATACCATTTTGTGTCGCCCCCAATGGATTCTCCCGCGACTTCACCAAGACAGGTGAAGGCTTCGCCAATCTGGGCCGTGCGAATTACGGTGGCGGACCCTCCGGCAGTAGTGGGTTCGGTGCGCAGGCGCATCACTTCCAGCATCACTACCAGGTCCCGGTCAGCATAGATAGTGTCATTGTAGCGCCAGTTCCTGGTAAAGAAGGGAATTCCCAATAACACTTTCTCTGCCGGGACTTCATTGAGGAGCAGCCTGATGGCGCTGTCAGTCCAGGACATAGTCGCGGTGGATCCCGCCACGGGGCTGGAGGCCCAGTGCTGGTCATAAGCCATCAGGGCGAGGTAATCGCTGACCCCAGCCAAAGCCGCCCGGTCGTAGCTGAGACCGTATCGGTTGTTGGAATGGCGGGTTACGTCTACAGATACAACCAAGCCAAGGGCCTTGGCCCTTGCATACAGCTTGGCCATAAAGGCGGTGAATCCAGCCTGGTTCTGCTCTCCCATGCCTTCAAAGTCAATATTGAGGCCATCCACGTCATGCTGTAAAGCCACTGCTATAATCTCATCGATAATATTGTCGCCAAAGTTGGGACTGGTTCCGAATTGCTGGATTGTCAGCCAGACCATGTAGCCATTCTGACGGGCAAGAGCGATATTATTGCTGAAATTCATAAGGGTGTATAGCCCATTGTTGCGCACGCTATACATAACCGGGGAATAGACGTTGTAGCCGCTGACATCAGGGCTGTTCTGTATGTAGCGTGCATCTGAACCGGAGATAAACTGCCAGCCCAGGCGGATATAATCTTCCTCCCGGTCTGTAAGCCCGACGGATTCCTGGGGCACCCAGCCGCTCCTGCGTCCGAACTGCAGGCGGACGTAATCGCCGGAAACTCCCTGCACTGTGGTGACATAACCGGCATAGGGGAAGCGGATTGCTTCGCCGCCGCCGGGGAGAGTTGTCATTACCGCCGAAGAAAGCAATTCCACTTTCTTCCCCACAATGCTGATAATCCCCGTTAAGGTATCGGCAATGCTGTCTGCTACCACTGCAGCGCCGCCAAAGATAATAATGGAACCTATTTCATTCTCACTTAAATAGCCGGCAACCCCTTCAGGAACACCTTTGTCCACCAGCAGCAGCCCGCGGCCATAACGGGCCGCCAAAGCCGCGCCGGTGATTGCGTCGGCAAAGCCCCTGCCGCTGGCCACAAATACCGTCTCCAGCTCCGGTTGAAAATGCCGGGCCAGGGCCACTGCAGTCTCAAAGCGGTTGGCGCCGCTGACCCGCACGCAGCCGGGCAGCTTGTCCATAACGGAAGCAGCGGCAACGGCAGTGCCACCTGCTAAAATTGTCTCTCCGACTCCTAAAGCTGCTATAGCGGCAGCGGTCTCAGCGGGAATCTTATCCTTCTCCACCAGGAGAATAGGATAACCCAGGCTGCCGGCATAGGAAGCCGCCGCCAGGGCATCGGGATAATCCCGGCCGCTGGCCACAACAGCAGAGTAAGACCCGTTGGGAGCCACCCGCTCAGCAATGGCCGCTGCGGTGTCAAAGCGGTTATTGCCGCTGACCCGCTCGACTATAAGACCCATCTCCGTCAATTTTGCTTCGACTGCGCTGCCGACTGCGCCGGTTCCGCCCAAGATGATGACTGTGTGGGCCCCAAGCGTCTCAATTTCCGCCCGGGTTTCCGGGGCCAGGGAATCTTTCGGCGTCAGCAGGATAGGGGCCTGATGCATGGCCGCCAGGGGCACCCCGGCCAGGGCATCGGCATAATGATCGCCCCGGGCAAGGACCACATAGCCGGAATAGCTGCGATCATAGGCGCTGATAGCCGCCGCGGTAGCGTAGCGGTTGCTGCCGCTGATGCGACCGACGACTTCTCCCCCCTCACCCCAAGCAGCTGCCATCCCGGCAGGAAAAAGAGAAAAGAGAAAACCGACAACAAGAATTACTGCTAAAACTTTTTTCATTGGCCACCTCCTCTACCCTTAGTACAATAAAATTCGCCCTCGATCCAGCTTTCTCCTGCCGGTGAGGGCGAATACACACAAATTGCTCTATGGCTACCCCTTAATAATTATTAACTTTGCGTAAAGTTGATTAAGGGAACAAAATCCGTTTTCGTCTTATTCAACTTTTACGGAACTATTTAGCAGTAGACAATCTATTAGTTGCTTGCTTCAATGGCATTTCGGGCATCCTTGTATAGCTCATACAGTGAAACCTTCAAGTCATTCTTTCTAGCATTTTCAAGCTCTAGCTTCAAATTTTTGATCATATTCCTCGAACTCAGATGAAACCAAGAGGCAGGCGAATCCAGATACCCATCCAAAGCCTTCCGGCAGTTGTTGTAGTATTCAACTCTTAACTGCTCGAACTTTGAAATATCCTTCTTAGTCAGAAGCTTTCCTGTCAATGCATGTTGAGTCCCTTGTCTAATTACTGTGAGCCGTATATCTTCAATGAGATTCATATAATTTTCATAGATTCCCAAATAGGTATCTGCAATTTCTTTTACCTCTTTATTACCATACACCAGCTTCTTGCATTCGACAAAGGTATTTTTAAGTGTTGCTGAAGCAACTATAATTCCTTTTACGGTTGGAGTAGAAGTTTTCGCTAAAAACCATATTTCATCACAGTCATCCCAAGACTTATAGGCTATCCTCAGATAAATTAGGGCTGTTTTTTTGCTCACACTTTGTTTATTAAACCACGGGCTATTAATTACCCTATCAAGGGCTATGCCCGCAGAAATTTTAACACCCGAGCTAAGGTTTAACTTTTCAGTCGGGAAAAGCTGTTCTTTCACCTTGCCTTTGATTAGTTGCATAAAAATCTCAGTACATTCCTTATCCGTCAGGGGAGCAAGAATGTCAATAGAATCTTGTTTAGAAACGGCAATAAGGTTGCCCATATAAACAACATATTTATCTGAAGTGGAACCCCAGGGAACGCCAGTGTCGGTATAGAAGGTAGATACAATCTTGACTTTTGTGTCTTTGGGTAAATACTTCTGTACTTTCCCTCCCGCTGCGGGAATGTGGCGCAGTGGAACATCGCCCTTACTGGTAACATAATCGCCCTTGGCGGGTAAGGCCTTGCTAGACCTCTTTAAGTTACCCATATAGATCCAGGAGTTATTAACTGTTTTACCCCATAGACTCCCAGCACGATTTTTTCTAGTACTAACAATAGTAACAAGTTTCCCCTTATCAAGTTTGCGAATTTGTTTAGAGTAGCTACTCGCCTCACTCCAGATAGGGACGCCAGACTTCTTAGTCTCATAAAGAGTGCCGGACGATGCCATAACAGTTGGAACAGTCGTAAGAATGATAGTCACAATAATTATCGCCACTAACAGTCTTTTCATTTGATGTTCCTCCCATTTTTAATATTTGTGGGTCAAGAAATCGCTGTCCATCGTCCATTTTTATCACCCCTTCCCATCAAATATAAAAATACCATACAGTTGCATCTCCGAGCATTTCAGTAGATATAGAACTATATGGTACAAAATGTTTTAACTGGTCTCACTATTTATTATTATACTAAAATTAATCAAGATGTCAATAGATTGGCTTATTTGGCATTGGGCCCCATGTAGTCTATGCCTGCGACACAGGCTACCGGATTAACTGACGCCCTAACAGGTCTCCCCGGGGTAAAATGATGTGTTCCCTTCATGTACCCTCCCCATTTTCTCTTGACAATCTTCATTGGTACGGACTATATCTTGCTTTGCAGACTCATTCAGTTATAGGCTCACCTGCGGTTCGTGCCCTTGATCCCGGGGTATGCCGCTGGCTTCCTTCAGATTCCACCTCATGATAGACACCTTGATTGTATAGGTGAATAGCAGACGAAGTCTGCGACCGCCCTTGCCTTAATCTACAGCTACTACCACCCTCCCTGTTCGGGACTCACACCCTATATATGGCACTCATGCCGAGCACACGAAAAGGCCCGCAGCAGTGCGGGCCTGTAAGATACAGATTCTACCACTTCTCCAGGCGAATTACGGGGATAACCATATCTTTGGTGGCCACCTTGAATTCCACTGTCTCCAGGAAGTACCTATCCCCATAGATCATGGCCTTGTAGGTGCCGGCAGGGAGGCGGAGCTGCAATTTACCTGTGCTCAGGGTTTTGCCCTCTGCCACCTTCTCCGTTCCCGCCATGACCAGTATTCTGGCGTCCTTCACCGAAGTATTGTTCTCGCCTAATACCCAAAATTCCACTATCCGCACTTTTGAGCTGGCTAACAGGGTGAAACTCCGGGAAACTGCAGTCCCCTTGGGGACTTCAATTGTCTCCGCCAATTCTTCGTGACCTGTGGCCTTAGCTTTAAGCAGGTAGGCGCCGGCTGAGAGATTCTTGAATACCGCCGTGCCGTTGCTTGTAGTCTCAGTAACCGTGTCCCCCCATTTATCCGTGAGAGAAATCGGCGATACTGCCCGGTTGGCGCTGTCCCGCACTGTTACCGTCAGCCTGGCGTTGCCCCCGGGCTGGAGCCTGAAGTTGCGGTCAGTAACCACGTCACCGGCGGCCACTGTCAGGACTGCTTCCAGAGTTTCATATTTGCCGGGGGCAGAGATGACGACGGTATAAGCCCCGGGATTGAGATCAGCTAGATAGGTTCCGTTAGCTAAAACATTAGTATCTTTCACTTTCGCGCCCTGGGAGTAACCGGGAACGCTGAGCGCCCGGAAGTCTATCTTCGCCCCGGCGGCGGGGATCAATGTGCCGGCGGCGCGCACGGTGCCGGAGACAGACCCGGTCGGAAGCATGACGGGCAGGGCAAAATCATGTACCCGGTCCTCATTGACAGCAACTACTAACTGCCCGGATACCTCGGTCCGGTAGCCTGCTCCAGAAGCGCGCAAGGTATACTTGCTGCTGCCGGCCAGACCCCCGAAACAATACCTGCCGTCGCTGCCGGTTATCACCGCGGCCACAGTCTGGCCGCTGGTATTGACCAGTTCAACTTTGGCTCCATTCAGAGCCCCGCCATCTTTCTTTACTGTCCCCTTAATCGCCCCGGCCCTGTTCACCCGCTGGTTGACTGAGGAATAATCGGAGCTGTAGACCTGGATTGAGAAAGTCTTGGTAAGGACATAATCGCCGCTGATACGAACGGTGTAGCTGCCCGGGGCAATCCGGCTCCAGCTAAAGGCAAGGATTTTCCCGTTATCAATCACTGCCGCCGATTCCGCAGCGAGGACTGCCCCCCCCTGCAGGAGGGCGGCGTTGTAAACGGCGCCTTCTCTGAACAGTTCTCCGTCTTTTTCTGCTTTTGTCTCTACCCTGACCTGGTATCCCCGCTGCAGTTTGATGTCATGCCTCAGGTCCCTGCCTTCGCTGACGCTGATGTCCCGGCAGTACATGGCCTGCTCGTTGCCGGCATAATCCATGAGAACAGTGTATTTTCCCGTAGGCAAGGTGAGGTCCTGGAACAGGTAATCCCCCTGAGCATTGGTATCTGCGGCAATAAATCTGTCTCCATAATACAGAGTAACCGATTTGCCGCCCACTGCAGTGCCGTCGGGCTCGGTGCCCCGGCCGGATAGGTTCATGGGCTTAACCCGGACCATTTCCGCGCCGGGGGCGAGATTGGCTACACTATCCTTCTTTAACTCAAGGTTCAAAACTACAGGATGATATCCGTTGCGGAAGTCGGCATCAGCATCCTTCCTGATAGTCAGGCGCACTTTGCTTCCGAATTTGAAGGTATCTTCGCCGCCGGAATTAGTGAAATAGTAAACGCCATTGCTGTCGGTCTTAACCTTGGTGGCTAAAACCCATGCTCCTGATGCCGACAGGATTTCCGCGGCCACTTCTGCTTCCTCCAGGGGCAGGTCAGTGGCTTTATCTACCACAGCCCCCCGCAGAGAAATCTTCCCGGGGTCCATCCCCACTAAATCTGCGTTCAGCACTGAACAGCGTTCAGCGGCAATATTGACAACATAAGTCTTGGTACCATAACCCTCCCGGCTGAACACGGCTGTATGCTTCCCGGCAGAGAGCCCGGTAACCAGGTAGC
>DIPE01000111.1:8748-11609 GCA_002427015.1 Firmicutes bacterium UBA5496 | reverse complement strand
CAGTCCCGGGAGGGGCAAGGATGTTTTTGAGAGCATTGGCGATTGTCGCGCTTACCGCCCCGGTGCCCCCGAGAATACAGACAGATTTCGCTTCTCTTTCCTGCAAGTACTTACTTACTGTACTGGGCACTGTACTGCCCACCAGGAGCAGGCCGGTGCCCTCCCTGGCAGCCAGCACTCCCCCGGTAATGGCGTCGGCGAAGTCCCGGTCGGTGGCAATAAAATACCTGTCCCCCTGGGGCGAAAAATGCCGTGCCAGCGCCACGGCGGTGGCATAGCGGTCGGCGCCGCTGATCCGCCGGGGCCGGGGCAGCTTATTCAGAACGCTGCTACCGATGACTCCGGTTCCCCCGACCAGAATTGTCTCGCTAACGCCAAGACCCTTGAGGGCATGCTCCACTGCTGTGGGTACAGATGCGGGCTCCACCAGGAGCACCGGATAGCCGGCGGCAGCGGCATAGGGAGCGGCAGCCAGGGCGTCTGGGAAATTGCGCCCGCTGGCGATGACCGCGGTACTGATGCCGTTGGGGGCCACCCGGGCGGCAATGCGGGCGGCCGTGTCAAAGCGGTCACTTCCGGCAATCCGTTCTACTTCCAGGCCCATTCCCCGCAAAGCGTCGGCCACGTCGTTGCTGACTGCCCCTGCGCCCCCTAAGATGATGGCCCGAGCCGCGCCCAGGCGCACTATCTCCTGTCGAGTTACTGCCGGAAGCGCCTTAGGCGCCGTCAGCAGGATTGGCGCAATCAAACGGTAGGCCAAGGGCACTCCAGCCAAGGCATCGGCATAGTTATCTCCACGGGCTATTACCACTGCCGCAGAGTAACTCCAGCCCTCCTTGCTGATGGCCACGGCAGTTGCATACCTGTCCCCTCCGCTGAGGCGGGTGACGGGAGCCTCCGCCGCCCCGACCCAAACAGGAACTGCCATAGCAACAATAAGTGTCAATACCAGGATTTTTTTCGGCGATAATCTCAATACGATTCCTCCTTTTTCCAAAAACCCGGTTTGACACATATTATTACTGGCAGGTGGTGAATTATTCTTAAAACTCCCCACTCTATGCTCCATAAGTATACATAGGCAACAAAAAAGCCCCCGGAAGGGGGCTTTTTTACTACTTCCAAGGTGTGACTACAATGACTGGAACATCTACGGCAGCGTTGGTAACAGTTACGGTTTGCTCAGCCATGTAGTATCCATCAGCATATACACGCAGGGTGTAAGTGCCTTTGGGAAGGCTGAAGGTACCACCAGAGTTGTCCTTTTCATCAACATAACTGCTGCCCAGCCATACTTCTACAATAGCAGATACGGCTGTATGCTGACCATCTGTGATGCCAAAGTTGACATCGTAACAAGTAGCTTCTGCCTTCATCTGGTAGGAGCGAGCAACCACGCCACCGCGAGCTACAGTAACAGTAGCTTCGATGTCATCATGATCTGGGTATTCAATAACCAGGTCGTAAGTGCCAGCGGAAAGGCCGTCAATTACAAACTTACCGCTGACGGAATCGTAAGCGCCTGCGTAGGCTTCGCCGAAGGCATCCTCAAGTGTGACGGCGAGGCTTTCATTGTTAACGATGCTTGTGCGATCACTATCGGTAATGGCCAATTCGATGGCGCCATTGCCGCCTTCACGCAGGTAGTAGTTGAGGTTATCAAATTGCTCACCGGCTACAACGTTCCGGGTAGTAACGTAAGTCTCGTAGCTACCGGGGTGACGGATAACGACGGTGTAAGTTCCGGGATAGATATTGTCGAAGCTGTACAGGCCGTCAGAATCAACGAATGCCCGGAGTTCATTTCCATCATCGTTCTTTGCCACTGTACCGGCTTTCATTGTCTCGCCATCTACTACTACGTTTTTGTAATAGTAAACGATTTCTGCTGAATCATCAGTGTCAGCATCGTAAGCAGCTGCCATAGAGACTTGGTCGCGGATGGTACCTTCGTTAAGAAGACCAAGTGTTGGGTTAGCACTCAGGGTAATGTCCTGAGTTTGTGCAGCGTTCAGTTCCAATTCAATGGGATCATCTGTGGCTACTGGAAGAGTCTTGGTCACATAGCCAGCCTTGGAAGCCCGCACGCGGTATTCACCTGCAGCGAGGTTCCGGAAGGCGTACGCACCAGAGGTAGCGTGAGCAGTGGTGGTGGCCACAACAGCTTTAGTCTTGACGTTGATCAGCTCTACGGTAGCACCAGTAGCAGTGGTACCAGTAATGGCAGTACCAATCTTGGCACGGCCGTAGCCTGTGTAATCGTCGTCCTTGACTACTACGCTGAAGTCCTTCTGAATCACATGGTTACCGCTGACCCGTAAAGTATAGGTACCGTTAGCAACCTTGTCAGCGTCAGAGACAAAAGTAAGTTCGGCTTCGCCATCAGTAGCCCAGGTTTCAGGTGCATTAAAGGTCAGGGTGTGTGTTTTGGTTCCGCCTTGGTAAAGTCCAGCACTGAATGTAGCTTCATTGAACTTACCATTGAGTTCCTCGGTCCTGAGGATGAAGGTAACGGTATAACCAGCAACCAGTTTAGCGTTAACTGTTGCATTCTTACCTTCGGTAACGGACACGTTAACTGTGTTGTCAGCATAGCCGTCTTTTTCGAAGAGGAGATAGTACTTACCAGTTAACAGTTGAATATCGTTGAAGATGTATTCTCCGTCATCATCGGTTAGTGCCACAGCAACTTCTTCATCGTCTGCATCGTAAAGGGTTACATCGACGCCCACGACTGGGTCAGTGCCGTCGGTGACAACGACGGAAAGATCCATCTCCAGAATCTCAGTCATAGAGAAACCAGGAACTGTGTTTTCCTCAGCATACTGAGCAAGGGTGATATCCTTGGTGACTACATGGAA
>DIPE01000111.1:467-8603 GCA_002427015.1 Firmicutes bacterium UBA5496 | reverse complement strand
CCTTCACCATCGGTGTAGGCATTAGCAATACTGAAATACCCATTGCCTCCACTTACTGCTGCAGTAAGACCGGAGTTTACCCACTTACTGGTCTTGGCGTTCCAAATCTTTACGCCAACTTTAACATCAGCCAAACCACGGCCTCCGTCACTGTTTACAACTACGCCAGAAATGGTAATGTCTTCTGCTTTAATTGCGACCAGATCAACATCCAAGACAGAAATCTTATCCTTGGTAACATTTACAGATTTAGCAGCAATTTCATAGTTGTCAAGGGTAACACTTACAGCTTGCTTGCCAGGAGCAATCCCAGTAAGCATATAGAAACCATATTTGTCAGCTGTGGTTGTACGGCTGCCCACTTTAACAACTGCGTTGGCAGTTGTCCAGCCAGCAATGCCAGTGCCGCCTGCAGGTGTAAGCTTCTTGGCAGCAGCGGTAGCGATAGTTTCGCTAACAACACCGGTACCACCGAAAACAATGGCTTCTACAACGTTAGCAGCACCAAAGAAATCACCAACAACGCTGGGGAAGCTGCTACGGACAAGCAGGATGCCAGTGCCTTCCTTGGCTGCCAGAACGGCGCCGGTAATGGCATCGGCAAATCCGTCGCCAGTAGCGATAAAGAACATATTGGTCTGAGGTGCAAAATGCTCAGCTAAAGCAACGCTTGTGGCTTCACGGTTAGAACCGCTTACGCGGGTTACGCCGGGAAGACCAGAAACAGTGTTAGCTGCGATAACGCCAGTGCCACCGACTACGATGACATTGGTTGCCCCCAGGTCCTCGATCGCCTTTTTAGTGGCGTCGGGGAGGGAGTTCTTTTCGGTAAGAAGAATGGGATAGCCGTTTACTGCTGCGTAGGAAGCAGCAGCAAGGGCATCGGCATAACCGCGGCCATAAGCCAGAACAACAGTGTCAACTCCGGCAGGAGCAACTTGAGCTGCGATAGCAGCTGCAGTTTCATACCTGTCAGCGCCGCTGATGCGTTCTACTGCGAGACCGAGGTCTTCGAGTTCCTCAGCAACGTCGTCGGAGATGACTCCGGTGCCGCCGAGGATGATGACTTTGGCTGCGCCCAAACGGACGATCTCAGCCTTTGTTGCCGCTACGAGGCTGTCAGCTTCAGTCAAAAGGACCGGAGCGTTCAGCGCATGGGCAAGGGGTACGCCAGCCAGGGCGTCGGGATAGTTGCGGCCGTTGGCCAGAACTACTGTGCCGGCGCTGGTCCAGCCTTCTTGGCTGATCTTAACTGCGGTTTCCCATCTGTTGCTGCCGGCAATGCGGTCCAGGGTCTCGCCTGCGCCAAATGCAAAGGGCATAGTTAAGATCATCAGGACTGAAATCGCTAGGGCTAGTGAACGTTTAAGATTCAAAGACTTTACCTCCTTGTGAAGTATTAGGGTTTTGGGTAACTCACCGGTTGACTCTTTGTGATAAATCATTAACCACCACCTTACCCAGTTTAGTGTTTTGCAAAACACTCCAAGGTTAGAATATTAACCCTGGAATGGGCCTAGAAACCTTTTGAGGAAAAACCTTCATCGACCATATTAGCATAAAGTGGTTAATATTACAATACTTTTACAAAGGTTATTTTCCCTCTCTTGGAGTGTTTTTGCCAATTACACCCGGTATACTTATTCAACATGCCCCCATGATTTTCCTGCTTTCTCTTGTGAATTATTTTTTTTTGCATTACAGGGCAATTTCACCCTATTTATACCAAAAAATATAGTAAATATACCCAAAGTAATTGGCTTTTCCCAGTTAAAGCGAGAAATGTTCTAAAAGTAATATCGTAAGAGTTTTTCTTGAAGTTATTGGGGCGGAATGTTTATTTACCAATAATACCTTGGTATTCGCCGTGTTTTACCAAATCCCTCCTTTTTGTCATCACTTTTGGCAATTGAGGTTGATTTTTGCCACTTCTACAATGATATGCGCTGGGGCAATTGATTATTTCGGGGTTAGGTTTGGCATATTCGGCCAATTTGCATTCTGTTTTTAAACATAAAAAATCCCCGTTTTACTGACGGGGATTGATTTCTTATTAGCTTACTGGGCCCTGGGAATTCCATTTCCATCTTTGCTGGCTGCTGCCTGGCTAAGGGAATCAGATTTTGTTGTCTTTGCCAGGAGGCCGAAGCTGGCAGCAGAGTAGATGGCCCAAACTATTACAATTGCCAGCAGGGCCAAGGCTAGGTAGACCTGCTTGTAGATGAGCTCTGACAAAACAAGAGAAACCGCGCCGAAGCCGGCGCTTAGACCCCAAATGATTCTCACCGCCTTGGGATGGGAAATGCCCCTGCTGAGGAGGAGATGGTGAAAATGGCCCTTATCCGGGGAAAAGATCTTATTGCCGTTTCTTCCCCGGCGGATTATTGCCATTAAGATGTCTAAAATGGGAACAAACAGAGCCATTGCCGGTGGAATCAGGGAGAGAAAAATTGAACGGTCATTGCTGGCGAAAGAACCCAGGGAGATGATTGCGATGGTGTAACCTAAGAAGAGGGAGCCGCTGTCCCCCATTATTATCTTGGAAGGGTAGAGGTTATAGCGGATAAAACCGGCGATGCTGCCCATGAGTATGAGGATGAAGGGGCTGAGGACTATTGCCGGGTTTATGATGGAAGCAATGCTCAAGGCAATGCAGGCGATAAAAATCACTCCTGCGGCTAGGGCGTCCAAGCCGTCAATTAGGTTGACGGCATTAGCGATACCCACAATCCAGAGAACTGAAAAGGGGATGCTGAACCAGATAAAGACTGAATTATAGGCGATGCCGCCAAAGGGGTTTTTCAGGAGAAGGCCATGACGCATGCCCAGCCAGACCACTGCAGTGGTCACCAGTAGTTCCAGAACCAGTTTGAGTTTGGCAGGAATATCGAATTTGTCATCGATGAGGCCAAGGACAAAATAAAAGGTCCCTCCTGACAGCAATATAAGTATCTTGTTATCTAAGGGCAGGAATATAAGGCTGGATATGGTGAAGGCCAAAAAGATTGCCCCGCCGCCAAGATAGGGCTTAACTTCCTTATGGACCTTGCGTTCATTGGGATAATCATAAAAATTATATTTTTTAGCCAGTTTTAGCATAACCGGCACCAGCACATAGCTTAAGACCAGGGCAATTAGCGCAGGCAGAACTAGGTCCATTGGCACCCCACTCCTTTCGTAAAGAGATTAGATTAAAACTATATTATTCACACGGATTATATCAGAAAAGGCGGCTTAGGGACAGAAAAATTCATGTATCTCAGACTAAGCCCAGTTCCGCAGCCATGGCCTGCTGGATTTTTTCCAGTTCCGGTTCTGTTTCCGCTTCAGCGTAAATGCGGAAGAGAGCTTCGGTCCCTGAAGGCCGCACCAGCACCCAGCTTCTATTATCCAGGATAAACTTGCTACCATCAATTTTTGTGGAAGCAATTACCTTATGCCTACCAATTACTTTGGGAGAAAAGGTCTTTAGTTTTTCCAGCACCTTCTCTTTAGTCTCAGGGGTGCATTTTATATCCAAACGTCTTGTGTAAAGGCGTCCATACTCAGTATGTATATCCTCCTGGACTGCCGTCAGGGGTTTGCCGTAATGAGCAGTGAGCTCCGCCATCAGCAGGCAGGCGAGAATGCCGTCCTTTTCTGGAATATGCCCGGCAATAGAAAGGCCTCCAGACTCTTCCCCGGCCAAGAAGGCTTGTTGTTCCAGCATGGCCTGAGCCTGGTATTTAAAGCCCACAGGCGTTTCGATTACCGGAATCCCGTAGCGTTCAGCAATCCTGTCCAGCAGAGTGGTAGTAGAAACCGTCCGGGCAATTGCCCCTTTAAGGCCCCGGACTTCAATCAGGTACCTGGCCAGCAGAGCCAGGACATCGTTAGGCAGCAGATATGCCCCGGTGGCATCGATGATGCCAAATCTATCTCCGTCGCCGTCCAGGGCCAGCCCCAGATCTCCCTGGCCTGCCAGCACGGCTTGGCGCAGATCTTTCAGAAGGGCGGGCTTAGGCTCCGGCATCTGGCCGCCAAAGAGAGGGTCCCGCCAGTTGCGCTGACTGACTGCCAAGAGGCCCAGTCCGGTAAAGATGTCTTCAAGATAGCCGATGCCGGCGCCGTGCATGGGATTTATGACGACCCTCAGTCCCGAAGACTTAATTTTTTCCAGGTCAACCTGCCGGGAAAGGAAGTCGTAGTAGGCAGGCTTGGGGTCAAAAACTTCTGCCAGGTCCTGATTACCCCTGACCGGAGCAGCCTCATCCGGAATGAGGGCAGTAATCCTGTCGGTGATATGAGGCAATGCCGGGCCGGCATAAGCGGGGATGAACTTAAACCCGTTATACTCCGGGGGATTGTGGCTGGCGGTAAGCATGACGGCGCCGGCAGCCTCTTTCGCCAAAACCGAATAAGCCGTAACCGGTGTCGGCATCGCTTCATTGGTCAGATAGATTTTGATGCCGGCAGCAGTCATTGTCTCTGCCACTGTGCGGGCGAATTCCTCCGCGAGAAAACGGGTATCCCGGCCAATGACAAGACCCTGTTCAGCTTTGCCCTCTTCCTTAATGTACCGGGCTACAGCGGCGCTGACCCGGCGCAAGTTGGCGAAGGTAAAATCCTCGGCGATTATCCCGCGCCAGCCGTCGGTGCCAAATTTGATTTTCACGCAGTCACCTCGCAATTTATTTCCCTACTTAATATATACTTAAATATTTTGTCACAACCGCATTTATATCTTCTGGAATAGGGGCGGTGAACTCCAGGTCTTTCCCTTTTGCCGGATGGCGAAATTGCAGGGAGAAGGCATGAAGGGCCGTCCGGCCTAGGATTCCCTCTTCCCTGCCGTAGAGATAATCATCCAGGAGGGGACAGCCGAGCCAAGCCATGTGGATGCGGAGCTGATGGGTCCTGCCCGTAATAGGAGCTAATTTTACCAGGGCAAGATTATCTCCGGTTTTTTCCGTCTGATAACGAGTGAGGGCTGACTTACCCTGGGGATTGACGCCTCGTTTACTGGGGTTTTCTAACAGCCTGCTGATGGGCTGGTCAATCTCCCCTGCAAGAGGGTTAGGAATTCCCCTGGTTATTCCGTAGTATTGCTTACTGATGCCAATCTCGCTCAGGCGGTAATGGCTCCAGGCAGTCTTGGCCGCCAGCACCAGGCCGGAAGTATCCTTGTCCAGGCGGGTGACCAGGCGGGCAGGGTGTTCTTCACCTTTTTGCTGCCAGTAATAAGACAGGGCATTGGCCAGGGTTCCCTGGGGGTAACCTTTAGTTGGGTGACTGACCAGGCCTGGGGGTTTATTAAGGATAAGCAAATCTTCGTCCTCGTAGAGAATGTCCAAAGGGATGTCCTGGGGGGGCAAGGGTTCAAGATGCTCCGGCACAGTTACCTGGACCCGGTCCCCGGCCTGCAATCTTGTTATTGCCAGCGCCGGTTTGCCGTTTATTAGGGCCTCCCCGTAATATTTAAGGCGGATAACCTGCCGGCGGGAAAAGCCGTATTCAGTCCGCAGGACTTGCTCCAGCCTTTTTCCCTCTTGTTTTGGAGTTACTGCCCAGTCCAAATTCATTTCATTCACCTGTATTGAGAACATATTCCAGGAATCTGCCCCGGACGATGAGGCGCCGGGTAGAGGAATAGCATGTGGTTAAGGTAATCGCGGGATAATCCAAGGGGTCAAGGACCTCAACAGCAGTGGGCTTGACCTTAAAGACCTTTTCAACTTCATAATAATAGCTGATGCCGGGGGCATGAAGGATGATTTGAGCCCCGGGCTGGAGATTTTTGAGTTTGCCAAAATACCCGGCAGGTCCTCCCCTGTGGCCGGCAATGAGGACATTGCCCACCTCGCCAGGCATAGAGCTTTGGGGATAGTAGCTGGGCATCTGGCTGAGCTTGCGGGCAAAGGCGCCCATATCTTCGATGGCCTCCAGCTGGACAGACAGGTCAATGGCGGGGATTTCCAGCAGGGTGGGAGGCAGCTTCTCCCACTGAGGCGCTGCTGGCTCCGGTTCCGGTTCCGGCTCCGGCTCTTCAGGGGTTGGCTGGGTCTCCCTTTCGGCTTCTATATATGGAGGATATTTTTCAAACTCTTTTTCCAGCCGGGCCTGAGCCAGACTGGTTTGAACCCTTAAAAACAGGGGATAGCAAATTAAGGCCGCGCCGGCGGCCATGAGAAGAGCGGAAGCAACCAGCATCAGCTTGCGCTTGTTCAAGTAATCACCCCGCTAGGCCATTGAAAGGGACTATGTTTATTGTTATTTCATCCTTCCGGATTAGGATCGGGCTCAGGGTCAGGTTCCGGTTCAGGGTCAGGTTCGGGCTCCGGTTCAGGGTCGGGCTCGGGGTCCGGCTCTGGCTCCGGTTCCGGATCCGGTTCAGGATTAGGTATCGGTTCGGGTTCCGGTTCGGGGTCAGGCTGATCTGGTCCCGGTTCCGGATCCGGTTGTGGCTCTACCGGCTCCTCTTCTGCCGCCAGGGGTGGTTCTTCCTCATCGCTGTGTCCAGTCGCTTTAGGAAGGGGAGGATAGATGACATCAGTGGCATCAGGTTTAACTTCAAGGCCCCAGATGTCATAGAGCATTTGGGCCCGGGCTTTCTGATTGATAATGAGATAGCTGTAGGATTTGGTCCAGCTTTCCTTTAAGCGTCCCTCGGCAAAGGAAGTGGACAGGACATGGGTGCCCATATTTTCTGAGTCCAGAGACTGGGTAGAAAAGTGAGCCAAAGACATAACCTGTTCCAAAGAGAGATTGGTTTTGACATTGTTGATAACGCTAGAATAAATCTTGGGAATCTTGAAAATGTTGCCGGCTGATTTAAACTGCTTGAAAAGCTCCAGCAAAATGTCCTGCTGGTTCTTGACCCGCTGCAGGTCCCCCAAACGGTAATTGCGGTTGCGGACAAAATCAAGGAACTGCCGTCCATTTAAGACCTGCTCCCCCTTCTTGAGCAGAAGTCTGCCGGATTTATGGTAAATATTATTGGGCACATTGTATTTCACTCCCCCCAGGGCGTCGACAATCTGCACAACTGCATCCATATCCACGGAAACGTAGTAATGGATGGGAACGCCCTTGAGGGCCATGCTGATTGTTTCAACCTGGTAGAGCATGCCCAATTTGAACTTTTCTTCATTGGCAGAACCGCCGCCGTAGCGCCAGCCGTAGGTAAAGGCGCTGTTTATCTTGTCTCTTCCCCCGCCCCTTTTATAAATGGGGACCAGTGTGTCCCGGGGGATGCTGATGACATCTGCTTTATGGGTTTCAATATTAATTGATGCCAGCATAATCGTATCCGGCCGGTACACTTCGTAGACTTCATCGCGGCTCTCATTGCGGTCAAAGCCCATTAGCAGAATGTTTATGATATCTTTTGAGAATGCTTGTCTGACGTCTAAAATCTCCTGGTCATGATCATCTCCGGCGCTGGGAAAACTTATTTCACCGGGGAAGATTTTTTTATAGTCAGCAATCCGGGATAACCAATATCCACCTGCGCCGACTACAGCAAAAATAAGTATTAGGACGATTGCTAAAACATACTTTTTCCGGTTGCGTTTCTTTGCTTGTTTAACTTGGATTCTGCTTTGTTCCAATTGGCTCCCACCTCACATCATGCATTATAACATTAGGACTTCATTAAATCTGTGAATCACATAAAATATATGCTGCTAATATTAGATGCAGTCCAGCTCCAGTATAGTTCATAATCCAGAATCAGTCTAATACCAGAAAAGTAAAACTCTGCCCCGAAGGGCAGAATCAGGATGTGGGATTAGTGGCAGCCGGAACAGCTGCCGCCCTTGCAGCCGCTGCATCCATCCTGGCCGCCCTTGACTCCGGGACAGGCGAAGCCGGAAATCAGGCGCTGGAGGCCCCTCTCCCCGCAGCGGGGACAAACCATATCCTTCCCCGTTTCATTCATTTTACACAGCTGCTCACTCTGCTGGCCGCATTTTTTACACTGAAACTCATAGATTGGCATGGAATATCACCTCTTGTATAATTATAATAAATAGAGTTTGGATATGGCAATACGAGGAGTGCTTATATGCAAAAAGAATTTATCCGCCCCTTGACCCGAGGGGGAGTAATAGCTGCATTGTATGTGATTCTCACCGTTTCCCTGGGCCAGCTGGCCTT
>DIPE01000111.1:0-164 GCA_002427015.1 Firmicutes bacterium UBA5496 | reverse complement strand
GCCTATGTTACCCGGCGAACCCGCACACATCTCCTGGCCTGGTTCAGCCCGATTATCTTTAATGCCCTGGGGGTCAGCATATATGTTGCGTATTTTATCACCAACCAGTGGTTTACACCCGCCTATTGGCTGGTTTATTTCCAGCAGGTCTTGTCCATCGGCAT
>DIPE01000050.1:2617-3066 GCA_002427015.1 Firmicutes bacterium UBA5496 | reverse complement strand
TGGAACTGGCGGGAATCCCCTATGTAGGTTCGGGGATACTGGGTTCTGCCTTGGCCATGGATAAGGCCCAGATGAAGGCAGCCTTTCGCAACTTCAATTTGCCTATGGGGAGTTATATCTCTTTTTACCAGTGGGAGTGGCAGGAGGGCCGGCGGGATCTTGTCCGGAGAATAGAGGAACGCCTGGGGTGGCCTGTCTTTGTCAAGCCGGCCAACCTCGGTTCCAGCGTAGGCATCAGCAAGGCCGCCCGGGAACAGGAATTAATCGAGGCGGTGGAAGAGGCCCTGCGCTATGATTATAAAATTGTCGTGGAAGCGGAGATCCGAGGCCGAGAAGTGGAGGTCAGCGTCCTGGGCAACGAAAACCCCAGGGCTTCGCTGCCGGGAGAGATCATTCCCGTCAACGAGTTCTACGATTATAAGGCCAAGTATATTGACCAGCGCTCCCGC
>DIPE01000050.1:1970-2436 GCA_002427015.1 Firmicutes bacterium UBA5496 | reverse complement strand
CTGGCCCGGGTGGATATGTTTGTCGCTGCCGGGGGCGAAGTCATTATAAATGAAATTAACACCATGCCCGGCTTTACCGCCATCAGCATGTATCCCAAGCTGTGGGAGCAGAGCGGCATCAGCGGTCCCGACCTGGTCAACACCCTTGTCAACTTAGGCATGGCCTGGCATAACCGGCGCCTTAAGCTGCAGCACAAGTACGAGGAGAACAGCTGATGGCCCGTATACTCTTAATCCGCCATGGGGAGACCATCTGGAACAGGGAGCGGCGTTTTCAGGGGGTCATGGACATTCCCTTAAGCGAAAAAGGAAGGGCTGAAGCCCGTCAGCTCGCCGCCTTTCTGGGGGACAAGCACTTGGACGGGATTTATTCCAGCCATTTGAGCCGGGCCCTGGATACCGCTAAGGCTGTGGCTTCTTACCATGATTTAGAGGTGCAGGTGGTGGCGGAGTTAAGTGAGATAAA
>DIPE01000050.1:0-1896 GCA_002427015.1 Firmicutes bacterium UBA5496 | reverse complement strand
GGAGTTAAGTGAGATAAATGTAGGTGAATGGGCCGGCCTGGGCTGGGATGAAATCTGGGAAAAATGGCCGGAGCTTGGGCGGCAGTGGCATGCCTGCCCCCCGGAATCCCCTGCTCCTCCGGGAGGGGAATACTACCCGGATTTCCAGAAGCGCTGTATGGAGGCCCTGGATAAGATTGCAGCAGCCCATGCGGATACGGACCAAGTGGCGGTAGTCAGTCACGGGGGCGTAATCCGGGCGGTGATGAACAAATTGCTGGGTTTATCCTGGAAGACCAGGGGAAAGTTCTTCGTCCGCAACTGCAGCATTACGCCCATGCGTTGGCAGCCAGGGGGACTGGTTGCAGTAGAAGGTTTTAATGATGTTTGCCATATGAATATCGAGTGACGAGGTGAGGAAATGTTTGCACAGTTGAGCATTGAAGAGTTTGTGCAGCGGCTTTCTGACGGCAATCCCACCCCCGGCGGGGGCAGCGCCGCCGCCCTGGCCGGCGCCATGGGTTCTGCCCTGGTTGCCATGTTCTGCAACCTGACTGCCGGCAGGAAGAAATATGTTGCCGTCAAGGAAGAGATGGAAACTGTGGCAGCCTTTGCCCTGGAGTTGAAGGAGCAGTTACTTGAGTTAGTGGACCGGGACAGCGTCGCGTATGAGGGAATAGTGGCAGCCAACCGCCTGCCCCGGGAAACTGAGGCCGAAAAAGTCAGGCGCCAGGAGGCAATTGATGCCGCCACCCTGGAGGCCACCCGCACCCCCCTGGAGACGGCGGCAGTCTGTGTCAGCCTGCTGGAGCGGATCCCGCCTCTGGCCGCCAAAGGCAATCCCAACGCCATCAGCGATCTTAAGGTGGGGACAGAGCTGCTGTTTACCGCCTTTACCGGCGCTAGGGCGAATGTGGAAATAAATTTGCCCTGGCTGGCGGAGCCCGCCGCTGCACCCATTAAGGCCGAGCTGGCGGAACTTGTCCGGCGGGCAGAAATGTCTGTCAGGAGCGGACGGGAAGAAATCTCCCGGCAACAGGCATAAAAATATCCCCTGTCACATAGTTGTTGGCAGGGGGTGTTTTTGTGGTTACCGTAGAAGTCAAGAAAGAGCTGGTTGCCAAGATCAGGCTGGTGGAAGTGGATATTGAGGCAAGGGTTGTCATAACACCCCAGGGCGAAGTAGAAATCGGCTTCATGCCTTGGTCCCAGTGGCGGATGAGCGGGGATTCCTTTGACCAGCTTGTGGAAGACTATAACCTGTTAAAGTCCCAGATTAAACTTTGTGTAGAAAATCTCAAGAAGGAGCAATTAAAGGCGATATAGCTGCCAATTTTACCTGCTTTTACCGGACTGTATGTTATATATATCACTTTGATAACATTTGCAGGACTTTGCAGGGAGAAGGTCGAACTATACTCGCCGGAACAGAATAGGTGGATGATGCACAATGGGAGAGTCCCTCAGGGGCGCCGAAGAAGAAAGCAGCAGTGTGCCGACTGCCAGCGAAACTTTCAGGCAAAAAAACTGTTGTGCTGACACAACTCTGGAGAGCGTGTATACGCACCAAAGGGGATAATATCTCTCAGGTACCAGGACAGAGAAGGGCACAATGCTTTTTCTGTTCTTTTTTGTATACACTATCAATGGAGGTGAAAAAATGGATAACTTGCTGAAGACACCGCTGTACCAGGAGCATGTGGCGGCTGGGGGCAAAATCGTCGATTTCGGCGGCTGGGCCCTGCCGGTGCAGTATTCCGGCATTCTGGATGAAGTAGAGGCGGTGCGCAAACGGGCCGGACTCTTTGATGTCTCCCATATGGGGGAGATTGCTGTTGAGGGTCCCCAGGCCCTTGCCTGGCTGGATGGGATCGTTACCAACGATGTCAGCAAAATGACCGACAACCAGGTAATCTA
>DIPE01000067.1:835-3116 GCA_002427015.1 Firmicutes bacterium UBA5496 | reverse complement strand
AACACCGGACGCTGCAAAGAGATGCTGGTGCCTGGGGCTGCGGTTTTCGTGCAGGAGTGTGACAGCGCAAGCCGCAAGACCAAATACGACTTAATCTCGGTTTATAAAGGGCAGCGCCTGGTCAATATCGACAGCCAGGCCCCCAATAAGGTGGCGGCAGAGTATTTGCCTCAGATTATTCCTGGAATCCAGCTGCTTAAGCCCGAAGTCAAGTTCAACAGCTCCCGCTTTGATTTTTACCTGGAAACTGCCGCTGAGAGGATTTTTGTTGAGGTTAAGGGGGTAACTTTGGAAGAAGAGGGAGTGGCAATGTTTCCCGACGCGCCTACAGAGCGGGGGATAAAACATTTGCAGGAACTTGGCCTGTGTATAGAAGAAGGTTATAAGGCCATGCTGCTCTTTGTCATTCAGATGAAGGGCGTAAAATATTTTTCCCCCAATTACCGGACCCACAGGGCCTTTGGCCAGGCGCTAAAACTGGCCCGAGAGCAGGGGGTATCCTTGTTGGCAGTGGATTGTCGCGTTACTCGGTGGGAGCTGATTGCCGACGATCCCGTGGGGATAGTCCTGGAAGAAGATCAGGGTATCAGTGTATAGTAATTTTTCCCTAGGGTTTTACGGCAGGGAAACAGGCCGGCCAGAGCGAATGAATGAAATATAGTCTAAGCCAGGGGAGTGAAATTCTTGCACCACTTTAAATTCTTTCAAACAAAAGTCCTGCGCATGCTGGCTCTGGGGCTGATCTTGCTGGCCAGCCTCTTGCTTTTGCTTCAGAACTACTATGGGGATACCGAAATGGTGGCCATGGGAAGAATCCTGGCCGCAGGGGAGAAATCCGTGCAGCTGGAAGTAGCCGCATCTTATCCTGGTAATGGGCCCAGCGCTGTCACTGTGAATCTTTCCCGGCTGCTCAGAAAAAGCATTCTAAAACGGGACGAAGATGCTGAATTTTTGGCTGTCATCAACCGGCGGGGAGAAAAATTGGTCTTTGAACGCATATTTTTGCTGACAGCTCCAGAAAAAGCCCTTCAGGAGCCCACAGCTGTGAAATCACTGACCCTGGCGGCAGGGACCAGGCCTGAACTGGTTGAGATGGTGGGCCTGGACCGATTTGGCTACCAGCTGGCACAGCCGCTGTGGGCCAAACAAAAAATGCCCGCTGCAAATATGGTTTATTACCAGGCAGGCACTTTTGATGGGGTTAAAGAAATCTTAGATGGCGGCGGGGACTACAGTCCCAATCTCTATCTTTTAGACGCCAAGTCCAGGATTGTCGGAATTAGGAAGACTGAGAGCCGTTTACTTACATTTCCTGAATTCCTGCGCTGGGCGTCTTTGGCCTTCTACTGCCTGGCCCTGGTGTCCGCTGCTGGCGCTATTATCGCTTACAAATGGACAGCTTTAGCCAGTTTCGGCAGAAGGATCTGGGACCAGGTCTCCAGGCGGGGGCGCAGGGCCTCTAACTGATGGGGCGCGACCCATAAGGCTTTCATCTTGTCAGTTTCTCTGACCAGGGGCCGGGATTGGACCTGGAGAATGTAGTGGATGCCCAGGTGAACGGAGCCAACAGAATTTGTATCATCGTTGATGAGCCCCGTCAGCAGGGGCGGGTTTGCAGGCTGCAGCCACAATTCTTCTCCCAGCTCTCTTGCCATTGCCTGGGAAATTGTCTGGGCCAGGTCCCTGCCCTCATCCACCGGGTTTATATGCCCCCCGACACCCAGAGAAAGTTTGCCGTGGAGCCTGGCTTCGCTTTGGGCGGCTGTGCGCTCCAGAGCCAGGATATGGCCCCAGCAGATTACCGTCACATAAGGTATGAGCTGTTTATATGAGGCATCTTTTTCCGCCAGGGGCCTTTCGATGAAACTGTAATTTGCTGAAGCCCCCAGAAACGCCGCGATTTCCCTTTTATCGCTTATGTACTCCTGTGCTGAAAGGTTGAGCAATTCCGCTTTTACTGCCAATACTTGTTCGGTGGCCATGAATTTTCCCCCTTTGTCAAGATAATATGCCAGTATTCGGTTGAGGTCAACCGCTGCTGGCATTTTTTATTTGCCTGGGGAATAAGTTTTGTACAGATTGGGGGGAGATAAGTGAAGCGATGGTTAAACTTTTTTTTACTGTTAGCGCTGCTGGTTGTTACCTTAGCGCTGCTCCGCCACTATTTTTTACCGGAAAGTCATACCTGCCAGTATAATCGCAAGCTCTATCTGTGCGATCCCCCGCTGGCAGGGGCCGATGTGGAGGAGCTGCAGCTGCGGCTGCGGGAACTGGGCTTTTA
>DIPE01000067.1:0-739 GCA_002427015.1 Firmicutes bacterium UBA5496 | reverse complement strand
TTTATGTTGGCGAGGCAAAGGGAATTTATGATGAGCAGACCGCCGAAGCCGTTCGGCAAGCTCAGCTTGCTCTGGAACTGGAGCCCACCGGTGAAGCGGAAATTTCCTTTTGGCCGCTTTTATACCATGCGGCAGAGCAGACCCAGGGAGTGAATACCCAGCCTCCTTCGGGGGAAGTGCATATGGAGATTTACCTGCACAGGTTAAAACTGGTGGTCTTTTCCGACGGAGAGGAGTATGCCTCCTTTCCCATTGCTTCCGGACGGCCTGCCACACCCTCCCCTATGGGGGAATGGAGGGTGACGGATAAAAATTACCGGCCCAATGATGCCTTTGGCACCCGCTGGATGCGGCTCAGTGTGCCCTGGGGGGGGTATGGGGTCCATGGCACCAATGCTCCCTGGTCTGTTGGCAGGATTGTCAGTCTTGGCTGCATTCGCATGTACAACAAAGATGTAGAGCTGATATATCCCTGGATTCCCGTAGGCACCAGAATCATCATCACCGGGGACTACCAGGTTAAATTCAGGCTGCCCATGGGCAAGGGCCAGGTGGGCCAGGATGTAGTCCTCATTCAATGGGCCCTGCGGGCAGCGGGTTTTTGCCCCGGAGAGGCCGGCGGCGTGTTTAACGAGGATACCGAGGCCGCTGTCCAGGCCCTGCAGCGTGTCTTTGGTCTGGAACCCACGGGCATTGTAGATGAGACAGTATTCAGTCTGATTAATCGCGGGGAGGGTAA
>DIPE01000015.1:854-5322 GCA_002427015.1 Firmicutes bacterium UBA5496 | reverse complement strand
GTAAAAACACCTTGCCCAAACCAATCCTAGTAGACGTCGCTAATGGCGGAGGTATAGGTATCGGTGCCCCCGGGTCCGGCCATTACCCGGGCAAACCAGCTTTTACTGACACTCTCTACACTGACGCCAATGCGGGGCTGAATGAGGCCGTATCCCCGCACAGGCCTGCCCTCATTCAGTTCTAATTGGTTAAGAGGATGAGAAATCGTCCCCACCAGTTTTTTGGCCATATCCAGGGGCAGCCGGGTGTCGGCGTCTAGGGTAAGAACATAGCGAACCCAGGGCATATCCGGGGGACGTAAAATAAAGGAAGTGCCATCGCTCCCTGAAAGCAGCGCATTCAGTTCAATTAAAGCCCCCCGCTTACGCTCCCAACCCATCCATTTTCCTTGAGTCTGCGAATACTGCCGCTTCCTGACCAGGGCAAAAAACCGGTTGGAAGAGTGCTTTTCATTTAGGGCTTGTATGCCTTCCCTGGCTGCCCGGATTATTTCCTCATCGCCAGCTTCTTCTGGGGACGAAGAGTCTTTAAAGTCCCCTAAAAGCGCAAAAAACAGATTATCCCCGGGATTGGCCAGGTAGTGAACTTCCAGATGCTCAATCAGCTCCCGGGTTCGACCGGAATCGGGCAATAGAGCCGGGATGACAACTAAAGCAGCCGCCTCAGGGGGAATCCCCCGGCGGTATTCAAGCTTAGGCATAAATGCCGGTTTGCGGAGATGGGCCAATACCCGGTTAAACAAGCTGACAATTATTTCACTGCCGGGAATGAGAAATAAAAGGGCCAAGATTAAGGCCCAGCCTGTCCCCAGGGGATAGGCGACAGCGCCGGCTGCTGCCGCCAGGGCCAGAGAAAATACCGCCATAATCAATATGTAACCGGCGCTGCTAAGTTTACCCTCCCTAAACTTTACGCCGGCCTGTGCAAATAGGTCCTGGCGCCCCTTGTCCAGCAGGTAGTAGCCGCAATGCCGCTGGCGATTCCCCTCTGCGGCCTGGGCGTTATCAATCACCAGCTTGGCAACCCTGGTCTCGCTGATAGCCAGCTTTTTCGCCAGCGCCTGAACCCGGCGGCGATAGTGATTGCGGGAAGCTAAATCCATTTCCCCGTAAACTGCATCCGCCCGCAGGATCTGATCCACCAGGGAGAGCTCTTCAAACATCTTGTTCCAGTCCAGGGTAGAAGCGCCCTTTAAACTGGAGATGGCGTTGCCCATAGAAGTGGCTTGGGCTGCTTTGGCTTGATGCTCACTGTGCACGATTTTTTCCAGGGTCGCATCCTGTTCAAGGAGTTTATCTGCCAACAAATCCCTCACTTGCTTGCCCGCCAGTTCATTCTGGCGCATTACTTCCAGCAGGTGCTCGGCAAAGGCAGGATGGAGTTTGCCAAGAGCGGAGATTTTTTCCTTAAGCTTTTCCGGTTTCGTCCGGGCCAGGAAAAGTTCTGCCTGTCGCCACTGTTTATGGGTTGTTTCCAGAAGCGCACACACATGGCGGATTTTTTCAATCAGGGCAATCCGCACCATCAAAGACAAGGACCAAATCTCGCCAACGGCAAGAGGGGCCTCCTCCTGGTAGGCCTCAATAAAACTATGCAGCGCTTGTTCACTGAGGCTGCCGTCGGTATGGGAGATAATCTCCAGGGCGATGGCGAATATTCTCGGATTGCCCTTGAGGTGCCCGTTGCAGAGCACCGGCAGATCCCGAAACCTGCTTTTTCTGACGCTGAGCAGGATTTCTTTTACCTGTTCCTCCACAAGATAGTAATTATCCAGCAGCCATTCTCCGGCCGGAGCCACTTGCAGTCCTTCCTGCAGATCCTCTGCCGCTTCCAGGTACACCCTGGTGATGAAGTGAAAGTTTTCCTGCAGGCGGCGGATAATTCTACCGCGGCTGGTTCTGACTGTCTCCACCCTGTGGTACTTCCCCAATTCCCGGGCATGAACTGCAAGATCTTCAGGGCGGAGAATAACCCCGTCAAACCAGATTGCGGATTTGCGCTTCCGGCTGCGATAGAAAATGTACAATCCAGCCAGCGCTGCCCCAATCAGCAGCAGATCCATTTATATCATCCCCTGTTATCTCTCAGCGTTTTTCATCGTACTGGGATCCCGAATGCAACAAAGAGCTGACTCTTTCACTGAATTCTGCCGCCAGTTCCTCAGCAAATTCCTCGCTGTGTCCCTGGGCGTAAATATTAAAGCGGGGCTTCTCACTATCTGGCAGGACCAAGGCCCAACCCCTGTCATCCCAAATTTTCACGCCTTCATACAGCTCCATTTTCCGCTTATTCTGCTGTGCCACCAATTGCCTTAGCACCCGGCCCTTTTCCGTCCACTGGCAGGGAACAGCGGTGGCTTTGTAATTCAAAGCTGGCAGCCGCTTAAGCAGCTGGCTCAGCCGCATTTTTCTGCTGGCCAGGTAGTCCGCGATTCTGGCTGCGGCCTGAATGCCGTCAAAGTCCAGTAAGTACTGCAGGGCGATGCGGCCATCGGCAGCCTCGCGGCTTAACATGGCCGCCATCACTTCAGCGGGTTCGGATTTCACCTGAATAACCTCTGCTCCCCTGGCCATATTTCTAAGGGCCTGGGGAGCATCATGGGGAATGATGACGGACTTGCCCTTTACCTCTAAAGCCAGGGACAGGCTTAAGGCCCTGTATTCGTCGGCCCCCGCCACGCCTCCCCTCTCGTCTACTGCTACTACGCCTTCTCCATCCGCAGCCAGGAACACACCGAGATCGGCATTATTTTTCTGCACCCCCGCCCTGACGGCGGCCAGGGAATTCTCTGCCCTCTTGACCACACAGCCAATATAGCTTAAGAAACTGCCGCCTAAGAAGGACATGAGTTCGGATTCGGCCCCCAGAACCACCACCGGCCTGGCCAATTTCTTTCCCGGGCCCAGAGCCCGCAGTTTCGAAGCCCAATGGACAAAATACAGCCTGGGGATATCATCAGTGCGCTGGGTAATTTCCACCTGGCCGGCGCCCACTCTCTGAAAACAGTCGCCATTAATAGCCTTCTCCAGTTTGCGCTCTGCATTCCTGTCCATATTGGCCCCAGTGGCGCTAATAAACTCCAAATGCAGCTGTTCAGGCTTTAGGGAATCCAAACGCACATGGATGCCGCCCCCGGCCCCATAGTGGCGCACCGCAAACCTGGACATGGGCATAACCAAACCCGAGGCCCGGATTACCCTAATCCCGCAAGCCAGAATGCCCACGCTCAAAGCATCGGCCACTAAGGAAGCAGCCTCAGTATTATCTCCGGAGACCAGCAGGGAATCCTCCTTGCCAACAAGGGATGCAAAAGCCGAACCCAGCCTGGAGGCAAACTCCGGCGTCACCTCCACATTAAACCGGCCCTTAATGTCCTTGCGTCCAAACAGCCTGCGGCTGAGCCGGGACCCCCAGACCAGGTTCTGGCTGAGCACGGTATCCTCGGCGATTGTTTTTTCCGGCCAAACCTTTGCTCCCGGCCTCAGAGTCACCCCCTGCTCCAGCACCGTTCTGCTCCCTGTCACCGAGTCGTCAAACAGTCTGGCGCCCGAACCAATGCAGACACTGTTGCAGACGGTGGCCCCCCGGATTTCTGCCCCCCTCCCCACGCTGGCATCCCTCCAGACCACCGCGCGCTTCAGGGATGCCCCCTCTTCAATCCGGCAATAATCATTGAGCACAGTTAAGGGACCGATTTTAGCGCCTTTGGCCAAGGTGCAGCCCCTGCCCATGTAAACTGGTGAAATCAACTCGGCATCCCGGGCCAGTGTGCAGTCTTCTGCCACCCAAATCCCGGGCCGCAGCTGTTCTCCGTCAATATTCACAGAGACCTTGCCCTCCAGGACGTCAAACTGAGCCTGCCGGTAAGAACGCAAATCCCCGATATCACACCAGTAACTATCGGAGATATATCCGTACATAGGGACCCCATCCTCTAAAAGTCTGGGAAAGAGGTCCTTGCTGAAATCAAATTGCCTGCCCTCTTCAAAATAATCCAGCACCGCAGGCTCCAAAATGTAAATGCCGGTATTTACAGTATCACTGAACACTTCTCCCCAGCTGGGCTTTTCCAGAAACCGGGTAATTCGGCCCTCATTATCGGTTATGACTACGCCATACTCCAGGGGTATCTGTTGCCGGTGCAAGACCAAGGTGGCCTGGGACCCCCGCTCTTTATGAAATGCCACAGCCTGGCTTATATCTAAATCCGTCAGGGCATCGCCGCTGATGACCACAAAGGTTCCCGGCAGAAAACCGGCGGCGTTCTTGACGCTGCCGGCAGTGCCCAAGGGGGTCTCCTCGACAAAATACTGCAAGCGGACGCCAAAATCTGCCCCATCCTCAAAGTAGTCTTTAACGGCCCTGGGCAAGTAGGCCAGAGTCACTGCAATTTCTTGAATGCCATGCTTTTTCAGCAAATCAACTGTATAGTGCATAACTGGCTTGTTAAGCACAGGCACCATTGGT
>DIPE01000015.1:0-674 GCA_002427015.1 Firmicutes bacterium UBA5496 | reverse complement strand
TCCGTATTAGTATTGACCGGGAAGGAAAATTGTAAAAGCAAATTGCCTCGCCGACATTTATTGGCAAAATGAAAGGCATAAAAAAACAGCCCCAAAAGGCTGAAGTAATCCCCATAAAAATAAAGATGCCGCGGCAAAGCCGCGGCGCTGATTTACTCTCCGAGTATTTGGTAGTTAAAATCAAAGTTTCCGCCTGAAACGATGAGCGCGACAATCAAGCCAATTACGGTAAGTGCACCTAAAATCAAACCGATAATAACGAGCACACCGTTAACCTGAAAATAAACTCTGAGATCGTTGACCATCTTGTTGAACTGAGTGGGAACATCAGCCTCCGGGGCAACCGTCAGGGCCTTGGCAGCAGATTTTGCCCCCAGCAGCTTGACCCCTAAGATAATCATAATAATCGCCGCAGGGATGCCAACAATGGTGATGGCCTGCAGCACCCCAATGATAATTGAAAAAACCCCCATAAAACCAGTCCATTTGGCCAGTTTGTCTAAATTCAGATTATCAAACATCAACCAAACCCCTCTCAATTTTATATTTATGACAGCTACTAATCATAGTATCATATTGAAGTGTAGGCTATTTAAATAAAATTGCGGTAATATGTTGATTAATTGCCCATTTAATTTAGGCAAATGAATTTCCCTAGTTTTGCAGCAGTCAAT
>DIPE01000099.1:42139-46495 GCA_002427015.1 Firmicutes bacterium UBA5496 | reverse complement strand
GGAGTCAGCCACAGCATGTAATCCGGCAGTACTGGAGTCTTGCCATAGCCATTGGGGGCGTTGATTACATATGTAGGCACCGCCAATCCGGAAGTATACCCCCGCAGCTTATCCATTATTTCCAGCCCTGTTTCAATGCTGGTGCCAAAGTGCATTGTGCCCCTGACATTTTTGGCATGAAAGATGTAGTAGGGACGCACTCTGATTTTTAGGAGCTCGTGATTGAGTTTTTTCATAATATGGGCATTGTCATTAATTCCTGCCAGGAGAACAGCCTGGTTGCCCAGGGGCACTCCTGCCCCGGCCAGCAGCGCGCTGGCCTCGCCGGCCTCGCTTGTAACCTCCAGGGGATGGTTAAACTGGGTATTGACATAGACGGGATGATGGCGCTCTAGTATTTGGCAAAGCTCAGGGGTGATGCGCTGGGGCAAGGTAACCGGCGTCCGGGTGCCCAGGCGCTTGATTTCTACTGTGGGAATGGCATCCAATTCAGTCAGCAGCCAGTCCAGAACCCCGTCCCTCAATAGCAGAGCATCCCCGCCGGTCAACAGTACATCTCTTATCTCGGGGTTGTTTCTGATGTAGTCCAGACACTCAACCAGACAGCTATGGGGAGTGTTTTTATCTGTTTCTCCTATATTGCGGCGGCGCTGGCAATGGCGGCAATACATTGCGCATTGGTTAGTTACATAGATTATCAGGCGGTCGGGATACCGACGGGTAATCCCAGTTACCGGCGAGGTGAGCTCTTCCGCCATTGGGTCCATGGTCCCGTTCTCATCCAGGACTTCTGCCAGCCGGGGAACAGACTGCAGGCGAATAGGACAGTTGGGATCGTCGGGGTCCATGAGGCTGGCATAGTAGGGTGAAACCGCCCAGCGGAACTTGGCGCCGGTGGCCCTGATTTCATCAAGTTCCTCCGGGGATAGGTTGATGATTTTTTTGAGGACATCCGCATCTGTAATGCGGTTTCTCAGCTGCCATTGCCAGCTGTTCCAGTCTTCTTCCCCTCCTCCCAAAAGCTTAAGGATTCGGTGCTTCTGGGTTTCGATTCGCTCCCTGACACTGGTCCCAGTGGGGATGCGGGCGCTAAATTCAAGAAAGTCCCCAATGCGCTCCCTTAATTCCTGAGCCCTGGCATTGGCCTGCCTGCGCTTTGCAGCCACCGATTCAGATGTGGTCATAGTTTCACCCCCGGTTAATTAGTCAGCCTCTCTTTTTCAAGCAAAACCCCGTGAAAGAATTTTTCCCCCGCCCAACACTTCTTCACCTGCGTACACTACCGCAGCCTGTCCAGGGGCAATTGCCCGCTGGGGCTGGTCAAACTCTATTTCCACCCTCCCCTCAGCAAGGACAGTCACCGTTGCCGGCTGGGGCAGGGCATTGTATCTGATCTTCACCTGGGCGTGAAACCTATTGCCGGGACTGGAACCGGCTAGCCAATTAAAATCAGCTGCTGTAAAGGTTTTACCCATAACTTCCTCATTGCTGCCTGCCACAACTGTGTTGGTCTCGGCACTTATATCCACCACATACAAGGGCACGCCCCTGGACACCCCCAGGCCCCTGCGCTGGCCAATGGTATAGTTATACACACCCCTATGGGAACCGATGATATTCCCCTTGGTGTCGACAATATCCCCCGGTGTCTCGGACAGGCCTCCCCGGCGGTGAAGAAATTCTTTATAGTTATTGTCGGGAATAAAACAGATTTCCTGGCTGTCTGGCTTGTCAGCGATGTCTAACTGGTAAGTCTTGGCCAGTTCCCGAATTTCTCTTTTGCGATATTCCCCCAGGGGAAACAGGGTTTTCTTTAACTTGTCCGCCGTCAGGGTATAAAGAAAATAGCTCTGATCCTTTTCCGGATCCCGACCTCGAAGGAGCCTAAACCTGCCTCCCTCCCGGCTAATCCTGGCATAATGTCCGGTGGCAATCAGATCTATGCCCAGCTCTTCTGCCTTGCTTAAGAGCTGTCCAAATTTAAGGGCCCGGTTGCATTGAATGCAGGGATTTGGTGTTCTGCCCAATTTATATTCCCGAATAAAGGAATCTATAACCTCCTGCTGAAATTCCTTTTGCAGATTAAAGAGATAAAAGGGGATTTCCAAACTGCCGGCAACCCTGCGGGCATCTTCAACGGCGGCCAGGGAGCAGGCGCTTTTTGCCCCTGTCTCATGCCACAATTGCATAGTGGCCCCAGTGACTTCATAACCCTGCTCTTTTAAAAGAGCTGCTGCCACCGAACTGTCGACGCCGCCGCTCATTGCCACTAAAACCTTTTTGGCCATAATCTCACCTCTGATAAACTATGCTGCCCTGGACCAGGACCTGGTTGGGCCGGGTAACTCTAAGATTTTCCGGATCAAACTGAGAGTAGACAGCTAAGTCGGCTATTTTCCCCGGGGCGATTCTTCCAAGCTCCTTCCAGCGGGCTAAGTCTGCGGGAGCGGCGGTAAAGAGGGACAAGGCCTTTTCCAGCTCCAGGCACTCATTCCCCTGCCAGGCGGCGGCGTAGTTTCCAGCTGCGTCCCGGCGGGTAACCGCGGCCGCTACTCCCAGCCAGGGATTGATATCTTCCACCGGGGAATCGGAGCCGCCGCTCAAAAATAAGCCCGCCCTCTCCATGGTCCGCCAGCAATAGCTGGTCTGAAGGCGCTCCTGGCCCAGGCGGCTTTCCGCCCAGTGCATGTCTGTCTGCAAAAACACCGGCTGAATTTCCATGGCCAAGCCCAGGGCCTTGGCCCTTTGGATCTGAGAAATGTTGGTGACCTGAAAGTGAACCATCCTATGCCGGATGGGCCCGGGCTTGCAGCCTCCCCGCACCTGGGCCAGCACCCGCAGAAACTGCTCAGCCGCCCGGTCGCCGATGGCATGCACTGCCAGCTGAATGCCATGCTCTTCAGCGATAGCCACTATCTCCCGGACCAAATCGTCCTCATACACCAGCACCCCGCGGTTGCCGGGATTATCACTGTAATCCTCCAAAAGGGCAGCTGTCCCCGCTCCCAATGAACCGTCCAGAAACAGCTTAGCCGCGCCTTTACAGACAAAGGCAGTATCTTTCAGCTCCGCTGCCAAGCGAAGAAAATCTTGGAGGTCTTCCGGGGAAAATATGCCGTAATGGAGCTGGACACGCAGAGGGTGGGACTGTGTGACCCTCTCATATAATTCCCACAGCCCCAAGTAATCTTTCACTTGCCCCCGGTCATCGGTATGTACCCCTGTAATCCCGCAACTGTAAGCGTATTTTATGGCGGTGACTAAGGCACCATAAAGAATAGCCGGGTCCGGCGGGGGAATCGCCGGCAAAACCAAGCCCACAGCGTTCTCTTCCAGGATTCCCGTGGGCCTGCCCGCTGCATCCCGCCTGATGACGCCGCCGGCAATTTCCGAGGAGTCAGTTATCCCCGCCAGTTCCAAAGCTTTGGAACTTACTGCCACCACATGGCCGCAAGTCCTGGTGAGAACCACAGGCCTGTGGGGACAGATTTCATCCAGCAGCCAGCGGTCCGGTGTAAAACCCAGCTTGTTTTGATCCCAGCCCCGGCCGGTTATCCACTGGCTTGGGCAGGCCTGGGCGTATTCGGCCAAAGCCTGGATAAACTCCTGGCGGCTGCTGCAATTATTGAATTTTAAACCCTGGAGGGCTATTCCCAGATTGAGAAGATGCAGATGGGAATCAATGAATCCAGGGGCAACCAAAGCTGCCCCCTCTTGTCCTCCCGGCTCTGCTGCCTTGATTCTGCCTTCTTGGATATGTATTCTGCCGCCGCCAATAAACTGATTGCCGTCAAATAATCTGCCAGCAGTAATCAACATTTGCCAATCACCCCTTATTTATAGATAGGAGTCTGAATAATGGGCTATCCGCCTTATTATATAATTAAAAATAGGCTGCCACAACCTGACCTCAATGACATTCTTGCGGCCATTGCCCTGGAGCAAAAGTATATTGAGCGCATTCGGGACACAAAAAATGAAAAAAGCAGAAAAATTGAGCTCATCCTAAAACCCGGCCTGGAGAAACTGGGGTTTTGCCATTCTGTCACCAACCGCAACTATCCCCTCTTTCACCAAAATTGCCTGTTTGAAGTGGACTACTTCAATCCTGATAAGGGCATCGCCATTGAAATTGAACGATGCAACCTTTATACCAAGGTTTGGCTGGCGCTAATAAAAATGCTGGAATCCGACAAAATCCGCCACGGCCTGATTATGGTTCCCACCGTAAGAGTTTTCCGCAACAAAATGGAAGATTCCTTTGAGATAACGTATAAGAGGTTGAGGGACAGCGCCCGCAACCTCCTGTGTCATCTGGACAGTTTGATCGTCATCGGTTATTAGGCAGTCACCACC
>DIPE01000099.1:41697-41885 GCA_002427015.1 Firmicutes bacterium UBA5496 | reverse complement strand
GTCCCTGCTCCCAAGCAGCCCAATACTACCCCTGCCAGCGGATAACCCGTATGCGCGTCAATGACCTTCCCAGCAAGCACAGTCATCCCCCTCCGCGATTTGCTGATACTTCAGCATATGCCTGGGGAAAAAAGCGGTTATCCCTTTATCAGCCACAACATGGGCGGGTTATTTTCTTTGTTCAGCAC
>DIPE01000099.1:39803-41599 GCA_002427015.1 Firmicutes bacterium UBA5496 | reverse complement strand
GGGTGTACTCCCGGGGAGAAAGCCCATTGCACCAGGCGGCTACCGCTTCTTCCTCTTGGCAGCCCCCTTGGTGTCCCGAATAGGTGGCCACAGATATTATGCCGCCTTTGGCCAAAATTCCCAGACTGCCATTAAGGGCCCCCACGGTTTCAGCAGGGACAGTGGCGACCTCCTGCTCCCCCCCGGGAAGATAGCCTAAATTAAACATTATTGCCTTGACCAAGCCGCTGACATGAACCGGCATATTCTTATGGGAATCCAGATGCAGGGATACCCTTTGCTCCAGGCCATTCTCCGCCAACAAAGCTCCGGTATTTTCAAGGGCTTTTTTTTGGATGTCAAAGGCATGAACCCTGCCCTCCGGACCTGTGAGTTTAGCCAGAAACAGAGTATCATGGCCGTTGCCGGCAGTAGCATCTACAACTGTGTCCCCGGGGCGCACATAGCGAGCGACAAAGAAGTGGCTGGCTGCGACTATATCGTTAATTGCAATCATCTCCTTGCCAGGACAGGCTGCGGTAAGACAGGGCTTCGGCCATATCCTCATATTGTATCCTCTCTCTGCCCGCCAGGTCTGCGATTGTCCGCGCCACCTTGAGAATCCGCTGATGGGCTCTGGCGCTAAGGCCCAGGCGGCGGAAGGCCTCCCCCAGCAGGGCTTCGCCGGCATGGTCCAGGGAACAATATATTTCTACCTGGCGGGAATCCATGGCAGCGTTAAGCTGGCTGCAGCCAAAGCGGCGCTGCTGGATGCCCCGGGCTGCCAGCACCCTATGGCGCACGGCGGCAGAATCTTCTTCCTGCCCCCTTTGCCGCAGTTTGTGAAAGCTGACTGGGGGTATATCCAGCCACAAATCCATGCGGTCCAAGATGGGCCCGGAAAATTTGCTGCGATACCTGCTGATTTCTCCGGGGGTGCAGCGGCACTTTCCGCCCTCTACACCGTAGTATCCGCAGGGGCAGGGATTGGCTGCCGCCACCAGCAGGAAGCGGCAAGGGAAGCTGTATGTTGACTTAGTGCGGGCAATGGTAATCTGTCCTTCTTCAATGGGCTGGCGCAGCACTTCCAAAACGGAGCGGCGAAACTCGGGGAATTCATCCAGAAACAGCACTCCATGATGGGCTAGGCTGATTTCCCCCGGCCGGGGCACCGCCCCTCCCCCCACGATTCCGCCCAAGCTGGCAGAGTGATGGGGGCTGCGGAAGGGGGGCTCAGTCACTAGGCGGCCTTGGGGCAGGAGCCCTGCCACGCTGTAAACTTGGCTGACCTCCAGAGACTGTTCCGGGTCCAGGGGAGGCAATATGGACGGCAGGCAATTAGCCAGCATACTCTTGCCTGATCCCGGCGGACCCACCATCAGGAGGTTGTGGCCTCCTGCCGCAGCCAGCTCCAGAGCGCGCTTAGCCCCTAATTGTCCCTTGACCTGGGCTAAATCAGCTAGGGAAGCCTGAAAATCTCGCCGGCTAGGCATGGAAGCAGGTTTAATGTCCACCTGCCCTTGGCACCAGGCCACCAGTTCCTTGAGGTCAGTGGCTGATACTACATTAACAGACTCAATGGCCGCGGCTTCCTGGGCATTTTCCCGGGGGACAGCCATATATTTCAGCTGGTTTTTGGCGGCGGCGATGGCCATGGAGAGCACGCCCTTCACCGGACGAATTTTGCCCTCCAGAGACAGTTCTCCCGTAACCAAAGTATCCAGTAGCCTGTCAGTAGCAGGAATCTGGCCGCTGGCCGCCAAAATCCCCAGAGCAATAGGCAAATCCAAGCCGGGACCGTGTTTTTGAATAGCTGC
>DIPE01000099.1:13540-39580 GCA_002427015.1 Firmicutes bacterium UBA5496 | reverse complement strand
GTGTCCGCCAAGCCCACAATGTCAAAATGGGGGAAGCCCCTGGCCACATTTACCTCCACCAGGGTCAACACCCCTTCATAACCCGACAGCGTACAACTTTTCAATACTGCAAGCATAAAACAGCCCCCTGGAAGATGCTAAGTAGAATGTTCAATCTCGATGGCTGTTTTTCCTGCTTGACAACAATTAATTATGTAATATTCTTTCTTGCCCGGGCAATCATATTTTTCGACATATTTCCCCTATTTAAAAAGCATCTTGAAACCAGCGGTATTGCCAGGGCTGTCGCCCTAACTGAATAGTAAAAACATCAAATCGAAAGGCGTGCTGGCTTAGATCCCGCTCCCGCACAAACCAGGCAGCCACCCGCCGGATGCGCTCCTGCTTGGCCGGGGTTACAGATTCCCAGGCTTCGCCAAAGCTGTCCCCCCGGCGAGTCTTTACCTCGGCAAAGACTATAGTATCCCCTGTTTGCAGAATCAGGTCAATCTCTCCTATGGGGCAGCGGTAATTGCATTCAATTACCTGGTACCCCTGGGCTCTGGCCGCCGCCAATGCCAGTTCTTCACCCTTTTTTCCCACTGCCTGCCTATTCATTGACTACACCCCGGAAGGAGCGGCGATGCAGCGGGCAGCAGCCATATGTCTGCAGGGCCCGGTAATGTTCCCGGGTGGGATAGCCCTTGTTTTTAGCAAAATTATACTGGGGATAAGTCTTATGATACCAGGCCATCAGTCGGTCCCGATATACTTTGGCCACAATGGAGGCAGCGGCGATTGCAGCAGAGCGGCTGTCACCCTTGATCAGCCCCTCCAGCTTGACCTGGGCAGCCAGCGCTTCCGGTTCCAAAGCATCCACCAATAAGTAGTCGGGCTTAAGTCTCAAGTTTCGCCAAGCTTGACTCATTGCCAGCTTGGTTGCATTCAGTATGTTGATTGTATCAATGGTTTGGCTGTCCACCACCCCTATGCCAATAGCGGCGGAAGAGCGCAGGATTTTCCTGTTCAGTTCCAGCCGCCTCTTGGCGGACAATACTTTGGAATCAGCAAGACCTTCCAAGCAGGCGCTGTCGAAAACCGCTATAGCCGCTACAACGGGGCCAGCCAAGGGGCCCCGGCCCACTTCATCGCAGCCCCCTACCAAAGTGTAGCCTGAATGCCAGAGTTCTTCTTCCCTCTCCCAGTCTGCCATTTATTTCACCCCCTGCTCCCCGTCCAAAGTAATTCTGCCCAGCCTGCCGGAGCGGAAATCCCGCAGCAAAAGTTCCGCGGCCTTGTCCAGGTCAAGGCTGCCCCCTTTGCTCACAGCCCCCATTTTTTCTGCCACTGCCGCCAGGCCGTCACCCTTGCCAAAGCGGGCCAAGGCTTGGGGGTATTGCTCTCCTAAAAATCCCAGCAGCCACTTGGCCACTTCCATAATTGGCAAAATCTCGTCGCGAATGCAGCCTGCAGCCGCCAATTTATAGCTGACAGACTTATCCTCCAGTTTTGGCCACAAAATCCCCGGCGTATCCAGCATCTCCATCTCGGCAGATATCTTAATCCACTGCCGGGTCCGGGTGATGCCAGGCCTGTCCCCCACCTTGGCCGATCTCCTGCCCGCCAGCAAATTAATCAGAGTGGACTTGCCTACATTGGGAATGCCCACCACCATCACCCGCCAGGGACGAGCAAATCGCTTGCGCAGATTCCGTTCCAAATTGGTATGGATAAAGTCCAGCAATTCTTGCTTGACTTTATTATCCCGCAGGGACACAGCCAAAGTGCCGCCCTTGGCCAGCCACTGACGGGTCTTGTGGGGATCCGCCAAATCTGCCTTGGCCAAAACCAGCATAGTTGGCTTGTTGCCCGTCAGTTCGTAAAGCAGGGGATTTTGACTGCTTTCTGGCAGACGGGCATCAGCCAGATGGATGACTCCGTCTACCAGTTTGAGGGATTCGGAGATCAGCCGCCTGGTCTTGGCCATATGCCCAGGAAACCAATGAATATCCATCCCTTTCACTCCTTTTAAAAAACAGGGGACCATAGTCCCCTGTTAGCGCCTTGCTTCTTTAATCCGGGCAGCCTTGCCGGTGCGCTGGCGCAGATAGTAGAGCTTGGCCCGACGCACACGCCCGCGGCGAATGACTTCAATCTTATCTACTTTTGGGGCATGGATGGGAAAGGTTCTTTCTACTCCCACGCCATAACTAATCCGGCGCAAAGTAAAGGTTTCCCTAAGACCATAACCCCGGCGTTTGATGACCACACCCTCAAAAACCTGAATTCTTTCCCGGGTGCCTTCAACAACGCGCACATGAGCCCTTACTGTATCGCCTGGCTTGAAATCAGGGACATCAGTTTTATATTGCTCTCTTTCCAGCTCGCTGATAATATTGCTCATTGATTTTGCCTCCCTTCAGGGTACTTGCTATCTACTGCTTAAAATCCACTTCCAGCAGCTCAGGTCTCAGGCCTTGGGTCTTCTTGACAGCCTGTTCCTGCCGCCACCGCTTGATTTCTTGATGATTGCCGGATAACAAAATATCCGGCACCTTCAGGCCCCGAAATTCCGCAGGCCTGGTATATTGGGGATGCTCCAGCATTCCCCCCTCAAATGATTCCAGCTCCAGGGACTCCTCATTGCCCAAGACTCCAGGCAGCAGCCTGATGACTGCATCGGCCACCACCATTGCCGGCAGTTCGCCGCCGGTGAGAACGTAGTCGCCAATAGACAGTTCCCTGGTAGCCAGATGGTCCAGCACCCGCTGGTCGATGCCCTCATAATGACCGCAGATGAAGATTAAATGACCGGCTCCCGCGAGATTACGTGCCTCTTTCTGGTCAAAGGGCTTGCCTGCAGGCGTCATGACAATGACTTCATCCGGCGGGCTTGGGCTGCTCAGGCTTTCCACGGCCCTAAACAGAGGTTCGGGTTTAAGGATCATCCCGGCGCCGCCCCCATAGGTATAGTCATCCACCTGCTTGTGCTTATCGAAAGTATAGTCCCGCAGATTGACAGCATTCACTGTAATCAGGCCATTATCCCTTGCCCGCTTAATGATGCTGTAACCGCACAGGGCCTCAATCATTTCCGGAAAGATGGTAATGATGTCTATCCTCATTCCAAGAGACCATCCATGGGCGCCACATACATTCGCCGCTTTTCCAGATCCACAGCTTTGACAACGCTTTTGAGGGCGGGAATCAGGATGTTGGCCCCGTCGGGTTTTTCCACCCGGTAGACGGCATTGGCCGGCAGATGCATGACCTCCGCCAAAGTCCCCAAAAAAAGATTGCCGTTAATATCAAACACTTCAAGACCTTCCAGCTGGTGGTCATAGAAATGGCCCTGGGGCAAAGGAACGGCGCTTTGATATGGAACAACCACTTCCCAATTGCGCAGCTCTTCAGCCTGGTTGCGGTCCGAAATCTCCTTGAATTCCATGAGGATGAAGTTCTTATGCTCCCTGACACGGGCGAGATTTAGCTCCCGCATTTGTGTGCCCTTGCGGATGGTGACTGTGGCCAGCTGGCAAAAGCGCTTGGGAAAGTCCGTATAGGGGATGAGCTTTACTTCCCCCCGGACGCCGTGGGGGCCGACAATTTCGCCAATTTTAAGCATAAGATTTCACTCCGCCACTAAACAATATCTACATTGACACGCTTATCGGTGTCAAGGGCGGCAGCTGATACTATGAGGCGCAGGGCTTTGGCGATTTTTCCCCTTTTGCCAATGACCTTGCCCATATCTTCAGGAGCCACCGAAAGTTCAAGGGTAAGATCGCTGCTGGTAATCTTCTTGGTTACTTTGACGGCATCGGGATTGTTGACCAATGATTTAGCCATTAACTCCAGCAGTTCATCCATAAAATATTACCTCCCTAGATAATGCCCTGTGATTTTAAAAGGCTCTTAACAGTATCTGAGGGTTGTGCGCCTGTAGCCAGCCATTTCTTGGCTTTTTCTGCATCCACCTTGAGGTCAACGGGTTCGGAAATTGGGTTGTAGTAACCTATCTCTTCAATCACCCGTCCATCTCTGGGAGATCTGGAATCAGCAACCACAATGCGATAAAAAGGACGCTTTTTTGCCCCCATTTTTCTTAGACGAATTCTCACTGCCATACTTTTCACCTCCAGCTTCAGTTCAAGTTGCTTATATTTTAAAAGGAAAAGGAAGTCTTCCCTTTTTAGCCATTTTGGGATCCAGCTGTTTCATCATCTTTTGCAGCATGGCAAATTGTTTCAGCAGTTTATTCACCTGCTGCACGCTGGTGCCGCTGCCGGCGGCTATGCGTTTGCGCCTGCTCCCGTTGATAATGCTGGGGGAAAGCCGCTCCGCCGGGGTCATGGAAGCGATAATCGCGTCAAAGCGGGCAATTTCCCTTTCATCAAATTGCATTTTGCCCAATTTCGCCCCCCCGGGGAGCATGCCGGCAATCTGGTCCAAGGAGCCAATGTTTTTAAATTGATGCAGCTGCTCCCTGAAATCCTGGAGAGTAAATTGCTGTTTGCGCAATTTCTCTTGTAATTTGGCGGCCTGTTCCCGGTCAAAGGCAGCCTCGGCTTTTTCAATCAGGGTAAGGACATCCCCCATGCCGAGAATTTGTGAAGCCATGCGGTCGGGATGAAATTGTTCCAGCTGCTCAGTTTTCTCCCCGACACCGATATATTTTATGGGCTTGCCGGTTACAGCCCGCACAGAGAGGGCTGCCCCTCCCCGGGTGTCGCTGTCCAGCTTGGTCAAAACAATGCTGTCCGCCAGCCCCCGCTCAGCAAAGCCCTGGGCAATATTGACCGCATCCTGGCCAGTCATGGCATCCAGAACAAGAATAATTTCCACGGGCTTGATCAGGGCCTTTAGCTGCAGCAGTTCCTCCATGAGGGCCTCATCCAGATGCATGCGGCCGGCGGTGTCAAAAAGCAAACAATCGTGTTCGAATTTATCCGTCCAGGCCAGGGCATGTTTGGCGATTTCAATAGGATTCAGGCCTCCCGGCCGATAGCTGTCGATTTGAGCGTCATGGGCGGCAATTTCCAGCTGCTCAACAGCTGCGGGACGATAGGTGTCCAAGCTGATGACAACGGGCTTTTTGCCCTTAGCTTTTAACATCCGGGCTATTTTGACAGTTGTGGTAGTCTTGCCTGAACCCTGCAGCCCCACAAGCATGTAAACTGACTTGCCTTTGGCTAAGCTGAGACTGCTGGCAGAAGCGCCAAGCAAATTGGTGAGTTCATCCCGGACAAGCTTAATAACTTGCTGTCCGGGGGTCAGGGAATTCAAAATCTCCGCTCCCAGGCAATTTTGCTGCAGATTGGCAATAAAATCCTTTACTACTTTGTAGTTGACATCAGCTTCCAGCAAGGCCAGCTTTATTTCCTTGAGGGCATCCTTGACGTCAGCTTCGCTAAGCCGCCCTCTGCCCCGCAGTTTGCCTATTATCCCCTGCAAGCGCTGAGAAAGTCCGGAAAAAACCATAGGAATTATCCTCTCATGAGTTTTTCAGCTTGTCAAGCCATGTGCGGGCAGCCTCTAAGTCCCCGGCTGCCAGGGCCTGCTCCAGCTGAGCAATGTTGTGCTGGCGCTGGGCATGTTTAGCCAGTAACTGCAGGCGTTCCTCGTAATTATTGAGCTGCAGGGAGGTCCGGCGCAGTAAATCATAAACGGCCTGGCGGCTGATTTGAAAATTAGCGGCGATTTCCCCTAAAGATAGATCATATTGAAAATGCAGCTCAAATAAATCTTTTTGTTTTTGTGTTAATAAATTCCAATAAAAATCAAAGAGCATATTCAGCCTGATTCGGTCCTGAATTTCCATAATAATCACCTGCTTGTAAAGGAAAAATACTTTACAGCAAGAGTTTAATGGTTTTCTCCCCAAAAGTCAACTGTCCAGGCAAAAAAATATCAACATAGCCCTTAAAAAAACGCGCAAAATAATAGCGAGAGGAGGCGATTTTGTGAAGACCAATTTTCGCGACCTGTTTAACAAAGAAAGATTTCAGCAAGAAGTGGCCGAAGAAATTACCAAGGATTTAAAAAATATAACGCCCAACTCCGCCGACACAAGTAACCGCCACTAATAGTGGCGGTTACTCATTTTCAGGGAACAGGGAATTCACATAACTTTCGGCGGCAAATAGCAACAAATCTTCTATGCCCTCGCCCACGCCAATGTATTTTATCGGCACCCGGTACTTGGCCGCCAGGGCAATGGCAACCCCGCCCTTAGCGCTGCCGTCCAGCTTTGTGAGAATAATTCCCGAAGGTTTAACCCATTGCTCAAATGTCTCCATTTGCTGCAAAGCGTTTTGTCCGGTGGCCGCATCCAAAGTCAGCAGCACTTCAACGGCGCCGGGGCGCACCCGCTCACTGACCCGGAGGATTTTTTCCAATTCCTGCATAAGGTTTTTATTGCTGTGCAGGCGGCCGGCGGTATCGCATAGTATATAGTCGGCGTTTTTGGCGGCGGCAGAATTTAAGCCGTCATAGAGGACCGCGCCGGGATCGCTGCCGGGCTTGCCAAGCAAATAGGGGACGCCTGCGCGCCTGCACCACTCTTCCAGCTGCATATCGGCAGCTGCTCTGAAGGTATCGGTGCCAATGACAAACACTTTTTTGCCTTCAGAGACAAAGCGGTGACACAGCTTGCCCACGGATGTGGTTTTGCCGCTGCCATTGATGCCCACAAAAATCTTCACGGGCTTGTCTTCACTGTCAAGATTCAGAGTTTGCACCAGCTCTTCTTTCAGGGCCGGAATAAGCTCGGGACTGTTTTTTTCCTTTACCTTAGCCACAATCGCCGCTGCCGCTGCCGGTCCCACATCGGCTAAGATTAGAAACTCTTCCAAGAGCTCATAATCCCTGGAAGGTCCCCGTTCAAATACAGCTTGAAAGGCCTGGGCCATTTTCTCCCGGGTTTTGCTGAGCCCTTTGCTGATTTTTGCCATTATGCTCATGCATCTTCCATCCTTTGCCTGTCTTGATTTAAGACCACAGAAATGGGCTGAGAAGCCCCTTCTTTATTTAAGGTAATGCCGTACAAGCTGTCTGAATGCTCCATTGTCTCCCGGCGGTGAGTAATGAGAATAAACTGCATATCCTGGGCCAGCTGACGCAAATATACGGTAAAACGGAGAATGTTAGTGTCATCAAGGGCTGCCTCAATCTCGTCAAGGATGCAGAAAGGTGAAGGCCGCACTGACTGCAGAGCAAAGAGCAGTGCAATGGCTGTCAAGGCTTTTTCGCCGCCGGAAAGCAGAGTCAAAGATTGGGTGCGCTTGCCTGAAGGCCGGGCAAAAATCTCAATCCCTGTTTCCAGGGGCTCCTGCTCGTCATTAAGGGCAAGATAAGCGCTGCCCCCGGCAAAAAGGATTTTAAAAATCCTGGAAAAGTGGTCCTGAACCTGCTCAAATGTTTCCATAAAGAGAGTGCGGATAGTCTCATCCAGTTCGGCAACCAAATTCATGATATCCTCAGCGGCGCTGGCTAAATCAGACCGCTGCTCCGATAAGAAGAGCAGCCGTTCAGTCAGCTTGTTATGCTGCCCAATGGAAGCCAGGTTGACTTCCCCTAACTGGCTGATGCGCTCTTGCATGTTTTTGGCTTTGGCAGATAGCTGATTGACAGTGTAACGATTGTCCAGGTGACCCAGCCCCCCCTGGGGATCCAACCCATACTGGGCCAGCAGCTGAGCGGCCATGCCTTCTGTTTCCGCCTGCCAGCGGGTTTTTTTTATCTCTATGTCATGCAAAGAGGCCTGGATTTGCTCCATTTCTTCCCGCAATAGCGCCAGGGTGTGATTAGTTTCTTTAATATTCGCCTGCATCTGGCTGCGAGTGGATACCTGCCCCTCCAAGCTGGCGCTCACTGTCTCAAGGCCTGCGGCAATTTCCGCCAGGGCTTGTCGGGAGGCAGCAATGTTAGCCTCCATTTGCCGCTGCTGTTCTTCTCTGCTGGCGACTTCCCCCGACAGTTGGCCTATCTCCCCTTCGGTTCCAGAAGCCTGATTCTCCAAGGATTTAAGCTGTCTTTCTAAGTTTTCCCCATTATTCTGCCAGGAATATACCGCCAGCTGGAGGCTGTTTTGCCGGGAAGCCCAGAGAGAGACCATATCTTTCAGGTCCAGTTCATTATTATAAAGCTTTTCTTTACAGGCCTGAAGCTTATCCATTCCCGCTTTGTCCTGGTTCAGCAGGGAGGAAATGCCCAGGAGCTGCTGGCGAACCTCAAGAAGTTTGGGCTCCAGCTGGTCCAGCCGCTCTTTGCAGGCCTGCTCCCGTTCTTCCATCTGAGCTGCCCTGAGCTGGGCCTGTTCAATCTGAGCGCCCAGGCGAATAAGCTCTTTCTCCTGGCTTTCCCGGTGCTGGCCAACAGCTTCCAATTTGGCCTGCAAATGTTCTTTACCCTCTTGGGCCTGAAGGATCCGGCCTTTTTTCGCAGCTAAATCTTGCTCCCGCGCCGCCAGCTGCATGCCTATCTCTTCTATGGCTGCTTTTCGCTGGAGAGGTCCCTGCCCCTGTCTGCCGGCAGAGCCGCCGGTATACAGTCCTCTGCTGATGACTTCCCCCTCCAGGGTGACGATCTTATAGCGGTATTTAACTGCCACTGCCAGCCTTGACGCCAAGGCAAGATTTTCAGTAACCAACACATTGCCAAGGAGCATTGCCATTACCGGCTCTACCTGGGCGGGACACTGGATCAGTTCATCGGCCCAGCCCAAAACGGGCACGCCGAAATCATGCCTTCTGTTCCCCTGAGCCTGGGTGCGGGCTGCTGTAAGGGGAACGAAGGTTGCCCTGCCGGCTTTGTTTGTTTTTAACAGTTCGATGGCCTGCCGGCAGGCAGCATCTGTATCACAGACTACATATTGCAGAGCCCCGCCTAAAGCAGTCTCTATGGCCAGGCTGTGTTGAGAATCCTTTACCTGAATTAGCTCGCCCACTGCCCCGTGGATTCCGGCTAGGCGCCCGTCTTCGCTGGCCCTGAGGGCGGCCCTGGTTCCTGGACCATAGCCCTGCAGTTCCTCATCCATTGCCCGCAGCATATTGATTTTTTGCTCCAAGGCAAGAATGGCTTTTTCGATTTCAGTTTGTTCCCCGGCCTCAGCCTGCAGCAAATCTGCCGCTGCTTTAAGTTCTTGACTTAAATCCCCTGCCTGCTCATCCAAAGCTGCAGTTTCCTGGCGAATTTTGGCTTGGACGGCAGTGAATTCCTCGATCTCCCTGCGAATCGTCCCCAGATCCCTTTGCCAGCCAGCCAGTTCCCCCTGGACCGAATCCAGCTGTCCAGCCAGTTCGGCTTCCAGCTCCCGGGTCTTCTCCTTGCTGGCGGCGTTTTCGGTGCTGGCCTTGGCCGCCTGCAAGATTAGGTCATCCGCCTGCCCGCGATAATTTTCCGCCCCGGCCAGCAATCTTCTGACCAATGAAGAGGCAGCACCCCGCCGCTTGTGGGCAGCGGAATACAGGCCAACCCCTTCCTGAGATTTTTCCAGCTCCCGGCGGATGCGGCTGGCCCCGCTCCGGAACTCCTCCAGCTGGGCTTTAAGCCCCGTTAATCGCTGGCGAGCGGAAAAAACCATATTGGCATAATCATCCTGACGCTGCTGCGACAATTCCAGCTGGTATTCCCGCTGAGTTTTATCTGCAGCCAGCTGGGAGCGGTTGTTCTCCAGGGCGGAGATGACTTGGGCGCATTCCTGCAGCACAGCCGCCGCTTCCGCCAGCTGAGTTTCCAGTTCCTTAAAAGCAGCAGCCCCTTGGAGCTTGCTGGCTGTTAAAGTTTCCCGGCGCTCCTCCAGCTCCTGCAAACGTTTTTGCAGGTCTGAATACTTGGCCGCCCACAAGGATAAGTCCAGCTTATCCCCTTGCTCCTTGAGCTCCAAGAAGACCTTTGCCTTGGCGGCGCTTTCCCGAATATCCTCTTCTTGTCCCTGGAGCTCGTGAACAATGTCATCAATTCGCGTAAGATGGCTCTGGGTATCCCCCAGTTTTTTCAGGGCTTCACTTTTTCGCATTTTATACAGGGCAATTCCCGCTGCTTCTTCAAACATCAAGCGGCGGTCCTCAGGCCGGCTGTTGATTACTTCAGCCACCTGCCCCTGGCCGATTATGGAATATGTACCCCTGCCCAGAGATGTAGAAGCCAATACTTCGCTGATATCTTTAAGGCGGCAGGGAACGCGGTTGAGAAAATACTCGCTTTCTCCCGAACGGTAGTAGCGCCTGGTGATGGTGACCTCACGAAAGTCCAGGGGGATTTCATTGTCGCTGTTGTCCAGCACCACCGCTACCTCTGCATAGTTTTTATGCTCGCTGTTTTCAGTGCCGGCGTAAATGAGATCTGTCATTTTATTGGCCCGCAGCGCCCGGGGGTTTTGTTCCCCCAGCACCCAGCGAATGGCATCCACTACATTGCTCTTGCCGCAGCCATTAGGACCTACTAAGGCTGTTATACCAGGGGAAAAGCTAAATTCCGTTTTATTGGAAAAGGATTTGAATCCGTATAATTCAAGTCTGATTAAATGCATGCCTACCCTCCTCCCCCGGTAATTTTACCATGGCTTAATCGGAAAGTCGATTGCACAGAGCCTTGCGGGCAGCTTCCTGCTCCGCCTGTTTCTTTGTCTTGCCGCTGCCGGAAGCCAGGACCTTGCCATCTACAGTCAGCTCCACCCAAAAAGTCTTATTGTGGTCAGGGCCAGCATCCCGCGTCACGGAGTAATCAATTGATTCTACCCCAGCGGCCTGCATCTTTTCCTGAAACTCTGATTTATAATCGCAGACAAAATTATCTGCACAGGCCCGCTGCAAAGGTTCCGCGAACAGGCTGAGGACAAAATTCCTTGTCTCTTCTAAGCCTGCTGTCAAATACATGGCGGCAATCACCGCTTCCAGGGTATCAGCCAGCAAAGATGGGCGCTGGCGGCCGCCAGACTTTTCCTCGCCTTTGCTGATGCGCACCTTGCTGCCCAAATCCAGCCCTTCTGCTGCAAGAGCCAGAGACTCTTCCCGGACTACCGCTGCCCTGATCTGCGACATGCGCCCCTCAGACAAAGAATCCTTGTGGAGGTAAAGCCATTCGCTGATAATCATGTCCAGCACCGCATCACCCAAAAACTCCAGGCGCTCATTATGCAGTTCTTCTCCTGTAGAGGAATGGGTGACGGCCTCCTTGTACAATTGCGGACTGATTCTCTTCAGCTGTCCGTCCATTCTCCTGCCTCCCTATAATAATCAAGGCCCACTGTGGGCCTTGAGGTATTAAGATCTCTCAATATAATTGACAATATCGCCGATAGTTTGAATCTTGCTTAGTTCCTCATCAGGAATTTGCATATCAAATTCCTCTTCCAATACCAAAAGTAAATCCATGATGTCCAGCGAGTCCAGCTCTAAATCAGCCTGCAGGCTGGTGCTGTCTGAGAGTGAATCTTCAGCCACCCCTGCCTGGTCGGCAATAAGCTTGATGACCTTGGCCTTTACTGAATTGTCCAATCTGAATCCTCCCTTCGCAGCTATTTTACTAGGATTTTCTGGTTATGGCAAGTCAATATTTTTGCAGGACAATTCCTATGGTTCCCGGACCGGTATGGGTGCCGATTACACTGCCAATATCAGTGACGAAAGAATGCCTGACAGGTATCCTTTCTTTGGTTCGGCTGAGCAATTCCGCCGCCAGGCTGGGATCCTGGGCATGCACCACTGCAATATCAACAGCTCCGGAATAATCCCGGACAAATTCTGCTGCTCCGTCAAGCAAGTAGGGTATAAATTTGCTGTTGCCCCTGACCTTTCCCAGGGGAGCGACAAATCCATCAGCGTCAATGGTGAGCACAGGCTTAATATTCAAAAACCCGCCGATAACCTTTGCCGCCCTGCCGATGCGGCCGTTGCGGTGCAAGTACTCCAGGGTCGCCACCCCAAACATAACCTTTTGCTGTCCGATGAGCCACCTAGCGTATTCGGTAGCTTCTGCCCCCGATGCCCCTGCCATGATTTTATCCCAGGTGTTGAGGACAATCAGACCCAAGCCCATGGAGGCTGATTTTGAATCAATGACACAGATGTCTTCCTGGGGCAGCATTTCTCGGGCGATAGTGGCAGACTGCCATGTTCCGCTGAGTTCGCGGGAAATATGAATAGATATGATTCCGGTATAGCCCGAGTCAAGCAGAGATTGATACAACTCATAGAAATCCCCGGGAGAAGGCTGTGAGGTTCTTGGCGGCACAGCCGCCGCCTGCAGCTTGGCAAAAAAGGCAGCGTTAGTCAGGTCGATGCCGTCTTTGAAAACAGCGTCAGCAAAATGAAGATTGAGAGGCACTACAGATATGTGTTTCTCCCGGGCCAGGTCGTGGCCAATATCTGCGGTGCTGTCGGTAACAACTGCTATCTTGGGCACAATCTTATCCCTCCATGATCTTCGTTATCGAGGCAATGGTGTGATTTTTGGTGAGCAAGTATGCCTGTTTAAGAATCGCGTTCTTGACATTGGTAGCGTCGGCGGAACCATGGCATTTTATGCAGACGCCATTGATGCCCAGAAGAGGCGAACCGCCATACTCCGAGTAATCCAGTTTGTCTTTCAAGGCCTTCAAAGTATCTTTCAAAAGCAATGCCCCTAACTTCCCTTTAACACCTCCTTTAAGAACAGCCTGTTTCATTTCCGAAAACAGCGACTGGGCCACGCCTTCCATGGACTTCAAAAGTACATTGCCCACAAAGCCATCACAGATTAAAACATCGCAGCGGCCCTGCATCACTTCGCGGGCTTCAACATTGCCGATAAAATTCAGTTCTGACTGGCCCAGCAGCTTATAGGTCTGCTTTGCCAGTTCATTTCCTTTCTCCGGCTCAATGCCGATATTGAGCAGGCCAATTCGCGGTTTGGGGATGCCAAATACCGTCTGGGCATACAAATTGCCCATAAGCGCGTAACTGTATAAATTTTCCGGTTTGGGATCCATTGTGGCCCCGATATCCACCGCCACAGTGCCTTTGCCATCCTGTGTTGGCAGCACCGGCGCCAAGGCGGGCTTGGTAAGGCCGGGAATCCTGCCCACAATCAGGCTGGCGCCAGCCATAAATGCCCCGGTATTCCCGGCGCTGACCACCGCATCCGCTGCTCCGTCTTTTACCATCTGCAAAGCAATCACCATGGAAGAATTACGCTTCCGCCGAATGGCCATTAAAGGTTTATCTTCATTTTCAATGGTTTCTGCCGCTTCCACAATGCTGACATTTTCCGGCAGCAAAGCTATGTTCTTAATCCTGTGGCCATCCCCCACCAGGATAATTTCTATGTCCCGGCCGGCCTCAGCGGCAGCGAGAGCGCCTTTGACAATTGCAACGGGCGCATTGTCCCCTCCCATGGCATCAACAGCAATTTTCATTATTTAGCCCTCCTCACACTGAAATATCAAGAATAAATTTCCCCGCAAAAACCACCGCGTCATTGCTGCTTGTAGTGACCTCCATATATATTCGCTTTTCTTCCCGCTTGCTGATTGTTGCTGTGCACACCAGCCTTTCCCCTGCATAGACCGGGCGCAAAAATTCAATAGAGGCCTGAACAGTAACTGCTTCAGAGGAATTCGCCAAACATATCGCCAAGGAATTGGCCTGGGCAAAAATATGTTCCGCCCGGACAGTCATTGTCCTGTCATATATCATATCCATGGTTGCATCCAGGCTGGACACAGCCCGAACTCCCGGCACAAACTCCTGGAGATCACCAATGAGCGCTTCTTCTCCCAGGGATTTAATCTTGGCATAGGCATCGTTGGCTACCATTTTGACCCTTTCCCGCAGTTCAGGAATTCCCAGCTCCATTCTGTCCAGGCGAATGGTCTGAATGCTGACGGCAAATTTTTCTGCCAGCTCCTGATCAGTCAAAAAAGGATTGTCATCTAAAAGACTTTGCAATTCCGACTGCCGCTGCCGCTTTTTGGCACGCATTTGCTCCCCCCTCTAATATAGCACCGGCTATTATTACCTGCTCACAATTATAGCACCACTGCCTGTTTTTTGCAATAAAAAAAGAACAGGAAGAAATAAATCTTCCTATTCCTGATTGATGACTGCCTTATCCTTGTAAAAGCCGCAATTTGGGCAGACTCTGTGAGGCAGTTTTAATTCATGACATTGAGGACAAGCAATCAGATTGGGACTAGTCAACTTCCATTGAGAACGCCTCTTAGCCTGCCGGGTTTTTGAAGTCTTTCGCTTTGGTACCGCCACTTAGTTACACCTCCTGACTACTTGCTGATGAGTTTTTCCAAAACTGCCAGGCGGGGATCAACCGATTGGGGCTTGCAGTCACAAGAGGCCTGATTTAAATCAGTTCCGCAGTACGGGCATAAGCCCCGGCAGTCGGGAGAACATAAAGGTTTTATTGGAAGACTGAGGATAACATTTTCCCTCAGCGCTTCAGCAATATCGATTTCGTCGCCAAAGAAGTGATGAATGTCTTCGCCTTCCTGGTCAGGATGGCGGCTGAACTCCTCAAGGACATCTACTTCCAGGGGGATCTCCACAGGCGCAAGGCAGCGGCTGCACTGGTGAGAAGTGCGGCTCCTGAGCTTGCCTGCCAACACATATACATCCCCGGCATTAGTGCAGACAAAATCAAAGCTAAGGGGGTGCCAAATGTCTTTGGGAGCAGGTAAATCCAATTCCTGCGGCTTCATGGAAAACTGGCCTTTAACCTGGCCGGATTTGTTCTCCCGGATGTGATGAATATTGATTTTTAGAGACATCTTATACACTCCCATTTTTAAAAGCCAATATTGATGTTATTACATGGAACAAAAGTTGTCAAGAGTGGGCGCGGGCAATTTCTGCAGTATCCCGAGCAATCATCAGCTCCTCATTTGTGGGGATGACAAACACCTTGACCCGGGAAGTGTCAGCGCTGACATCGGCTTCTTTGCCATGGGTATCGTTCTTGTCCCGGTCCAGTTTAACCCCCAAGTAGCCCAGGTTTTTGCAAATTTCCTCTCTTGTGCCCTTGGAGTTTTCCCCCAGGCCTGCGGTAAAGACAATAATATCTACGCCATTCATTACTGCCCCGTAAGCGCCGATATATTTGACTACCTGATAATAATAGGTCTTAAGGGCCAAGGCCGCAAGCTTATTGCCCTCAGCCGAGGCTTGTTCCAAGTCCCGGAAATCGCTGCTCACGCCGGAGATTCCGAAGACACCGGATTTTTTATTTAAAATGTGGTTTACTTCCTCGGCAGACATATTTAATTGCTTCATCATGTAAAAAATAATCGCAGGGTCAATATCGCCGGAACGGGTACCCATGATTAGGCCTTCCAGAGGCGTAAAGCCCATGCTGGTTTCCACAGACTTGCCGCCGTCGATGGCAGTAATGCTGGCGCCGTTGCCTAAATGGCAGGAGATAATTTTTAAATCCTCGATGGGGCGGCCGGCCAGGGCCGCTGCCCGCTGGGCCACGTACTGATGAGATGTGCCGTGGAATCCATACTTGCGAATGCCATGTTTTTTATACAGCTCATAGGGGAGCCCGTAAAGGAAGGCATAATCCGGCATAGTCTGATGAAAGGCGGTGTCAAAAACGGCTACCTGGGTCACTCCCGGCAGGATTTCACTGCAGGCCTCAATGCCCATGATGTTCGGCGGGTTGTGCAGAGGAGCTAAATCAATATTGCGCTTAATAGCCTCCATGACATCATTGTCAATTTTAACTGAACTGGCAAAAGCCTCGCCGCCGTGGACAACCCTGTGGCCGATGGCATGGATGTCTTCATAGCGCTTTAGAGCGCCGTGTTCAGCATCCGTAAGGGCTTCCAGCACCATGCTGATAGCCTGCTTATGATTGTCCAAAGGCCTTTCAATCCTGATTTTCTCTTTGCCGGCGCAAGAATGGATTAATGCGGAACCGGCAAGGCCTATCCTCTCAACCAGGCCCTTGGCCAATACTGTCTCCCGCTCCATATCAAAGAGCTGATACTTGAGGGAAGAGCTGCCACAATTGATGACCAGAATTACCATAATCTTTACCTCCGTTGCATTGTAATGTTATATTTATAGTTAAATAGTGTAAGGGGGCAATGGGCAATGAAAAAAATCCTGGGTGTAGTCGCCGAGTACAATCCCATGCATTACGGCCACCTTCATCAGTTGAACCTTGCCGCCAGTCAAACCGGGTGCCAATACACTGTCATCGCTATGAGCGGCAATTTTGTCCAACGGGGAGAACCGGCCATAGTTGACAAGTGGATCAGGGCAAAGATGGCTGTGGCCGCAGGCGCCGACTTGGTTGTGGAAATTCCTGCCTGGTTCGTCCTGCAAAGCGCAGAGGGCTTTGCCAGGGCCGGGGTTTGCCTGTTGCATGGCTGCGGCGTCACCCATATGAGTTTTGGCAGCGAATCCGGCAACATCGAGGAACTCAGTCAATTGGCCCGTTGGCTGCAAAAGCCCGGGACCCAAGGGAATATACGCTCCCAGCTGCAAACGGGAATTACCTACGCGGCAGCTGTGCAGCAGGCGGCAGAAGCCTCCCCGGCTGCCTCCCACCTTGGCAATCTCCTCAGAGGCGCCAACAATATCCTGGCCATTGAATACCTGCGGGCTTTAGAGAAAACCCCTATTATTGCCCATACCGTCAAAAGGAATGGGGATGCAAACGCCTCCCAAATCAGGCTGCTCCTTGCCCAGGGCAGAGACTCCGAAGCCTTTAGCCACATTCCTTCACCTGCCCGGGAGATATTCATTAACGGGCTTAATGCTACAGGGCGGGTTTTTCCTGCAGACCTTACTCAAGCTATATTCTATGCCTTAATCAGCCTGGGGTCAAAGGGAATCAGCTCGCTGCCCGCCTGCTCCGAGGGGCTGGAAAACAGACTATGCCAGGCCCTGAGCCAGGCCCGGGATTTGCAGGGATTGCTGGAAGCAGTCAAGACCAAGCGCTACCCCTTTACAAGAATTCAGCGCCTGCTGATGCAGGCTCTGCTGGGGTTTGACACCCACAGATTTCCCGGACAGGTCCCTTACTTGCGCGTGCTGGCAGCATCCCCCGGGGGCAAAGAACTCCTTCCCCGCCTGGCCCAAAGCACACTGCCCTTGCTGTACTCGGCCCGAGATATTCGCAAGCTTGCTCCCGGAGCAAAAGCGCTGCTGGACCTGGAAATCTACGCTGAAAGAGTCTACCAAATGGCCCAAAATCTTAAGGGCGTCTGACCCCCGCTTAGGGGGCTTTTATTTTGCCCTGGATTTCATGATCAATTCTCAAGGCATTTTGCTGCGCAAGATATTGCCTAATTTGCTTATTACTGCTTCCGTCGCCAGCTCACCCTGTTCAACCAGTTCATCCACCCGGTGAAAATGAGCAAGGCTGATATGACCCACCTTGGGCCGGATAAGCACATCTGCGTCCAAGAGACTGGGGCTGAGTTTTTTCTTTTCCATGATGTCCAGGGTTTGAAACATGACATCAAAAATATTCTTGACGGGCTGGAAGGTGACAAATTTATTGACATCTACTGCGACAACTAAGTCCGCGCCCATCTCTTTCACTACAGAAACCGGCACCCGGTCCACCACTCCACCGTCAACCAGCAGCCGCCCGCTCAAGGGCACAGGCTTAAAGATCACGGGAATGCTGATGCTGGCCCGGACAGCGGGAGCTAATTTCCCTGAGCGCAAAACTACCGGCTCTCCCCGCTCAATATCAGTAGCCACAGCTGCAAAAGGAAGGTCAAGATCTTCAAACTGCCTGTCCCGGGTGAGGATTTTCAGCATGGCCTCAACTTTTTGCCCGCTGATGAGGCCGCTGCGGGGCATACACAAATCCACCCAGGATTTGGCCTGAAGCTGGTTGGCAAACTTGATCATAAAATCGGCGTCAAGGCCGCAGGCATAAAGGCAGCCAATCAGCGCGCCCATGCTGGACCCGGCTATAAAGTCTATGGGAATTTTGTATTTCTCCAGCACCCGGAGAACCCCGAGATGGGCAAGGCCTCGAGCAGAACCCGCTCCCAGGGCAAGGCCAATCTTAGGCAATTGCGCCATAGTCCACCTCCTGTTATAAATTCACCACCGGAATAATATTGGTAATAAAAATAGGAGGAATAGCATGAATGCCAAATATTACCTGGCAGCTGTCTTCGCATTTCTGATTGTCGCCGCCCTCATCGCCTGCCCGGAGGCGACATTTGCCGCCTCAGTCCGGGGACTCAACCTCTGGTGGAATATTGTCTTCCCTGCCCTGCTGCCTTTTTTTGTAGCCGCAGAATTGCTGACAGGGCTGGGGGCAGTGCATTTTTTAGGGGTCTTATTAGAGCCCCTGATGCGGCCTTTGTTTCGAGTGCCAGGGGTTGGGGGCTTTATTATGGCAGTAAGTCTTGCCTCGGGCTTTCCCATGGGAGCCATGCTTGCCGCCGAGTACCGGCAAAATCAGGCCCTCAGCAAGGAAGAAGGAGAAAGATTGCTGGCCTTTGCCCACACTGCCGGCCCCCTGTTCATGACAGGGGCAGTTGCTACAGGCATGTTGGGCTGGCCCCAAATCGGCATGACAATCCTCTTGGTCCACTATCTCTCCTGCCTGACCACGGGCCTAATCATGCGCTTTTATAAGCCTAAAGCCATCCCCTCTTCCCCCGTTACCAGCCGGGAATTTATCCTTGTCAGGGCTGCCCGGGCCTTGGTTGATGTCCGCAAAAAAGACGGAAGACATTTTGCCAAGCTCTTAAGCGATGCTGTAACCAAAGCCATCAGCTCCCTGCTGCTGGTAGGGGGATTTGTCATCAGCTTTTCGGTGCTGATTGAATTGCTGAACGCCTCTGGTCTAACGGCGAAGCTGGCGTCGGCACTTTCCGCAGAGGCTGAAATTGTCACTTTAATCAGCACGGGGGCCCTGGAAATCACCAATGGCTGCCGTTTGGCAGCTCAATCGGCGCTGCCCATGACCGGGAAAGTAATTGCCATCAGCGCCATAATCGCCTGGAGCGGTTTATCAGTGCATGGACAGGCAGCTAGTTTTGCCAGCAAAACAGACTTGTCGATCCGGCCCTTTCTGTTTGCCAGGGTAATTCATGCTTGCTTAGCGGCTATGTATGCTGCCCTTCTCCTTAAATGCAGCTGGATTCCCCCCTTGCCGGCAGCGGCCATCGAATATGTAAGCCTCGGCCTTGGAACCAGGTACTTGTTAAGCCTGGCAAGTTTATTGGGAATGCTTTTGCTGCTGGCGGGCGCTGGTTTTGGGCTGCTGCTTGTTTCAACTCTCCCCCGCATAAAGCTGCTGGCCTTCAGAGTCAATCAACCCCGCAGCTGACTGAGTATCTCGTCATGAACCACTGGGGGAACCAAGTCCTTAATGCTGCCCCCCAGTCTGGCCACTTCTTTGACAAGACTGGAACTGAGATAAGAATAGCTGGTGCTTGTAGCCATAAATAATGTCTCAACGTCTTCGCCCAATTTTTTATTCATCAGAGCCATTTGAAACTCATATTCAAAATCTGATATCGCCCGCAGGCCTTTGATTATTATGCCTGCATTATATTTTTGGGCCGCTTCCACTAATAAACCGTTAAAAGTTACGATTTCTACGTTTTTCAGGTTCTGAGTAGCGGCCCGAAGATATTTAATGCGCTGCTCGGTAGAAAAGACCGGCCGCTTGCTTGAGTTGACGGCCACCGCTACATAGACAAAGTCAAAAATTCTGGCGGAACGCTTGATTATGTCCAAATGCCCCATAGTTACGGGATCAAAGCTGCCGGGATACATTGCAATTGCCATTACTAGCTTCTTCCTTTCCTGAAAAAACTGACGGCGGACAACCCATAGAATTTGGTTTTCAGATGTTCACCCCACTGTACCGTTGGCAGCCACCCCCGTTGATGCTCAATGATTATCAGCCCTACAGGCGCAAGCATAGGCTGTATACAGCTTATCACCCTGGCGTACAGCGCCTCATGGCCATAAGGCGGATCAAGATAGGCAATATCCACGGCTTCCCGGTTTTCACTAATGATGAGAGCGCAAGCCTTTTCAGCATCAGCGCAGTACAGCCACCCCTTATCCTTGCCAATACCCAGTCCCGCCAGATTTTGTTGGATAATCTCGCAGGCCCGCTTGCTATTATCAGCAAAAAAGCAATATCGCGCTCCCCGGCTCAGGGCCTCGATGCCCATAGCGCCGCTGCCGGCAAAGAGATCCAGCCAGACTGCTCCGGAAACCACGCCCAGGCTGCTGAAAACTGCTTCCCGCACTTTGCCGGTGGTTGGCCGTGTATGATCGCCCCCAAGAGTGCGCAATTGCCGGCCCTTGAAAGTACCGGATACTACCCGCATATATATCACCGCCACCATGATATTACCACAAAACAAAAAGCCCCGCCAAATCAAAAAAAAATTGATTTTGATGAATAATCATCTCCAGATTTACCAAACTAGTAGTGAACCGGAGTAAAGGGATTATTTCCAATGAAAGAAGATTATTCCCGGAAAAAACCTAAACCCCCTTTCAGCTCCGGTTTCTCCTCTCCCAGGCTGGCGATCCTCCCCCGGGTCGCCAGTACAAAAAATAAACGGGGCCCCCTGGCCCCGTTTGCTCCACTTAGCGTGGCTGGACGCCTCCGCCAGACATGCTGTTTTCCACTAATTCTATCATCCTCCGCACCATCTGACCGCCAATCTGACCGGTTTCCCTGGGGGTCATATTGGCGTAGCCAACAGACTGAATCCTCTGAGTCAAGCCAAGCTCAGACGCGATTTCATTCTTGAAGTTTTCCATTGCCCTGTCGGCTTCTGGCACAAGAATAAATTTTTCTGAAAAGCCCTGCTGTCTTTCTGTGTGCATTTGCATAATTTCACCTCCCCGTTTTTTTATCAAATATCTATTGGCTTTAGCTGCGGTTGGCTAAAGTTCTTTCAGCTTCTTGAAGCATTTTCTTGACCATCTGACCACCTACTTGACCAACTTCCCGGGTGGTCATGTTTTCCCAGCCTTGTGACTGAACCTGGTTCAAAATTCCCAGTTCAGAAGCAACTTCATACTTAAAGCGATCCAGTACTTTTTCAGCGCCTGGAACGACACTTCTGCGTCTACTGCGGCGACGTGCCATATTCTTCACCTCCTTCATTGAATCTATTTTTATTATTGCAGCGCAGCAAATTTGCTATACTAGTATTCATTTCCTAGTTAAAATCTGAAAAAGCTAGAAACAAATTCTAGCTTTTTAAGTTTGCGATTTTCGTTTTTATTTGTAAATTGACTGGCTGCCAGGCAGGGTCCGCATCAACATGCTCAAGGACTTCCTGAGCTGCCCTTCTCGCTGCCTGGGCGATTCTGCCATCCCTGACCACATCAGCCAGCTTGAATTCGTTGAGGCCGTGCTGACGCTGTCCCAGGAACTGACCGCTGCCCCGGATTTGCATATCTGCAATGGCAACTGCGAAACCGTCATTTGTCTGTTCCAGGATTTTCAGCCTCTCTGTCTCCTGGCCTTCCGCCATCAAAAAGCAGTAACTCTGCAAATCCCGCCTGCCTACCCGGCCCCGCAGCTGATGAAGCTGGGCAAGGCCGTAGCGCTCACTATTTTCAATGACAATAAAAGTCGCATTGCCAATGTCCACTCCCACTTCCACAACAGTAGTGGCCAGGAGAAATTGCAGCCTGCCTGTTTTCAAATCAGCAATAATCTGATCCTTCTCCGCTCCCGTAAGCCGTCCGTGGAGTACCCCGTATTTGCAGCCAGGCAGGCCTGCGGCCAAAATTTCCTCATAGGCTTGCAGAGATAAGGCGCTGATTTCTTCGGATTCTTCAATTAGGGGGCAGATGATATATCCGGAATTTCCCTTGGCCATCTCCCGGCGCAAAAACTCAAAAACTTTCTGCCGTTCCCTGGCAGCGACTATCTTTGTTTTTATTTCTTTGCGCCCCGGAGGCTTATGGGCAATGGTGGAGATATCCAGGTCCCCATACAGAGTCATGGCTAAGGTCCGGGGGATTGGCGTTGCCGACATGGCCAGCACATGGGGATTATTTCCCTTTTCGCTGAGAGCCAGGCGCTGCTGCACCCCGAACCTGTGCTGTTCATCAGTGACAACCAGGGCCAGCTCCTCAATTTGCACATCGGTTTGAAAAACCGCATGGGTGCCCACAAGGATTACACCGCCTGAACCAACCAAATCTCCATGTATTATTTCCCGCTGGGATTTTTTCGTGCTGCCGGTGAGCAAGTGCACTTTAAACTCATGCCCCTCAGCCGCTTGCTTTAGTGAATTGTAGTGCTGACGGGCGACAATTTCAGTGGGAACCATCAGCACAGCTTTGAAGCCGTTTAAGGCGCTTGTAAACAAGGCATAGGCCGCAACGGCAGTTTTGCCGCTGCCCACATCCCCCTGGAGCAATCGGTTCATGGGAACCCTTCTCTGCATATCATGCCCAATTTCCTGGATTGCCTTGACCTGATCGCCATAAAATTTAAATCCAAAGCCGGACTCCAGCGCCTGCAACAATCCGGGTATTTCCTTATGGGCATAGCCCCGGCGCTGCATTTTAGCTTGCCGCCAATACATAAAGCTCAGCTGATATAAAAAGAGTTCCGAAAACTTGCCGGTATAAAGGGCCTTGTCCAACTCCTGCTGATTGTCAGGAAAGTGCAGGACCCTCAAAGCCTCCCGGTTGGGCATAAGCTGGTATTTTTGCCGGAAATCCGCGGGGAAAAACTCTTCTTCCTGATATTCAGCCAGAGCCTGCCCGATAATTTTGGCTAAAACTTGATTGGAGATGCCCTCTGTCAGGTTATATTGAGGCTGAATTCCGGCCAGCATCCCTTGAAGGCTGTATTCTTCCACCACAATATTGCCGCCATAATCTGGAGAATACTTGCCTGCCACAGTAATGTCCTTGCCCGGCAGCAGCTTGTCCTTGAGGTAGCCCTGATTAAACCAAGTGCAGCGCACGAAACCTGTAGAATCGGCAATTGTCACATTGAGAATATGGACCCGCCTGCGGAATTCCTTGGGCGTGCCGGCTATCTCTCCGGAGATAATGACTGTTTCCCCGGTGAATTCAGGCAACTGGCTGATATGCACAGGCTGCCGGCGGCTGTACTCCCGGGGATAATGCTGAACCAGGTCTTGGCAGGTGAATATGCCCAGTCTTGCCAAATGTCGGGCTCTGACAGGCCCAACACCCTTGAGATATTGCACGGCTTTGCTCACGAAATCTTCACCTCCAAAAAAACCAGGCATGCAAGCCTGGTTTACTCAATAGCAATAATAAAATAATACAGAGGCTGTCCCCCAGGGTGAAGTTCCACCTCATGGTCGGGATATTCTTTCTCAAGGCTTGCGGCAATCTTTTCCGCTGCCTCCGATTCCATATCTTCCCCGTAAAACAAAGTAATCAACTCGGATTCCTCGTCCACCATTTCCGCCACTAGGTTCAAAGTAGTTTCGTCAATATCTTCAGTGACAGTGACAATCTTGCCATCGGCAATGCCAAGAATATTGCCTTCGGCAATTGGCTGACCGTCAAAGACCGAATCCCGGACGGCATAAGTCACCTGACCGGTCTTTACTTTGGCCAACCCCTCTTGCATTGCCGCCTCCAAGCGGTCCAGATTTTCTTCATCGGCAGAATAATTGAGCAAGGCTGTCAGCCCCTGGGGAATAGTCTTGGTGGGAATGACGACAACCGGCTTATTGGCAACCTCGGCCGCCTGTTTGGCAGCCATGAGGATGTTTTTATTATTGGGCAGGATGATAATGCGCTGGGCATTGATTTCCTCAATCGCCTGCAAAAAATCCTCGGTGCTGGGGTTCATGGTCTGGCCGCCGCGCACGACATAATCGGCGCCCATGCTCTTGAAGATTTCTTCCATGCCCGCTCCCGCGGCAACGGTGATCACGCCATTTAACTTGGCTTCGGCTTGAGGAGCGTCTGCCTGGGGATTAGTAAGAGTCTCTCTATGCTGATATCTCATGTTGTCAATTTTAATATCTTGCAATTCCTTGCCCTGAGACAAGGCGAAGTCCAAAACCAAACCCGGATTATTTGTATGAATATGAATTTTTATGAGACCGCTGGTTCCCACTACCACTAAAGAATTACCATGATTGCACAGCTCCCGGCGAAAAACATCTTCGTTTAAGTCTTCGCCAGTTACAAGAAATTCCGTGCAATAACTAAACTCCAAATCGGCTGCGTCAATTGCTTCAACTGCCGCGGGCGCGTCAGCTGCCGGAACAAGAGTTTCCTCAATACTCCGGCCTGCAAGATAATCCATCCAGCCCTCAAAGATATAGCATAGACCCTTGCCCCCGGCATCCACCACTCCAGCCTGTTTGAGCACAGGCAGATACTCCGGAGTCCGGTCCAGAGTATGCTGGGCCTCCAGCAGAACCTGTTCCATCATAGTGTTAAGGTCTTCTGCTCGGGAATATTTAGCTGCAGCCCGGGCAGCGCCTTTGGCTACAGTGAGAATTGTCCCCTCTACCGGCTTGATAACGGCCTTATAAGCAGTATCCACACCCATCTGCAGGGCAATTGCCAAGACATGAGGCGTAATACTTTCGGCCTCAGACAGTCCCTTGGCCAGCCCCCGGAAGATCTGGGAGAGGATGACCCCTGAGTTGCCCCTGGCGCCCATCAATGAGCCCATGGACAGGGCATCAGAAATTTGCTTAATCGTTGCAGACTTATGTTTTGCCATTTCGCGGTTAGCCGCTTCAACGGTAAGGTTCATGTTAGTCCCAGTGTCACCGTCAGGAACAGGAAAGACATTTAGGCTGTTTACTTCTTCCTTGTGGCGTCCCAGAGCAGCAGCGCCGGCCATCAACATATTTCTTAATTCCTCGGCGTTTAGCGCAGTGTAATTCACGTTGAGTTCCTCCTCTACTTGCCGTTGATAACTCGCACTCCCTGGACATTAATATTGATCATGCCTACCTTAATGCCGGTATACTTCTCTACCGAATACTTGACTGTGGAAATCACGTTATTAGCCACTTCATCTATGCGGGTACCGTATCCCACAATAATATACAAGTCAATGTTCAGTTCACCCTCGACCTCTCTGACCTCCACCCCGCGGCTGAGATTTTCTCTTCCCAGCAATTCCACAATGCCATCTTTCAGCTGCTTGCGGGAGGCCATGCCCACTAATCCATAGCATTCCACGGCAGCCACTCCTGCAATGGTAGCAATTACATCGTTAGTAATTTCTATATTTCCTAAGTCTGTTTCCATTAGCACTCCGGTAACCCTCCTTTGCGTATACCTGTATAATTCTACTATAAACCAAACTAAAATAAAAGTCATAGGACCAGGCCTTGTCATTTCAATATCCATATGTTAGAATGATTTTTGTGATTAAGGAGGTGTAAGCGATGGCAAAGCAATGCGCTATTTGCGATAAGAGCATCAGATCAGGCTTTCAGGTCAGCCACTCTCATATACGCACCAAGAGGACTTGGGCTCCCAATCTCCAGCGAGTCAAAGCCGACATCGATGGAAAAGTTAAAAGGGTCTATGTCTGCACCAGTTGTCTAAAATCCGGCAAGGTTAAGAGAGCTATATAAAGTATAGGGACAGTTCTTGTCATCGAAGTTTTTCTTCGAAGCAAAGAACTGTCCCTATATTCTTCGTAGCCATACTATTTTAGCACCGCTCTGCGAAAAAAGACCCGCACAATCGCTGACAGTATCGGGTGAAGTTTTACAGCGTATATTTTCATGCCCTTGCACTCCTCCTCAACAAGTAAATAATTTCCAGCCCAAGACCATCAGGCCTATTCCCAAAACAAACCACCAAAATATAGAGGGCACCTTGGCAATAATAATAGCAATGCCACAGACCGCCAGGGCGACTCCCGCCAGCTTGCCAAGCAAATTGTTGTCCCCCAGTGCTCTTCCTGCCCTCCTCATTTCCTCACCCCTTGCTCCATACTATGCAAATGCCCAGCAAATGTGCAAAATGCTCCTATGTAAAAATACAGCCTTCACAGGCTGTATTTTTGTTGAGCTTTAGTCTTCATCTCCGTCGTCATCATCGTCGTCATCATCGTCATCATCGTCATCATCGT